>CAZONT010000006.1:0-5354 GCA_964581285.1 uncultured Planctomycetaceae bacterium | reverse complement strand
GCACTCGCTTTGAAGCCGCCATCCGCGTGGCTGATAAAGCGAAAGAAACCGAATTCAGGGGTAAGGCCGAAAAAGCCCTGAAAGAGCTGTCAAGCCAGAAGTAAGCCTGCGACCGATGTAATAGACGGTCGTTGATGTATTTGTGAGTGCCCCCGGCTCGCGCGGCAACCGCCGTGGTGAATGGGCCCGGAAAGCTCGCGCGTACAGCAGACTTCCAACGGCTGGTCGGGAAATCCCGGCCAGGTAACGGCGACAGACACCGCAAGAAGGCTGGGATCATCATGACGACATTGACTGCCGCTTCGGGCTCGAATCCGCTCTCCGGCCAGGGAGGGATCTGGCCGGCACAACATCGGCGTCCAGGCGGGCCCGCGCACGGCGGCGCCGGCTTCTCGCTGACCGCGGCGGACATCCTGCGGGCGGTGCGCCAGCGGATGGTCATGGTTTTGTTCATCTGGCTCCTGATCGTCGGACTGACCATCGGCGTGACAGTTCTGTGGATTCAATACGCTCCCGAGTACCGGTCCGATGCACAGGTAAAGGTTGAGTCGGTGACGCCCGGCGACGTTGCACTTGAGGACAAGCTCGGCACACGTGGTCTGACAGCGCTGGAAATGGAAGCCCTGGTCAAGGATCAGGCGGTCATCGTCACGAGCCCGGGCGTTTTGCAGGACGCGCTCGAGTCGCCCGAAGTGAAAGAGACGACGTGGTACCGCGAGCTGATGCTCAAGAACGATCCGACGCTTGATCTCGTCAAGGAGTTGGACAGCATCATCGCGGTCACCCCGATCCCGGCCACGAGCTTCATGGTTGTCCAGGTTTCGGGACGCAACCCGGCGGACCTGCCCAACATCACGAACACGGTAGTGGGAAAGTACATCAGCAAAGTCAATGAGATTCAGAAGAATCGCTTCCGAACCGAAGTGGACCGCCTGACCAAGGAGGCGGGTAACGCCAAGTCGCTCCTCGATCAGCAGAATACAAATCTTGACAACCTGCGGGCGCAGCTTCCTGCCGCAGTTCTGACGGGGGGCACCAACCCGGTTAACGAGAAACTGATGACCCTGACGGCCCTGCGAACCGAGCTCGAAATGCAGAAGCTCGGGCGAAAGCAGCTTTGGGAAACGCTCCGCGACATGAAGGCGGACGAGATGCCCGTGTCTGCTGATATGCAGGCCGCCTTGGCCGCCGATCCGGTGCTGGCCGATCTTCGCTCCAGGCTCGATTACGGCCGGACTTCGCTGGAGACGCTGGCGTCGACCTACGGGCCGAACCATCGGCAGTCGAAGCAAATGGCCGCGACGGTGCAGCAGCTGTCGGATCGGCTCGCGAGCGCGACGCTGGAGAAGATTAACGAGTATCGCAACCAGCAGCTCGACCAGGCCCGCAACGACTACTACCAGGCCCAGGAGCAGGAACAGAAGCTCGCCGAGCAGGTCGAACAGGCGCAGGCCGAGCAGCGCGACATGGACACAAAAATCGCGCGCTATATGCGGGAGCTTGAGGAGCGCGAACGCCTCCGCGAGAATCATCAGAATCTGTCTCAGCAGCTCGAATACCTGAACCAGCAGCTTCGCCGCGAGAAGTCGGTGCGCATTTCGCAGATGTCCCGTGCTGAGATACCCAAGCGTCGGCACAGCCCGCAGTGGATTATCAACGTGCCGATCGGTCTGGGTCTCGGTCTGATGCTTGCAGTCGGTCTCGCCGTGCTGCTCGAAGTCATCGATACGTCGGTCCGCACGCCGCGCGACATTCAGCGCCACATCGGCCTGCCGGTTCTCAGCAGCATCCCGAACGTCGACGACGAGGAGATAGAGATCGGGCGCATTGAGATGGCGTCGATCGAATCACCGCATTCGGTCATCGCCGAAACGTTCCGGCAGCTCCGCACGAACCTGTTCTTCTCGGCGCCGGTCGAGCATCAGGGTGTCCTGCTGGTCACCAGCAACGGCGCTGAGGACGGAAAGACGACTGTCGCCGTCAACCTCGCCGCCGCAATCGCCATGAGCGGCCGCAAGGTTCTGCTTATCGATGCGAATTTTCGCCGCCCGACGATGCGAAAGTTTTTCCCGGCCATTGGCGAGCAAGGCCTGAGCAACGTCCTGATCGGCCAGGCCAAGTTGTCGGACGTGGTTGTCGCTTCGGAGGTACCGGGCCTCGACATTGTCGGCTCGGGGCCGACGCCACAGAACCCGTCGGAGCTGCTGGGGAGCAGCTTCCTGCGAGATCTCATTGCCGACGCCCGCTCGCGATACGACCAGGTCATCTTCGACGGACCGCCGGTCCTGCTCGTCTCGGACGCGCTTGTGCTGGCCGGTGCGGTCGACGGCGTTTTGCTGGTGTGCCGCTTCCGCAATACGTCGCGCGGCGCGCTGACGCGGGCCCGCGCCCAGCTCGACGCTATCAATGCCCGCATCCTCGGCGCGGTGCTGAATGCTGTGCAAACAACCCGCGGCGGCTACTTCCGCAAACACTATCGCGCCTTCTACGACTACAAGTCGGATGACGAGGGCGTGGTCCCCGGCAAGATGCGACTGCCCGGCGAGTCGGACTATCCGACGATCGGACAAGAAGAGAAGCTGGCTGAGCAGATCGCGAAAGAGAACCTGGACTCGGCCCGCGGCGATCGCGACGAAGACGAAACCTAGGCGATAATCTCCGGCAGTGAACACGAGCAGCGGCAGGATCGAGCGGTCCTGCCGCTTTTCTTTTCGCAACATGCCGGGCCTCGTTACAATTCCCGGCGGCCCGAAGGAGCATCTGCGTTGAGCGATCCGGTGTTGCTCGGTCGAAGCGTGATCGAAGAGGAGGCGCGGGCGCTTTCGTCGCTCGCCCAGACGCTCGGCGAGCCGTTCCGTGCGGCCGTTACGCGAATCCTGTCGCTTCCAACCGGCGGCCGCGTCGTGGTTGGCGGCCTCGGCAAGAGCGGCATCATTGCCCGCAAGATCGCAGCCACGCTCTCAAGCACCGGCACTGCTGCGGTGTACATGCATCCCGTCGAGGGCCTGCACGGCGACCTCGGGCTGGTCGGCCCGGATGATTTGTTGATCGCCCTCTCACGCAGCGGACACACCGAGGAAATGGTTCGCTTTGCCGGGCATTTCCGCCGCGTCGGCGGCCACGCGATTGCTCTGTGCGAGGATCGCTCGCCATTGGCCGAGCTGTGTGACGTTTGTTTACCGCTTCCGAAGTGTCGCGAGGCCGGTCCGTTGGCGCTCGCCCCAACCACGAGCACAACGCTGATGCTCGCCCTGGGCGACGCCCTTGCCATGGCGTTGCTCGACGCGCGCGGACTGAAAGAGGCCGACTTTGCGAAGTTTCACCCCGAAGGCCCGCTGGGTCGCCGACTGCTGCTGCGAGCGAAGGACCTGATGCATGGCGGCGCCGATCTACCATGCGTCTCGGTCGATGCGCCGTTTCGCGATCTGCTGAAAGAGTTGACCGACAAGCATCTCGGCATGGCCTGCCTCGTCGAAGCCGACGGCCGGCTGTTCGGCGTGTTCACTGATGGCGACTTGCGGCGGCTGATCGAGCGGCATGAGCGGCCCATGGACATGGCGGTGCGCGATGCGTGGCGGCGGAGTCGGCGCGATCCGAACGACATTCCGGTTCCGGTCTCGTGGATCGCACCTGAGGCGCTCGCCGTGGAGTGCCTTGAGGTCATGCGATCGTCGGTCATCACGGCGCTGGTTGTCGCCGACTCCCGCGGTGCGCCGGTGGGGGTGATTCGCCTGCAGGATCTGATGAAAGCCGGCATCGCGTAGGCAGGCGCGAGCAGCCATGATCCTTCGCAATATCACCGCGCTCGACACGACAAGGGTTGCGGCGCTATTCGAGCGACACGTGGCCGGCTGGCCCCACGATTGTCTGCGAGTCTTCGTGCGGTACAGCCGCGGCGCGCCGTTCTCGGGTGTCTGCTACTATCGTGAAGGCCGCATTCTGGTGAACATCGGCCGGGCCGTTCGCTATCCGCTTGAGGTGCAGACCGGCATCGCCCGCGCGCAGAGCAACCGTCGCTGCTGGTGGCGCGAGGTGTATTTGATCGACGTGCCGGATGCCGAGCGGCTCGCGCTGTTTGTCTTTCTGCACGAGTTTTATCACTGGCTCATCGGGCGAGCGCGTCGCAACCCACGACAGAAGGAAGCTCGCTGCGATCGCTTCGCCGTTCGCGCGCTGGTCGATGAGCACGGCGTGATCGTTCGCGACACAAAGGGCGGCCATCCGCCGCGGGAAGCGTGGGATTTTCAGGATCTGGAGGGCTTTGTCGGACATTGTCGTCGGCGAATCGTCGCGTAATTCCGGCGATTCTGCACTTTCAGCGATGAAAAAGTGGTCGACAACGACGGACCCACTACCGTGGGTTAGCACAACCCCCTACGGCAAAGCACTTTATAAAAATTAGGGGATAACCCTTGCCTTTAGTGCGCGACCTGCTAGCATTAATTTGGGTAAAATGCGAGTCGTAGGTTGGCTCGGTTGTGATAACCCGCCAGCTCGCTCGCGTAAAGTTCTGTCGTTCGGATTGTTAGGCCTTGTAGGCATGCAGGGCGGACCTTGGGGAACGACAGGTCGCCCAAAAACATACTTGCGGAGATATTCGCAAGGGGATTACCAAGCTTCCACTCGCTGCGGCACCCTTTGACCGCGCCAAGACCAAACAGGGTGCCGCACGCCTTTTTTACTCCGCGATTTTTTGCCGCCCTGTGAGATTGCAGCACCGCCGATCGCTCGCTAGCGTCCGATCGAACGGAGGGACCTGCACTTGGCGAGCAAACACGGCAACACCCTGACCGCCCCGCCCGATCTGAGCTTTGTCCGCCGCGACGACGACTTCGGCGATTGGCCGGTCATACAGCCCTACTTCGACGAACTCCGCTCCCGGCCGCTCCACTCGGTCGCCGACCTGGAACGCTGGCTGAGCGATGCGTCCGAACTCGGGGCGGCCCTCGATGAGGAGCGTAACGTTCGCGAAGTCGCCATGACGTGCCAGACCGACGACACGGCGAAAGAGAAGGCCTATCTCGATTTCATCGAACAGATCGACCCGCCGGCCCGCGTCGCCTGGGACGAACTGGACCGCAAGTTTCTTGCGTGCCCGCAACACGCCGAACTCCCGGCGCGGCGGTATGAAGTCCTCGTTCGCTCGATTCGCAGCCGCGTCGATCTGTTCCGCGAGGCCAACGTCCCGCTCGAAACCGAGGACGACAAGCTCCGCCAGCAGTATCAGAAAATCTGCGGCGCGATGACGGTGACGCTCGACGGCAAGGAGTTGACGCTTGAACAGGCCGGCCGGCAGCTTGACCTGCCCGACCGCGCGAAGCGCCAGGCTGCATGGGAGGCAATCTGGACGCGAC
>CAZONT010000005.1:0-51625 GCA_964581285.1 uncultured Planctomycetaceae bacterium | reverse complement strand
TGCGATGCGTCCATTCATCGCACGGACTCCGGCAGCGAGAGAGAAAGCGATTGGGCGCGGCGCGACGCGGGGGCCGCGGTTGAACATTCATGGCGATCGGCGGCGAGCATTTGGGCTACGGCCAGGGTCGTGGCGCGATGGGTGTTGGCGACGGCCAGCATCCGGGTTCGCAGGGCCGTCGAGAGATCGACCAGGCGGCGGCCGGCGTCGCGCGGGACGCGGGCGGCGATGCTGGTGATCGTGTCGAAGTCATCGACCGGCGTGACGGCCGCTGCGTGGATGCGGGCGAGGACGGTGCGGCGGCGGTCGTCGAGGCGGGCGATGTCCTGCGAAACGGCGCGCTCGTCGTCGGCGGCGGAACGGAGGGCTAGCGAGTCGTGACGGTTCAGGGCGTCGAGCTTGCGATGCAGGGTAACGTCGAGGGCGTCCTGCAGCGTCAGCATGTCGCCGAGCAGGCCGACGAGGGAATCGACAACGAAGGAGGCGGCGGACGAGGTCATGCGCCCTCCGCAAAGGTTGAAGAGGTGCAGCCCGGACGGCGGCGGGAGGCGTGGTTATTCGATCGAGCGTGCTTCATGCGCTGCTCCAACGCGCATCCTCGGTTCGGGCGAACAGTCGATACCTGCGGCGAGCGAGTGATGATTCGGCGTAGGGACACAGGGGCCGCTAGGCAAATGGTGCGGGTGGCAAGGTCGGTGCGGCGGTGGATTGCGCGTGGGCGCAGGTGATGCGCCGGCGAGTCGGTCAGGTGGACAGGTCGGCGGAGACGTCGACGATTATTGGTCGTGCGTGTCGCGCAGGGGTTGCTGGAAAGAGCGGCGGAATCGGCGCGAGGCGGCGGTTAGCTGAGCTGGGACTGGTGCAGGAGTTCGCGGGTACTGGGGTGGGAGGGTTGATCGAAGATCTGGTCGGGGGTGCCGGACTCGACGACGGTTCCCCCGGCGAGGACCTCGATGCGCGTCGCGGAGCGGCGGACGAAGTTCATGGCGTGGCTGACGATGATCATGGTCAGGCCAGTGGCGGCGAGGTCGGCTATGACGGAGAGGACTTCGGCGGTCATGCGCGGGTCGAGGGCGCTGGTCGGCTCGTCGAAGAGCATGGCCTGCGGCTCGGTCGCGAGGGCGCGGGCGATGGCGACGCGCTGCTGCTGGCCGCCGGAAAGCATGGAGGGCTTGTGGTGCATGCGTTCAGAGAGGCCGACGCGCTCAAGGAGCGTGCGGGCTTTCTCAGCGGCCTGATCGCGCGGGGTGTCCTGGGCGTAGAGCGGGCCGCACATGACATTTTCGAGCGCGGTCATGTGGGGGAAGAGCTGGAACTGCTGGAAGACCATGCCGACGCGGCGACGGAGCTGGCGGCGGATCGATTCGTACTCGGCGGCGTGGGCGCCGGGTTGGAGCGCGAGGTCGCCGACGTGGACGCGGCCGTCGTCGAAGTGTTCGAGGGCGTTGATGCAGCGGAGCAGGGTCGATTTGCCGCTGCCGGAGCCGCCGATGAGGGCGACGGTTTCGCCGCGGCGGACGTCGAGCGAGATGTCGGCGAGGACGGCGTGGCCGTTGTAGCGCTTGACGAGGTTGGCGACGCGGATCATGGCGTCGGGATTTGTCGGGGGTGAGTTGGTCGCGTTCATTTCAGAGTGCGGGCTTAAGGACGCCCAAGCGGCCCTCCATGTACCGAGCGAAGAGCGAAAGCGGGTAGCTCATACACAAGTAGAGCAAGGCCGTCATCGCCGCGAGCTCGAGAATCGCGCCGGTGCTGTTGGCGAACATATTGTATTGCTTTGTCAGCTCGGTGACTGCGATGACGGAGCAGATTGAGGTGTCCTTGAAGAGGGCGATGAAGTCGTTGGTGACGGGTGGGATTACCATCCGCACGGCCTGAGGCAGGATGACGCGGCGGATGGCGGCGGCGCGAGTCATGCCGAGTGCGAGGGCGGCCTGCATCTGGCCTTCGGGGATGGCCTGGATGCCGGCGCGGTAGATTTCGGATTCGTAGGCGGAGTAATTGATGGCAAGGCCGATGACGGCTGCCACGATCGGATTGAAGCTGAAGGGGAGGATCGTGGGGAGCAGGAAGTAGATGACGTAGAGCTGGAGCATGACGGGGGTGCCGCGGAGGAGCTCGACGTAGATCGTGAGCAGGGGTCGCAGCGAGCGCGGGCCGTAGAGGCGGCCGAGGGCGACGAGCAAGCCGAGGACGATGGCGATGGGCATGGCGAGGATGGAGATTTGGATGGTGACCAGCGCGGCGCGGAGCAGAAGCGGGCCGTAGCGACGGACAACGGTCCAGCCGGTCGGGGCGGCGGTCGTTGCGACGGCCGAGGAGGATGTCGCGAGGCGCTCCTGGGTTGCGTTCCAGAGGTGGTACTTTTCGTAGATTGCTTTGAGGCGGCCGTCGCGGATGGCTTTGTCGATGGCGGCGTCGAGAGCGGCGATGAGCTGCGTCTCGCCCTTGCGGGCGTACATGACGTAGTAGCCGGGGGCTACGGGCTGGCCGACGAAGCGAAGGCCTTTTTCCTGGGGCTGATCGCGGAAGAAGCTGGCGACGCAGAGGTCGGCAAGGGTGGCGTCGTGGACCCCGGAGCGGACCTGCAGCATGGCGTCGGTGTTGCCGTTGTATTCGACGATGTCGACGGAGTCAGCGAAGTTCTCGCGGAGGTATTGGGCGGCGGCGGTTCCGCCGAGGACGCTGATTTGCCATTTGCGATCGAGGGGCGGCTTGCGGAGGTCGTCCCAGGAGCGGAGACGCGAGTCGTCGTCGCGAGCGAGGAGCTGGAGTTCGTAGATGTAGTAGGGCCGCGACGAGGACATCTGGGTGGAGCGGGCGAGAGTCAGCTCGTAGCCGTTGAGGATGATGTCGATCTTGTCGGAGTCGAGGAAGCTGGGGAGGGTGTTCCAGTCGGCCTGGAAGAACTGGGGTTTGACGCCGAGTTCGGCGGCGAGCAAGGCGGCGAGATCGACTTCAAAACCGACGAGCTTTTCGGGGTCGGCGGGGTCGGGGTAGACGAAGGGCCCGCCGCCTTCTTGGTCGGCACCCCAGACGAGGGTGCCGCGGGAGCGGATTTCATCGACATTTGCGGCGGCAGCGACGCTGCACGCCGTAAGCAGCACTGCAGAGAAACGCAGAATTCGCATCATCGGCGTGCATTGTACGCGCGCGGGTTGTCAGGTGTGAGCAGATAATATCGGACTCAATCGAACGAACGATATCCGAATTTCGAGAAGAATTGAGCCTGATGGTGTCTGGCGTGCACCTCGTTTTCTTGTCGGCGACTTTACGAAATCTGATAAGTAGTTGCGCTCACAGGGCTTCCGGAACTGGAAATTTGACGAACGGGCTTGCATTCGACATGGCAAGTCTGGTAAGATGACTTGATCGGCGGGAAAGCCCTGCCGAGCGGAAGAGGAACAAGCTGCTCGCGGACGCGTTCGCGAAAGAAACTGCGACCCGTACGCAAGCAAGTGGAGGAGGAATAAATGAAGAAGTCACTACTGAAGAAGCTGAGCGGCGCCGAGAAGGCCGTTGCAGGCGTTGCGGGTGCCGCGGCGCTGGCATCGGGCTCGCAGGCGTATGGCCAGATCATCTCCCGACCGCCGCCCACGAACCTTCCAAACGCGGCGACCCCGGCAACTGCCGGTCCGGTCAACTACGACTTTGACGGGAACGGGACTGTTGACTTTGTCTACAGCTTCCGAAATCCGCAGGCCGCCGGCACTGGCGTGCAGTGGCAGGCGAATTTCAGCCCGTTTACGGCGCTTGGCATCAATGCCATCGACGGGTACCTTGGGCCATTTATCAACTACGCGAACGCGCTGTCGTCCGGTGATCCGATCGGGCCGCTGAATAACTGGCGGAATCAGGCTCAGGTCACCATGGGATCGCGCTATCGTTCGGGTGCGATCATATCGCCATACGGCGGCTTTGCGAACGTCGCGAACACGCCGGTCCGCGGTTTCCTCGGTGTGCGGTTCAGCATTGGTGGCCTCACGCGATTCGGCTGGATCGATGCCGAAGTTCGCCCGGCGACCGGAGCGGCCGGTTCGGGCGGCATTTTCTTCTTCGGTGCGGCCTATGAGGCCTCCGGAGCAGACATCGAAGCGGGCGCAGTTCCGGAGCCCGGAACGCTGGCCATGCTGGCCATCGGGGCCGTCGGCCTGCTGCGACGCCGCAAGAACTAACTTCGCGGTTCCGACTCGACTGGGTCGGGCGTGAAATGAATACAACCAGACGCAGCCGCCGCGTATCGTGACGGCTGCGTCTTTTTCTATTTGTCAAGAAAAGGAACGTCAACTTGTCGAAGCGCAGCGGCTCACGCGTGTTGCTGATCGGCTGGGACGCAGCTGACTGGCAAATGATCACTCCGCTTATGGACCAGGGGCGAATGCCCCACCTTCAGCGCCTGATTGAGAACGGCGTCATGGGGAACATTTCGACGCTATCACCCATCGTCTCACCCATTCTGTGGAACTCGATCGCGACCGGGAAGCTCGGCGACAAGCACGGAATCGTTGGGTTTATTGAGCCCGACGGAAAGGGAAACGTCCGGCCAGTGTCGAGCACCTCCCGCAAGGCAAAAGCGATTTGGAACATCGCCAGCCAGAGCGGGATGACGACCTCGATCGTGAACTGGTATGCCTCACATCCCGCGGAACCCATCCGAGGTTGCATTCTCAGCGAGCGATACTGCCGATTTGGCGGCTTGCAGGCCGAGCATTCTCCCTGCGACGAGTTTGCGATTCATCCTGCGCGATTGCGGGAACAGATGCTTGAATTGCGTGTCAGCGCCAACGATATCACGGCCGATCAGATCCTGCCCTTCATCCCGCTGGCGGCGAAGATCGATCAGCAGAAGGACCCGCGGCTGGCGGAATTCTGCCTGGTACTGGCGGAGTGCGCCACCGTTCATAACGCGGCCACGTACCTGATGGAGCACGAACCCTGGGATTTCATGGCCGTCTACTACGACATGATCGATCATATGGGCCACGGCTTCATGGAGTTTCACCCGCCGAAGATGGAGCACTCGCAGGATGACGAGTTCGAGTTCTACAAGGATGTGATGAACGGATGTTATCAGTGGCACGACATGCTGTTGGGCCGCCTGGTTGAACTCGCGGGGAAAGATACAACGATCATCCTGGTTTCCGATCACGGATTTTACAGCAACACAATGCGACCCCCGCTCAAGCTGGACAAAGACCACCCCGGCGTGCGGTTTGGACCGGGAGTCAATCCGCTCGCCTGGCATCGGCCCTACGGAGTTTTCTGTGCCAGCGGGCCCGGCATCAAGAAGGATGAGCTTGTAAACGGGGCCTCGCTGCTGGATGTGGCGCCGACCGTTCTCACCTGCCTCGGTTTGCCGGTCGGACGCGATATGGACGGCAAGGTCCTCACGCAGATTTTCGAACAACCCATCGTGCCCGAATACGTGGATACCTACGAGGGCGAACACCCGGATGACGGCATGCATCGCGGGGAAATGGCAAAGGATCCGTACTCGGAGCAAATCGTCTTCGAGCGATTGATCGAACTCGGATACATCGAGGCGCCCGGCGACGACCAGGCGAAGGCCGTCAAGCGGACGGTCATGGATCACAAGCACAATCTCGCGCAGATCTATTTCGGCACGGGCCGGTTTGTCGAAGCGCTTGCACTGTATGAAGAGCTACGACCGGACGACGACGGGCCCAACCTGCGTGCGCGTCAGGCGATGTGCCTCATGTCGCTCGGCCGGCTTAACGAAGCCGCGGCACTCCTCGCTGAACCGGCGCGCAGCCCGCAGGACTATCCGATCCCGTCAATCCTTTATGCCCAACTTCTGACGGCGACGAACAATTATGACGAGGCGCTCGTCATCCTAGAGAAAGTGAAAGCAGCGAACATTCGGCTGCCCCGCGTCTTCGTGCAGATGGGCCGGATCTACAATCTTCAACAGCGGTTCGACCTGGCGGAGACGGCGTTTCGTCGAGCGCTCGAGCTGGATCCGGACGAGCACGAAGCTCACGACGGGTTGGGGGTTGCGCTGCGACACCGCGGAAAGACCGAGGATGCCGTGTATGAGCACATGCGGTCGGCGTCGCTCTACCACGCGAGGGCTGAAACCCACATGAACCTGGGGGTTGCGCTCACCGACCTGAAGCAGATTGACTGGGCCATCCAAGCATTCAAGGTTGCGGCGGAGCTGGCCCCCCGCCATCCGTTCCCCCACCGTTGCCTGGCAAAACTGTACCACCGCGCCAAGCGAGATTACGATGCCGCACGTCATCATGCGGGTGTGGCGCTAAAACTCCGAAAGGACCTGCAGTCGGCCGGTATCGATCCCGGCGATCAGAGGCGGCACATTCCGGTCTAGTTCAATCCGCATCGTGAATCCAGAGTCGACTTGGCTTGGGTCGCAGACTTTGGCCGACGCCAACGCGCGAACTGGCTGAGCACCCGGCATGCGGATAGACTTTGAATTTCTTTAGTTCGTTGGATGTGCAATGCCTCGAATTAGCTTGGATGGAAAAACGATCGAGTGCCGCGAAGGAATTCCCGTGCTGTTGGCGGCGCTGGAGGCGGGGTGGGATGTGCCCCACTACTGCTATCACCCGGCGCTGTCGGTGGTGGCATCGTGCCGGCTGTGCCTGATGGAGATGAAGCAGCCGGACCCGAAGACGAAGGAGCTGGTCTGGGCGCCGCGGCTGGTGCCGAGCTGCCAGACGCCGGTGCGGGACGGGATGGAGGTCCGGTTCGACTCGGACAAAGTGCGGGACAACCAGCAGCACTGCATGGAGTACTTCCTGCTGAATCATCCGCTGGACTGCCCCGTGTGCGACCAGGCGGGCGAGTGCTACCTGCAGGATTACAGCTTCAAGTTCGGGCAGGCGACCAGCCGGATGGTCGAGGCGAAGACCAAGAATCCAAAGAAAGATGTCGGCAGCAAGACGCTGCTTTACCAGGATCGCTGCGTGATGTGCTCGCGGTGCGTGCGGTTCTGCCACGAGGTGGCGGGGTCGGGCGAGCTGTGCGTGGTGAATCGCGGGAACCGGGCGGAGATCGACGTGTTTCCGGGTATTCCGCTCGAGAATCCGCTGCAGGGCAACGTGGTGGATATCTGCCCGGTCGGGTCGCTGCTCGACAAAGACTTCCTGATGAAGCAGCGGGTGTGGATGCTACAGAGCACGCCGAGCGTGTGCGCGGGCTGCTCTTCCGGGTGTGCGATCGAGATCGATCACAACGAGGGGAAGGTGTGGCGGCTCAAGCCGCGATACAACCCGGGCGTCAACGATTTCTGGATGTGCGACGAGGGGCGGTTTGGGTGGAAATATCTGCAAGATCCGCGGCGAATCACGCGGCTGGCGGTGCGGCGTGGGGTGGAATCGGAGTATCCCGATTGGAGCGAGCTGCCAACGATCCTGCGGATGAGGTTTGAGCAGGCGGTCGAGACCGACGGCGCGGATAAGGTCGCGGCGGTTTTGTCGCCGTTCATGAGCTGCGAGGACGCGTGGCTGCTGGTGAGGTTCATCCGGTCGGTCGCGCCGCAGGCGACGCTGGCGCTCGGGCCTGTGCCGATCAGCGGCGCGGATCAGAAGTTTCCGGTCACCAACGGACAGACGGCGAAGTTCACGATCCGGGCGGAGAAGTGCCCCAATCGCCGCGGCGTCGAGATGGTGCTGAAGGCGGCGGGCGGATCTGTCGTGGCGCTGCAGGAGTTCTGCGAGCGGGCCGCGAAGGGGTCGTATTCGGCGGCGTGGATCTGCGGGGGGTATCCGGGCGAATGGGCGACGAAGGAACTGCTCGCCGCGGCCGGCCATGTGAAGTTGCTCGTGGTGCAGGATACGCTTCCGAGCGCACTGAGCGAGGCGGCGGCGATCGTGCTGCCGGCGTGCTCGTGGGCAGAGCGCGAGGGTTCGTTCGTCAATCATGACGGGTTGTTGCAGGCGTTCTCGGCGGCCGTGCCGCCGCCGGAAGGCGGGCAGCGCGACGGGCAATACCTGTACGCGGCGGCGGGATTTGAGGGACTGTACCGGGCGGCCAAGGTCCGCGAGAAGATGGCGGCGGAAATTCCGGAGATGGCGAAACTGCACGTTCCGCCGCCGAAGCCCGAGCACATGCACTAGTCCTCAGCGCAGGCGGACATTTCATGCCCCAGGCCGTTGATTGGTACCTTCATCGCCGGAATTGCGCGACGTGCGCGAAGTCGCAGTCGTTTCTCCAGAAGAATTGCGTCCCCATCAAAGAGACGACGGACGCCCGGAAGACGAGGCTGGGGCGAGCGGAAGCGCTCGAGCTGGCGCGGTCGGCGAATCGGGTTGTGGTCGTGCGTGGGGCGATAGCGATTACCTTTGATCTGAAGCGAGACCGCCCCAGCGATGAGGAGTTAATGGCCGTCATGCTGGGGCCGACGGGGAATTTGCGGGCGCCGACGATCCGACGGGGGAAGACGCTGGTCGTCGGATTCAATCCGGACGCGTATCGAGACGCGGTCACCTAGCGATAAGACGGGGACTGCCGAAGGAGGGACTTGAACCCTCATGACCTTGCGGTCGGTGGATTTTGAATCCACTGCGTCTGCCATTCCGCCACTTCGGCAAGCGTTGTCCTGTAAGTACTTGCGCTACATACCCGTTTCTGCGGGGTGCGCTTGGGGGTCGATATTCGGCCCCGGCGGTTGCTTCTGGCGATGCCAGCGAGGATGTTAACCGCCCGGAGGGCGCGTGGGAAGACGGCGCACGGCATGGCTGATCAACGGGACTGGCGTTCGCGACGGACGTCCGGGCTACTATGTCCGCTGGCGCGAGCCGGATCCTGCCGGCGGCCCGGACGCCTGCCCGAGTCGTCATTTCCACGACCACCAAGACGCCGCCGACTTCGTTTTCCGCAAGAACCGGGAGCGCGACGCCGCCGACGCCGGACGCATCGTCGCGATCCGTGTCTCGGCGGCTGGCCCGGAGTTCATTGGTTCGTGCGGATCGTTGAAGCCGTCGACGCTCAAAGATTACCGCATGACGATCGCCAACTTCCACGCCGTCACCAGCGACCCGTACGTCCATGACATCGACGGCGCCATGATGGACCGCTGGATGGCGACGCAGAAGAAAAGCCAGGCCACGGCCGCCCGGAAATGGCGAGGAATGCACGCTTTCTTGAATTGGTGCGTCGCCCGCGGATACCACACCGGACCAAACCCGGCCGCCGACGTGACGTCGAAACCCCGCGGCGACCACGCGCGAGAGCGACCTGCCGTCAGCCGCGAGCAGTTCATCGCGCTCTTCCGCGCCATCCCCGCCACCGGCGACAAGAGGCTGATGTGCTGGCTGGAACTGACGACCGGCATCGACCGCGACAGGCTCGAAAATATGCGCCCCGAGCGATTCGACATCGAGAACCGCTGCATCACGATGAAGCGGCCTAAGACCGGCAAGATCAACTCGGTGCCTATCCATTCAGCACTCGTGCCGATTCTCTCGCGCAAGCTGCGGCGAGCCGATCCGCTTCAACCGCTGCTGCGCGGCGTGAAACGTCGGAAGAATAAGAAGCTTGACTGGTGGCACCGCGCTGCGTCAGCAGCCGGAGTGCCCGGCCTGCTGTTTCGCGACCTGCGGGCCTTCGCGACGCGGCGGGTAATTGACGCCGGGGGCGGCCTGGCGGACGCGATGCGACTGCTGGGACACGGATCAATTGAGACGACCGCTCGGCACTATCACGCCCCCGATCCAGCAGTTGCAAAACGAGCTTCGTCACTTCCGCTGCCGGGACTCCGGCGTAAATCAACAGCGAAGCGACGGAAACACGCTCGACGCGCCCGCCGGGCGTCCTGACGAGTCCAATCGAGCCAACTCGCGCGAGCCGGCGAACCGATCGTTCACCAATCGACAGCCACGCTGCCGCTTCCGGGATGGTGATCGTGAGAGTCATCTTTGCATTGCGGTACTGGACATCACGCAGCCTTCCGCCGACTCCGCGTCTTACGCTTGTGCTCGCGAAGTAGTTTCCGGGCCTGTGCGACTTGATTCGAGTACCAGGCGTCGAGTTTCTTCGTGCCGTCCCGCTCCGCCTGTTTCTTCTCTCGCTCCTCACGTTCGCGGTTTTGCTCCCGAAACGCTTCCTGGCGTGCATCCGCCTCGTCGTCGCGGGCTGGGACACTTTCGATGCCAGCGCGCCCGTTCAGCGTGTTGTAAGCCTCGAATAGCCTCAGGCAGAGCGAGCGTGAATCGACGTTGAATCGAGCACACACCAATTCGATCATCTTTTTGATGAACAGGTGGGGATCGTTGCCAATCTCATTCAGCCGCTCGGAGAACTCTTTCCACACCCCTGCACTCACGGGGATGTAATAGACCCCGTCGCGCTCCCCTCTCGCCAGTGCCGAAAGCGCTCGCTCGATAGTTCCGGTTTCTGAGTCGGCGACAGCCTCGAGCAATTCGTTCGCGAGGAACTGCGGCTCGCGCGCTCGCTTGATGCTCGTTTCGACGAACCTCTTCCATACGTCGGGCTTGATCAATGGTGAATCCAGATTTTGAGATTTCCGCGCCATGTTTCAATTCTCCTTTCGTAATCCGGACGCTGCCGGTTGCGGCCCGTTGCCGCGTTTCAGTTGCCACGTATCACCCGCACGCGCGAGGTGATTTCTTTCGAGACTTTGGAGCGCACGCCAAGCGAGCATCGGTGTGACTCTGAAGTGTTTCGCGACGTGCTCGCATGTAACGCCCGCCGGTGATTGCGACACAAAATCGAGTACTCGGCGGACGAACGTGTAGCCAGCCCGCGGGATCGATGTTGCCCTGGCGTTCTGAAACTGTTCGAGCGATCGCATGTTCCACCCGCTGCGAATCCGACCGTGCCGGGACGCCACCTATTTCGAGGCTTTGGATCGCTTTTCCGTACGGCCGCGAAGGAATTGTCGAAACCCCTCGATGACCTCTTCCGCCGTGGTGTTGACGAGGGTGATGGATCGGCTCCGCCCGTCGTGCCGGTTCGTTGCGACCAACTTCACCCGCCGTTCTGTCCGATCCCGCTCGTGCATTACCGGCCCTCCGTCTCATGCGACATCATAACGATATGTGCGAAGCATAACGATCATAACGTCAACGGGTCAACACAAAAGTTAATCCGATTGGTACAAAAGTTCTGAACCACCTCCGATAGTCCTGTTATGATGGAACTTATGAGCGATCCAAAATCTGCTCGGAAGATCGAATCGGTTCGATTGGCCCCGACCGAGTTGGAGTGGCTAGATGCCTGGTGCAAATCGACGGGACAGAATCGCAGTCTCGTAATGCGTGCTGCGATCAGGGCTTACTCGATGATGCTCAGCGACGCTCCGGTCGATCGGTGCATGGTGATAACCTCGGAGCTTGGCGACGAATCGGAGTTCGCGCCGCTTTGGGCCCTGGCGACCCTACTACGGTGTGCCGGAAAGCTCAGAAACAGGATTGAGTGTGCGAGGCCAGCCCTCGGAGAGAACAAGAAAATCAGCGTCCGCGCGCTTGCGAAATTGCTAGCGACCGAGCAGTTCGGATGGGGCGTGTCTAACGAGGAACGCAAAGAAGATAAGCACTGGCTCGACGGGTTAGACTCCACAGGCGCCGATTCGATAGAATCACAGCCATAGTCGGGCACTCGCGACCACAAGAAACCCTGAGGGCCCGCCAATGGCAAACACACTCGGCGCCACCACAGTTTTCGTCGTCGGATTCGCTCTGCTCGGGCTGGCCGGCCCCGGAACGCAGGCCGAACCCCGCTTGATGGTGAGCAGCTCGCTCCTCGTTTTTTGTACCGACAACGGTTTCGCCCGGACGGATGGTCAGATCGTCGGCGTGCTGCAGGGCATTGAGGTTCATCGGACGGACGGATTCACGGTTGGACGCGAGCACACCGACTCGATGACTGGGTGCAGTATCCGCGGGATGGGCGACGACGACGCCGCCGCTTGTTAGCCGTGCTTCGCGGCCGTGATTAACCAGGTGTACGGATTATGAGTGCAACAAATCCAGAGTCCGCCGCCGCGGAAGCTCGCGCCGAGCTGCTCAATAAACTCAAGGTAGTGTTGAGCGGCATGCCATCAGACGTTGCCAGTTCAATTCTCAGCTTCATACAGAAGTTCGTGGGCGAATCCGACCGCGGAACTGCGGTCTTGGTAGGATGTGATCTGGATGTTCGACTCGAAGCTTTGATTCTCGCGGTACTTGACCAAGACACACTGGCACAGAGCAAGTGCAAGGAGGAACTGTTCGATAGCGACCGCGTGCTGGGCACGTTCTCCGCGAAAACGCTGTTCTCCTACGCGATGGGTCTTATCGGTCGCCACATTTACGACGACGTAACGCTAATTCGAAAGGTCCGCAACGATTTCGGTCACTCGATGGAATACTCCAATTTTTCCCATGAAAAGATCGCCAATCGGTGCAAGTTGTTAAAGCTTGCAGCGATTGGCTCGCTGGATCCATCCGACTATCGAGGAAGGTTCGTGTTCTCTGCTGGGTTCGCTTCCGCCGCGATCATTATGGTAACCAGAAAAGCGGTCGAATCCGGAATTGGTCCTGCGAGGGAACTCGCGCGCAAAATGGAAACCACGATCCAACAGCGGATTGCGGCCACCGCATTGGAGCCCCCGAAGGCTTAGCGCAGCGGCGATGGGGCGGCGAGCATGATCACGGTAACGAGAAACCTCTCTGGTCCACAGCAGCCCCGCGCAACGTAGCGCACGCATCTCATCGGGCCATGTTGTGTCGGCTGGTCGCTACTCTCCGGGGATCCTCTGTGCTAATCAAGGCCGTCATCGGACAATTCGGGCGATTCACCTGCAGGCAATGGGAACAAATCCTGCAGCTCAAGCTGCTCCCATTTCTTCGGCATGACACGCCGTAGCTTCGCGCGAAAGTCATCCCATGTGTCCGACAACCCCATGAGCATGACTACTTTTTCAAGATGGATTCGCAATTCGGGGTGTCCGATGTCGCGCGTCAAGAACTGATGGTGCTTATGCTGTCGGGTCCCGTCATCGTCCGATGGATTGAGCAGCTCGAGTTGAAGAATGACGGGCGCAGGCATTCGCTCATAGACGATGTTGCGGGTATAGCGGCCAATGCAGGAGGGTTTCTTATCGCCAGCCCGCAACATGGTGTAGTCCCAACCCTTTAGTCGGAAGATCCCAATGTAGAACTCGTCGGGGAACGTCTTGGTCCACGGCATCAGTTTTTCAGAAATGTACTTTCGGCAGAGCTCTTCGAGTGCGTCTCGGCGCCGGATATATTGGAACCCGGTCACCTCGTCGATCATCGCGTCGAGGCCGACTCTCGCCCAAGCGCGGATCAGAAGTTCCGCTCGTGCAGCGAACGGAAGGTACCGATCAGTCAGCCGCTCTTCCTTCCTCGCCTCAAGCAAGACGTCGCAGATGTCAGCAAGCAGGTTGGCTTCGTAGCCGAATGCCGGCTTCCCGCCGCGGGGCGGCGTAAACCGGATCGGCGATTCCAACCGCACCGCTAATGCCTTGGCGTTTTCAAGGTTAGGGTCAATTCTGGCGATGAACTCGACCAATCTGCCCGCACCGCCGCCAAGGCTCAGATCGAGAGCGGCCTGCATGCCAGAGAGCGTGATGATTCGACGCTCTCCCTCCAGGACGTAACACGGAACTTCGATTCCCATCAGAACGAGTGGACTCTCGTCTGACCCGCAGATTGCTTGTATCGGGTCGGGCATTGAGCCTTCGATTTCCCATCGCCGCCCTGCCGCCTTCCTGGCGAGGTCGCTGCGTTCGCCCGGCGTCAGCTTCGCCATCCTGGCAATCCCCGATCGTTCTCGCCCTTTTGCTGGCATAGCTTTCGAAGGTTCTCTTTTCATGCCAGTAAAATGACCGGATACTGGCATCTTGTCAAGTGTGCCGCCAACGATGCTAGTATTTCATCTTCCGGATGGGCGAGCGGGACGAATCGAGACTAACACGGACATCAATCTCACAGGTCCGTCCAATTCGCCCGTCGAGCGCGGACCATCGGCAACCGTCGGCCATTCGCGTCCCCGCACAAATGCGGGGCGCGAAATCGCCGCGGCGCCCCCGATCAGCCGACCGATGCTTATCACAAGCGATTTCCAGAATGCTCCGAATAGAGCGGCGAAGCTTCTCCGGGCCGCAGCAGACCTGCCCGGCGTAGTGCGCGAATGTCGTCGCGTACGTCTTGTGCCCGGGTCCGTTTCGACCGCTGACCGATCGGCGGGAACAGCTTCGCCGCGGAGTCGAGCAGGATGAGCCATTGCCCGCGGCTCGTCAGCTTGAACGCGTCCACCTTTCCCGTGTCGATCAGAGCGGACCGCACCCACGCTGGCGAACGATGGAGCACCTTTGCAAGTTGGGACGTCGTGATCACTTCCGGTAGTTGTGCCATCTGACTCCGACCCCAGCATTCAGGGGAAGCCAACTCCGAACGACCACCGCGTGAACGCGGCGTAGGGCATTAGCCAGATCCACTGGCTGAAAGTCCCGTGAATTATTTTCACTCCGGCGAGCCCAGGTGCTCGAATTCTAAGAATGGCTGACTGGTGGTTCGCTGCGTGATTTCAAACCGCACCCCCTGACTGGTGGTTCGCTGCGTGATTTCAAACCGCGTCCCATCACTGTTGATTCCCGTTCCGGAGAAGTCCGTTAGAACCCGGATGGCGTTCGTAAGCAAGTCAGGACCGAACGCGTTGCCCGCATAGATCGCCGGCGCCGTCATGCCGTCGCTGGTAAGCTGGCAAGCGTGTTGGATCTGCCAATCAAACGACGCCAATTGATCGCCAATTAGCTGAGTGTTTAGTTCCTTAGACGCAGCGAACTGCACTTCGACCTCCTCGCGTCCCAGGGAAAGTCGGTCATTGATTCGGAACAGGCCGATCATGCTCATCAGTAACGACAAAATGCCGATCACCGCAGTCGCAATTGAGAATCGCTTTGCGCGCCGGGTCCGAGACATCGGCTCCACGAGTGCATTAAACCCCGCTCGGTTAGCGCGTGCTTCCGAATCAATGATGAGCTGGTCAACGTTGGGTGCGTTTTCCTGCTTGGCTTTTCTGATGTGTGCTAGCTCTGCCTCCAGCTTTTCGATTTCGAGAAGGGCTCTCTTTAAGTCTGCCGCCTGGAGGTTCAGATTGCGAACGTTATACACGAACTGAACAACCAGACACGATGCGCTTAGACCCGCCAGCGCTGCGTACATGAGTGAGTTCTTGAACTCGTAATCCGCGAGTATCTCCAACATCAGCGCGGCTCCCGCTTCAAGCTTGGAATCCGTCGGCGGTAGAAGGTTCGAGTGCGGCTGACGTGTTCGACTTGCCCGTCAGCAGGTCGGACATGGTAACGCGCCTCCGCATCCAATTCACTCAAGTCCGTTTATTCCGTTCGGCCCCTCCGATTGTTAAGAAGCGCGCGAAAACGCCAACAAATCGGCGTTGCCGTACGAATGCGGCGAACCCCGAGAAGGGGGTGTGGCGGCGTTGGATCGAGAAACTCCGGCGTCGAGTTATGCTGCTTGCGTCGCCTTCGGGTGCCGGGAGTTTGTGTGCGCCTCCCGCGCCCGGCGGCGGCTTCACACGGGCGAGACTGGAAGTGCTGACGGATGCCGATATCTCAGAGCTGCGCGAAGCGGTCCTCTAATAGCGAACCGCCGCTTGATGACAGAGCAAACCGTTTTCGTTCACTGCCTCGACGGAAATCGAGCTCCCACATGATGGGTTAGACGGACGGACCTTTGTCGCTGACGGCCGGTCGTGGATGCTTTGGCGGCGGTGGGCGTGGCGGCGGGGGTGGACGCGGCATCGGCGGAGGAGCCGGACTCGGAGGCTGCCCCAGCCCAACGCGAGATCCGGCCACGGCGGCTTCAAACACGTGTTTGCCGCCAAACAGTGCTTCTTCGGTGACGTTAGCGAGACCCACTCTCCATGACGTCCGTCGATCGATGCCGCGTGTCAGTTCCAGAATTTCGTCTAAGATGTCTTCCTGCTTCCGCTTCTCAGGTGGGCGAGGATTTAGGATTGCCGATAGCGCCCTATCGCAACCATCGTCGAACGCTTCCCAGTCCTTTTCAAACCAGCGCCGCAGATCGGACGAACTTGCTGCTGATTCGCCACGCGATTCGTTGATCGCTTCGACGAGCTTTTGCATGTCGTCTGGATTCCGTAGTTGCGTGTGCTGGAAGCTGCTCAGCGGACCGGTGACGCTCGCTGATTCCACATCACAGAGAATCGTGTAGCACGGTGTGTCGGGGAGCGCCTTCCAAACAGCGCCCGCCTCGAACATGACCCACTCGTTGTGCATGTTCTCTGGGGTCACGACCATGATTCCGGCCTTGGTCGTGGTCAGCGCGCGGCGAAGACTCTCGTGCCACAGCGACCCTTTCCGGATGTCCTCTTCGGACATCCACGTCTCGCAGTTGCGGCGAAGCACGTCCGGAAGCCAATCTCGTAGAAGTCTCGCGATCGCCTTGCTTCGCGCGCCAGACCAGCTCAGAAAAACAGTGAATGCGTCCATCGCGGCCTCCGGTCACACCACTTGATTCGAGTGTTGTCACGATGATAATCCCTGGGTGCTCAGAACGCTCTATCGCTGCACATATCCACTGGCAGCCCTGCTGTGCCTGGTCTCGCCGCGGCCCGACCCATCTGACTGGCCGCGATGGCGCCTGCCATGGCGGGCGGCCGTTCGACGCCGACGCCGGATCTTCGCTTACGACGTGCCCGACTCAGTTCCCGACCGGATGCTCAGCACCGCCGAACAGGTCGTGCGACGCGTCGGTGGCGTGGTGGTCATATGTGACAAGAAAAAGCCCCGCCAACATCCATGCCCCTAGAAATGAGGGATGTTGGCGCAAACGCACAAGAACCTGTGATATCACTTTCGGCAATCTGGTCCGTTTATTACGTCACTCGTCGGCCAACATGCAGCAACCTTCGGCCAAATGGCTCGCCGCACAAATGCGGGGAATTGGATGGAGCGATCAAATGAGCGAAACAGTCACAGTTCCCGCGGAATCAACACTAATCGTCGATGGTCGACGCGTTGAGTATTCACAGCCGACTATCACATTCAACTCGCCGCCACGGCCGATCGATCCCCTCGTGCCGATGACGCGAGTTTGGCGACCAAACAGATCATCTCCGCTCAGAAAGTAGAACGCTCGACAACTCACAGGTCCGTTTATTACGTCTGCTAAGCGCCGACCATCAGCAATCGTCGGCCGTTCCCCGAGAGCGCCATTTGGCGCTCTCGGGGAATCGTCAGTCCGGCCTGATCGACCTGCATCGCCTGCGGTGACAATTCACAAGTGTGGGGCGGCTGGCCCACGTCAATCAACAGGCGAGCTTCTACGCGAGATCAGTCAAACACGTGCGGCTTGTGAGTCTCATTGTGGAGCGGGATCCCAGCCGGCCCGACCAGGAACGTGAGTGCGGTCTCGAACTCTTTGCCGTCGAACACCCATTTGCCCGTGCACTCGTCGCACTGGAACACGTCGAGCAGATCGGGCTTGTCGAGCGTCGAGACCTGGCCGCATACTGCGCACACTCGCTGGCACTTGGGATACGGGAAAGTTTCACGCATGATGGCAGCGTAATGACAGATCGTGTGCCGACCATCCCGATCCCGTTCCGAGTGCCGCAACATCCGCTCGACGTGCTGGATGAGATCGCGAGGGCGGCGTGAGCAAACTTTCACGAGAGACGGCAAACTCGCTCCGAGGACTCGATCGCTGCATTCGCCTGGCGAAGCGGGTACTTAGTGAATTGCAGGAGACCAAGGCGCCAGGCAAGAACAACCACCTTCATTCCTACTCCGGCGTGCACAACCTATCATTTCTATTCTTCACGGTCGCGATTCGCGTCGCAACCTCTTTGCGAATCCTCATCCGAGCTGGTCGGCCGTTTGAAGGCCGCCTGCTTAATCGCGTGTTGCTCGAAAGCGTCGGGTCGGTGTTCCTCCTGTTGCAGGACACCACCAACTGCCGAACTCTCGTGCAACTGTACATTGAGCACTGGACCATTTCGCATTGGGACACAATCGAGTTGCATCGAAAGCACAGGGGGCTATCTAGAGACCGCTGGTTTAACCAGAATCCTCAGCATCGCGACCTGTACGAGAAGGTCCGGCAGATAAGAACGAGGCGACATGAGGCGGCTCGTCGTCGCAAGGGCCGGCGGCGAGAGAAATGGCCACCAGGCGACTGGACGAGAATCAGTTTCGAGAAACGAAAAGATGCGATCCTCGATTGGCACAACGATCGTCGGGTCATGGTAAATATCAGACAGTACATGGATGACATTTCGACCGCGTTCGGCAACGCGATCGCACATTCTGGCCCCAACTCTCTCGCATACGCAGTGACCTCCACGGATGCTGGACCGAAGTACTTGGTTGATCCGGGAACGCGCAAGCTCGGCCTCTTTCGACCGCCGAGTGTCGCGAATGAGGCGACGATTTATCTGCTGATTGTGGTCGACTACCTAGTGGCGCGATTCCATCTTTCGCAGCGATTTGTCGACGGGATCAACGCGATTCGCGACTGGATGAAGCTAGAGGCGGGGATCGACTACGGCCGAGTCCCGTAGCGGCCACATGGTTGGGGTTCATTTTGGTTGCTGAATCAGCAAATCCACGCAGTATGTCCGCAGTGAGCTGCCGGCCTGAACCGACAGTGCTCGCGCGGTATCATCTTTGGGCGGGCATCAAGGAGAGCACACATGCCACGAATCAAATGCCCGAAGTGTCAAGACTCCGTCGAGTTCGCGGCGTCACGGGCTGGAACGATTGTCATCTGCGCGTGCGGTGCGAAGTTGCGCCCTGCGGCATCAGAGCCGGTTTCCGCAAGGCCACTAGAAGCACCGCTGCCAGAAGTAGCGGGCGCCCCTTCGCCACCGAAACGATCGTTGTTCGAAAAAGTCGCGTCATTCAGACTGACGCCGAAGCCGCCCGCGGCCGTACAATTTCCAATCCCACCGCGGCCTGCCCCGCGATCTAGGCCAGAGATCAAGCCATACCGCGGCCCAAGCGTACTCTTGAAAGGTTTCCTCGCCCTCGGATTTCTCGTCGGTGCGCTTCTATGTGTCGCGTCATTTGCAGAGGCGAAGAGCGTGATGCACGAGTGTTTTGCGGCACTATGCGGAATCTTCGCGATGATTTGCCTTATCGGCTTGATCATCGTCAACGCGGCCACGGATGCAATCCAGTCGATCCTGAACGCGATCGATGCGAGCAACGATCCCGACTTCAAGTGATCACCGCACCCGCGGCGATCGTAGAGCAGCTCTCCGCATCCGTTCCCGCCGCCGCGGCTTGAACGCGTCCCACACGGCCCGCCACTCGGCGTCAGTCGGCGCCGCCGGCGGACATGGGCAGGCCGGCAGCTCGCCCCATTTCCCGAGTGGGCATACGCCGGCGGGATCGGCCATGCGTCGGGCCAATTCGTCGGGGTCAGGCAGTCGATCGAAGTCACCGCAGAGGTGTGCGTCGCGGCCGCCGTACTGACAGGCGAGGCGGTCGCCGGCGTAGATGCGGCAGCTCTCGCGCGAGCAAACGATGTAACGGCTGAGATCAAGCGTCGGCATCGAAGCAAGCCCCGCCGGCGGTGACCTGCGGCGCCATGGCGCCGTGCTGGAACTTCTCGTCGTCGGACTCGCGGACCATCTCCGTGATTTCCTTCCAAACCTTCGTCGTCGTATTGAACGAAAAGAACCGGCTGTAGAAGTCGCCCTTCGGACCGCCCGGCACGCCGCCAGGAAACGGGTGATCGGGGTCGGCCGGCATTCGCTCGCCGTCATAGTTGATTCGAACGATCAAGACGTCGTCGACGTGCTCGCCCGCCTTGTCGTAGATCCGGCCGTAGCAGAATCCTCGCTGGAAACCGGCGCGGAAACCCGGTGAATCGACCGGCCGCCACTCTTCCGGGAAGTCGCGATCGCCGGGCACAGAATCGAAGACCTGGTCGAACTCGAACGTGACCGGGTTCCACTTGCGGATGCTCCAGTTCGCTTCGTGATCGTCGCCATCGACGATGAAGAATCCGCCGAAGTTGTATGTCGCTTCGTCGGCCTCGTGATAGCACAGCTCCATTTCGACGATCTCAAGCCAGTCGCCCTGGTGCGGCTCGAAGGCGTAGTCATCGCCGTCGCGAACGATCAGGCAAAGATTGTCGAAGCTCAGATCGGACCACGAGGGATGCCCGCCCATGACGATCGCGTAACTGGCCTCCGGATCCTCAACCTTGATGTTGACCGGGGTGGCCGTGGGAATCGTGCGCTTCAACGTGCTGGAGAACTCCGTACCTGCGGCGGTGACCGTGAGACTCCAGCCGCGCTTGATGTCGTCATTCACAAATGCGGCCAGGTCGTCCAGCGTTTCGACGCCGGCGTCGTTCAGGTCGATCGAGATCTTGCCCGCGTGAGCGCCGCCGATGATCCGGAGTATGAGCCGACTGTTTGTGACCTGGACCGTCGCGCCCGTGGCCCCGCCCGCGCCGTCATGCGCGATCGTGACGCCGTCCGCTTTGAAGATCTTGTGCCAGCTCGCGGCGCCGTCGTACCCAAGGTCGAACACGTCGGCCCGATCCGTCGCGGTAGCGAGGAGCCGTCGCACGAAGGCACCCGACTCCAATGAGTACACGGCGGAGGTGACGTTCGGCGTGCCTCCGCCCAGCTTGCTGGTGATGATGAGCATCCGCTTCTTGGCGCTGTCGTACACGGCGCGCGTGCGATCGCTGTTGGGCAGCCCGTCCGCGACCATGTCCGAATTGTCGGTGGTGACCAGCCGCCCCGCGCCGCAGAGCTTCAGCTCGAAGATCGGATCGCTCGAGGCCAGCGGGCCGAGCACGGCGACGCGGCGATCCTTGTCCCAGAGGGCGGCGTGTTGGCGCCGGAGCGTCGGCTCGATGACGGTGCCGGCGTCGGCCTGGATCTGCCGCCACACCAGGTCGATCCCCAGCTCCCAGATGTCCGACAGCTCCTGTCCCGCGGCGTTCTTCCCGCCCGCCATGACGATGACGTGCCGGTCGGCGTCGTAAGCCATGGTGTGGCCGTAGCGGGCCGGCGGCGCGACTCCGCCGAGCTGAGCCCAGGGCCGGAAGTCGGAGGGGTTGCTCGAACCGTCGAAGGTCCAGGAGTCAGCGAAGACGGTCGAGGGTCCGTCGGGGTTGTCACAGCCGCCGAACATGACCGCCTTGCCGATGTCGGGGAAGTACACGAATCGATGGCCCGCCCTGGGATCGGGCAGGACGTGGCCGACGCCGAAGGTGATTTCCAGCCAGCCACTGATCGAGTCACGCCAGACGTAGGCGTCGTTCCACACGACGTCGGTATTGACGCCAATCACGCCCGGCGTGAGGCCTGCAAACAGGACGAAGCCGCTGGCGTAGTCGGCGCCCAATGCGGCCGCGTACTCGGGGATGCACGCGATCGCGGGCCCGCGGCGGACGCTGAGGTTCGCCGGGTTGGCGGCAACATTCTCCGTCCAGGTCGTACCGTCAAAGGGTCGGGTCGTTTCGTCGTTCACGTCGGACTGTGCTTCCGGACTGACCGCGTGCCGGCGGAAGCCGCCCTGGGCGATCGCCTGGTTCGTGAGACTCGAGTAGCAGAACGCGAACTCGGTCCACATGACGTTGTCGACGCCGCCGACCATTCCGAGCGGCCACTCGTCAATCATCTCAATCCAGGGATTGACGTTGAACGGGTCGAATCCGTCCGGCGGATCGGTGGGGTTGAACGCTGCAGCGTCGTAACGCCAGAATTGGGGAAACGTCGGGTTCGATGCGTTGCGCCCCAGGACCATCGGTGTCGTGCCGAACATGATCGCCTGCCCGCTCCGCATATCGATGTTCGGATAGGTGCCCGGAAGCAACGCGTTGGCGGGGTAGGTCCGTCGCCGCGCCGCGCGGCCGAAGTAGTACACGAACGTCGTATTCGTGGCGCCGCCGAAGATGACCCAGACGCCGCTGCCGATGTAGAGCTGGCAGTGCCCCGACCGCGCGAACTCGCCCGCGGCCGCGGCGACGTCGCCGTCGTGCGTCCAGGCAACGCCGTCGTAGTACCAGACCGCCGAGTCGCCGGGCTGGCCGTGCCCGAATTGTTGCGCGCCACCGAACAGGGCGACGGCCTTCCTGCAGCGGTCGTAGCACATCGCATGCAGCGACCGGCCGCCGGGATTGACCGGCGTGATCGAGGCGACCTGCGCGACCGTGTTCGCTTTGACGTCGTACTCGTGCATGACGGCGGACGTCGTGCCGTCGTCGAGCGGTGTGACTTCGTCGGCGTCGAATCGAGTGCCGGCGACGATGACGACCTTCTTCCGATGCTCATCGAACGCCATCGCGTGCGTGCGGCGGCCGGGGAGCGTGTCGCCGCCGACGCCAGTTATCTCGGTCCATGCCGGCGAACCCGAGAACTCGCCCGTATCGGGATCCATGGCCCGGCCGTACCGCCAGAAGTCGTTCTTGACGTGGCTGCCGGACGCCATTTGCCCGCCGTGTAACAGCGTGAAACCGCCGTACCATTGCTCGGTGTCCTCGTCATACCACTTCGGAACGTAGCAGAGCGCGAAGCCGCCCCGCGCCCCGGGCCCGTCGTCAATCCCGACCGTCTTCGTCCACTTGTCGCTGTGAACGGGTTCGGTGTGGTCGTATTCGTGCGTGTCGCCGAAATGCCCGTTGATGTGATCGGAGGGCGGCTCGCCGGTGACGAAGCGACCGCCGAACAGGACGCAGACCCCGCGATCGCTGTCATAGACCATGTCGCCGCCCGACGGCGCCGCGGCCAGGCGTCCGAGCATGCGCGTTTCGTCGGCGTCGCTGATCTCGTAGACGGGTCCGCTGCAGGTGACGACCTTCCACTTGCGCGTCTTGAAGTGGAATTCGCAAGTGAGCGGGCTGACGATGTCGCCCCAATCGCAAGTATCGGAGACCGTTTTGCCGTACACCTGGCACATGCCCGAGAACACGACCAGGACATCGCGGGCACTGTCGTATGCCGCCGAGCCGTACTTGTGCGGAGTCATCCCGAGATTGGGGTACACGATCTTGCGCGGGTAGACGGTGGCGATGGCGGCACTCTCGCTCGCGCAGTCGCCGGCGATGATCAGGTCCAGGCAGTCGGACGGACAGAATGTGTCGTCAATGCCGGTGTCGCCGGCGGGGCGTAGGTTGGGGACCGGGAGTATCTGGCACCAGTTGCCGTGCAGGATCCACATGTCGCGGGCGGCACCGACGCCGCCGACCAGGTAGTCGCCGCCGAGGAACATGACCGCATTGAGACCGTCGATGAAGTGCAGGCCGCAGAAGTTCGATCGCGTCGAGCCGCTCGATGGCCGCGAGTATGACGCCGCCGACATGAATCGGAACTGCGTCCCGTCGTATGAGTAGATCTCCGCGTGGAACTCGATGCCCTGGCCACCGAGCTGAAAGAAGACGTGCCGGATGGTGGCGCCGACGCGAAGGCGGCGACCGCTCGGCATGCGGAGCCGGACCCGCTTGCCGGTGATCGGGCTGATGATGGATGCGACGCGGCTCATACGTAGTCCGGCAGCGGGACTGTCTGGCTCTTCAGCGCGTGCTGACAATCATCCTGATACGCGATGGTTCCGTCGGTGATGTAGTAGTGGCAGCGGCCGACGATGTTTACAGACGGCTTGAACGTGGGCTTGTCGACGTCGCCGTTGAACTTCCAGCTATGACGCTTGCCATTGATGACGCGAGTCGGAATCTCGACATTGATGACGTGTTCGGAATTGCAGCCTGGGCAGCGGTGCTTCCATCCCCAGATCTGGCCGTCTTCGATCCAGCGAACGACCTTCGCCATGTCATTCCTCCGGCGCCGTCGCCGCGCCCGAGCACGGAGGATCCGACGGTGCCTCGCGGGATAGCTGCACGAAGAAGCGTTTGCGGCGAGCGTCCCAGCGGACGTCGCCGGTAATTCGGTTGTCCTCGAACAGCTCCGCTGGAAACTCGTCGGCTTCCTTCTCCTCGAGGTTCTCGGCGCTGACAGTGTCCTCGCCGATCGCGACCGCGTCCCAATCGCCCGACAGACCGTTGATCGCAGTGACCAGAGTTGCGATCGTCTTGCCCACCAGGTCCACGTACTGCGGGTCGGCGCCGTCGAGGTAAAGGGACAGCGTTGTGCTACTGATTCGAATGCGGCCGGTTCCGGCATTGTCGATACTGATTCCGTTCGGCAGGGCCTCGCTGCCAGGCAGACCCGGATAGTCGGTGTGTGCCTCCATATCCGGATCGAACGCTGCAGCGGCGTAGTCGTGGGCGGGCCCCAGCGCGAGCAGCTCATCGGTGAGTTTGGGAAGGCCGTCGCCAGGCGAGACCTGTTCGAAGTGGTACGTGTCCGCGTTCTCTTCAGTGGGCCACACCTTGGCCAGGAAGCCCCGCGGCTCGCCGTCGACGACGTCGTACAGGGTGATCGCTTCGGTTCGATTCTCCGGCGTCTTCGTATGCGCGAAGCGAACGTCGCAGCGGGCGCCGTCGAACACGGCAGCTCCGGTTCGTGATTGAACCAAGACAAAGTGCTGGACTCGGATAACGACTTCCGTATCGCTGGCCGGCAACACGTCGCCGGATCCACCGCTGAGCGTGACCGTCGAGCCCGCGACGGCGGTTGCCCGCATGTTGCGCCGTTCGCCATCCAGCCAAATGACGGTGACGCGATCGCCGCTGACGACGGTGTTGGGCCCGCTCAATGTGACGATGCCGGCGGTATCACTGGTCCGCGTCGTCAGTGATCCCGCCAGAGGATCTCCTTCCAGGACGAAGTACCCCTGGATCGTGATCGTGACGGCCGTGTCTTCATCCGGGAGCACGTCACCCGTTCCGCCCGCGAGCGTCGCCGTCGTCAGGTCGGCATCGGTCGCGCGCATGTTCGATCGCCGGCCGCCGGCCCACGAAACGTCTACGAGATCTCCGACGGTGACGGCGTTCGTTCCGGTCGTCGTGACAACGCCGGCCGTGTCGCTTGTCCGCGTGGTCAGAGTTCCACTCGCTGACTTGCCCCAGATCATGGGGTTTGCGATGAAGACGTCGGCGAGCCGCGGCAACGTGTCGTCGTCGTATGGCCCAGAGACCCGGACAAACGAGAGCCCAGACCCGCCGCCGCCACCGCCGCCCAGGCGGAGGATTGCCCAGGCGACGCCGGGTGTCTCCCGGTCCCCGGGTTCTTCGCGGAAGAGTATTTGTGCCCCGCTCGAGCCCGTCTGGAGTCGATACTCGCCCGGCGCGATGTCGGCCGATGTCGCTGATTCGTCGGTGACGTTGATGAGGCACGGAACGATCGACTCCGCGATCGCCCAGCCCGTCTTTCCCGGCTGGATCGGCCCCAGGAGGATCGCGAACTTGTTCGAATGCTGATCGGTCGGCGTCTCCCCATTGAACGCGATCCGCTTCAGGAAGCCGCTGCGGTTCGCGCTGGGAAGGATCATGGGTTCCCCGAGCCCGAGTACGTCGAAGCGGTCCCGCTCCGCACCGCTGTTGTTCTTGACCAGGACAAGGCCGCTGGTGTCGAGTCCGCCGCCCTCGCCGCCCGTCGCGATGGTTCCATTGAGGAATGCTCGGGCCACCCGCACGAATGCGTTGTAGGCCTCGCTGGAGAGAGGGAAGACGCGATCGCCGGGACTGACTTCGTTGAATCCTGACACGTCAAGCCCCGACGGCGAGTTCGGCGAAGTCTTCCTCGAAATGAACGCGATGGATCTTCACGCCGGTGACTCGATCGACCATCGTCTTTTTCGGCGTGCCGTTGTTGTCGATGATCTGCGTGTCTTCGATCGTGAGCGCTTCCTCGACCTCCCAGCCGCGCTTCTCGACCCCATTGATGAATCCGCCGATGCCGTCGGGAACGGAGAGGCCCGTCTTGTTTGCCTTGTACTGAAACGTGAACTTGGCGTCCCAGACGTTGTCCGCGCCGAGCGTGGCGGTGACACCTTCGAATCGAACTTCGCCGGGGCTGTAGCCCCGAAAGGCGTACTTGTTCACCGACCCCACGAGCTGGTGAAGCCGCCGGCGATAGTCGGGGTTTCCGAAGTAGGCGTCCGAAAGCAGGTGTGGTTCCGTCCAACACGACGTAGCGACCGGGACATCCACCGTCTTGCCGGCTGCAAAGACGGGCGACTTTCCGGGATCTGCTTCACCGTTCGCCTTGTAGCTACGCAGGCATTCCAGCGATCGCGAAATACTCACCATCTGGCCCTGGGCGCTGAACTGGATCGGAAGCGCACCGGGTGCCTGGCCCTGCTGCCGGCCGCGGGGCGTGTACCGGACGGTGGCTTCCCAGATGTCCCATGCCCCACTCTTGAGGCGAGCGCTGACGCCACCGATCCCCATGTACTGATTCTGGGCGGAGGGATTCACCACCAGAGACGGCGCCACCAGCAGGACCGCCGACGAAGCTGCTAGCTGGTCCTCGGTTCCGAAGACGAGATAGCGCCGATCCTCTCGCAGGGATGGGCCCCGCTCGATCTCGCGGCTGTCGACCAGTTCCTCAACTTCAATCGCCATCACGGAGCCCCCGGCGCAAGTTTGGCGTCGAGATCGAAGCCGAGACCTTTCCATTCCGGGAACGTGTAGTAGACGCCGAGTTGCGTATTCGCGGCGAACTGCGCCGGGACCGAGCCGGTGTAGGTGTTGCGGATCATCTGGAGTTTGGCGGGATCCATCTGGCCGCTGAAGATCGTCGTCGGGCGTTTGTCGTTACCGCAACTGATGACGTTGCGCGTGACGGTTCCCCGCACGTTGGCGGATGCGTCCATGAAGTAGGCGCGGAGGAGTTGCCCGTCGTACCAGGTCGGGACCGCGGCCGCCGGCCGTCGCCAGGTGCAGCCGGCAATGAAAGCGTCCATGACGTCGGCGCCGCCGAGACTGAACATCGACCCGCAGTCGAGCGCGTGACAGTCGCGGGCGCGGAAGACTTCCGACTCGACATAGAGCAGGTGCGACCAGAAATGCGCGTTCCGGGATGAGCTTCGGAACTTGACGCCGTGCGCGTTCACGCGCGTGCCGGTCTTGCCATGACTACCGAGGCAGCTCGTGTAGATGACTTCGCTGGAGTCGGCCGGGTTGCCGGAGACCTTCTTCGATTGGAGCGTACCGACGTCCTCGAACTCGACGTCGATGAGGTTCACGTCGGCATTCCGCGGCTGGCTCGGATCGAACTGCATCTTCAGCGCCGAGCCCTGGCGGTTGAATCCTTTGAGGATGAGGCCTTCGGCGGTGAAACTGCCGACGTTTCGATTCCAGTCGATGCCGTTGGAACCGACTTCGGATGGATCACTCCAGTTCCCGTTGAATCGATCAGTCCACTCGATGCCACATCCAGGCCGGGCGATGACCAGGTGCACCAGCTTCGCGAAGAGCGATACCACTGGCTTCGTCAGCGGGATCATGCCGTCGATGACGGCGAGCAGCTCATCGCCGGCGGCAACGCTGGACAGCGCCCGAAGTTGGGCCGTGGTCGTGACGACGGTTTTGATGAGTGCCATTAGCTGAACACCAAATGGTTGTTTTTGATTTCTTCGTAGATCTTCTTCAGCCAATCATTCAAGTCCGAGAGCTTCGCATCGTTGGACGCCTTGCCGCCCCCGACGATGCTCGCGCCCGCGGCCGTCGCCCTAGCGGCGTTGGCCTGGACCGCCTCCACCGAGAACGCGGCCGCGAATTGTCGATTGATTAGGTCGGCGTCGAATGACAGGACGGAGCTATCCTTGTGGCTCGCCTGCTCCATCTCCAGGATCTGCCGACGGAGGTCGAACTCCTGGCGTACCAGATCGAGCGATTCGCCTTTCTTCTCCGCTTCGAGCAGTGCCCGCCGCTCCTCGAGGGCGAGGAGTTGCCGCTCCTGTTCGATTCCGGTCGCGCCGGCCCGGATCCGCAGCTCTTCGATCGAGGCCGTCCGCGACTTGTTTGCGTCGTCGATCGAGCGTTGCCGATCCTGGAGGGCCTTCTTCTTCTTGAGTGCCGCCTCTTCAGCGAGCGTCATGGCTTCGTTCGTTTTGCCAAGCTCGTAGGCCCGTCGGATGCGGGCGGAATACTCGGCGTCGATGACCGCCATTTGATGCGCAAAGTCGCCTTCGACCAGGTCGGCTCGGAGCGCGGCAAGTCGGTCGGCGCCGGCAGCGGACTCGTCCGCCAGTTGCCGCGCGCGGTCGCGTTCCGCCTGCCCGAGCTTCAGGTTCCGGGTCTGGGCGATGAGGTCGATCTTTTCCCATGCGACGCCGGCCGCGATCGCAGCTTGTTCGGCCGCGTCCGATTCCGCGTTGATGGTCGCTATGCGTCGGGCGTGAGCGTCTTCGATGTTGTCGATCCGCGCCTTGGCGAGATTGCGCTCGGCGTCGGCTCCGAGTTGCTCGGCTCGCTTCAGCTTGGCTTTGGAATCCGATTCGACGTCAGCATCCGGCGCGCCGGCCTTTGACTTCCCGAAGACTCCTTCCTGATCGCCGCGGAGAGCGGCGGCCAGTCGCCGGCGGACGTCGACGATCTTGTCCATGGTCTTTTCGAACTCGGCGAAGTCCTTCGCCTGGTTCTTGTTCGCCGTCCACGTCAGAAGTGACCGGCCCTGGATTTTGTCGTTGAGTTCGTCCGCCTGTTTTGTGAGTGCATCGATCTCGGAAGCGAGTCGTGTCACGGTTGCCCGTTGGGCCTCTTCGTTGAACCTGGCAACGGCATCAGCCGACAACGTGATCGAGCCGGTAGACTCGTCGATCTCCGCTTTGAAGCCGGGGAAGCTGCCCTGCAATTCCATGAGGATCCGCTTCGCGGTCTCCATTTCCTTGCCGGTGAGATTCGTGCGGCCCGCCAACGCTTCTAGCGTGCGAACGCGGGACAGGTCGGATTGCAACGCGGCGTCGTTTTGTTCGGTGAGGTGTCCAGCCGCCTGAGCAAGGTGCCCTGTCGATTCGGCGGCCTCGCCGGCGATCGCCTGGTAAAGCGCGTACCCGGCGGCAAAGGCGGCAATGCCTCCGATCACCAGTGCCCACGGGCTGGCGAGCATGACGGTGTTCAGGGCGGCAGTCGTCATCGTCGCCAGTTTTGTTGCGGCTTGGTAGCCGTGCATGATTGCGATCCAACCCTTGAAAGCGGACGCGGTCGCTGTAGCGGCCAACCCCAATGATGCGACCGTCGCGGCCGTGCCGACCAACGCCGCCCCGAGCGTCACCGTTGTCGTGACAAGGCCTTCGTGGGCGTGAATCCAACCGATCGCCTGGGCGACGTAGGTTGTCGTCGTGTCCGCGAGAGCGGTCATATTGGGCGCGAGGGCCTCTCCGATCGCTACGGCGACGTGGTGAATCGACGTCTGCATCGTGTCGATCGAGTCGCCGAGTTTGTCCGCGCTGGCGGCCGCCTCGCCGGTCATCGTCAGCCCCAACTCTTCCGCCTTTTTCTGCAGGGCCTCGACACCGGCGGCGCCGTCCTTCATCAGGGGAAGCAATTGAGTTCCGGATCGGCCGAAGACTTTCAGGGACGCGGCCGCCCGCTCGGTCGGGTCGTCGATCGCAGCGACGGCGTCGGCGATCGCCTTGAATTGCGTTTCAGGATTGAGACCGACGATCCCCTCGATCGGGAGCCCCATTGCTTCAAAGGCCTCTGTCGCCGACTTCGAACCAGCAGCCGCCTCCGTGATCGTCTTCTGCATTTTCTTAACGCCAACCTCCAGCTCCTGGATGCTGGAGCCGGCGAGCTTGGCGGCCAGGCTGAGACCCGAGAGAGACTCGACTGAGAATCCAGTTCGGTCGGACAGGTCGTGCAGCTCGCTGCCGATCGCGGCGAACTCATGTGTGGCGACGGCGGCGACGCCGGTGATCGCGGCGCCGACCGCTCCGAACGGGACAACCAGGGCGTGAACGCCGTGTGCGAAAGCGGAGAGGTGATTCTGAGCCTTCTTCAGGCCCTTCTCCAGCTCGCTGTCATTCGTCCCGATCTCGACGAACGCGCGACCTGCCCGGATTCCGCTTGCGTTGCCTGCCATAGTTACACCGGTACGACGCTGTTCTCCCAGAGCTGGGGCATGCGCGGCAGCGCCTTTTCCATCCCGGGCCCGACGGCCGGCCGCGCGGCGATATGGACGCGCCGCTCGCGCCGCTTGCCGCCTACGTATCGAACGATCGTCGTGTCGCCGCCGTGCTCAAGGTTGAACGGAACGTCGACGCCGACTGGGTCATTCAGCTTCGCGTAGCCGACAATGACGTTGCCGGTCGCCGCGTCGTAGGCGTACCACGTGAATTGCTTGAGCTTGTTGTCGCCGTGGCCGTACGGCGGATGTCCGGGCGGACTGACTTGGTCGCGCATCATCGCTTCGTTCTGCCGGTTCGCGTTCTCGAAGATGTCCATGCTGTTGCTGTGGAACGGCGTCGCGCGCGGGGCGGGCTTGATCAATCGCTGGATGATCGCGCGCACGTAACCGCCGGAGTGCCCCAAGACCTTTAGCTTCGCCTTGGACACGGCGTCGATCACGACCCTGCGGTCTAAGAACGCTTCTTTCATCTTGGCGGCGATCATTGTGCGGCTTCGTCAATCACCAGGTTCGCGAACAGACCCTTGCCGACGGTCCCGCCGCCGGCGGTGGCGACGACCGTGTACTCCAGGACGTCGCCGGCGACGACCGGCGCCGTCGCGATCGCCCCATTCAGCTTCGCGTAGGCGGCGTCGCCGCTGTCGATCTCGATGACGGCCGTGAGGATTGAGGCCCCATTCTTCTTGAGGTCGACGGTCACGGTGGCGGCGCCGATGTTGGCGACGACACAGCCAGCATTGAATGCGATGACCGTGCCGGCAGCCCGCACAACGTGGAGCGGCTTCGTCTTCGAGACGGCCGCGTCGTCCGAGTTGCCCTGGGCGGCCGTGATCGAGCGGCGATGCAACAGCTTCGTCGTCGCGATCGCGGCGTCGGCGGCGACCTTGTCATTCGTGATGGACGACGCCGGGACTGAAAGGCGAGCCGCAGTCACGGTCCCATCGAAATGAATGTCGCCACGAAAGACACTGAGTTCAGCCATGATCGCGTACCCTTTCCTTCTTCTTCCGGCGCTCGACCCACCGGACGTACTTGTGCAGGTGTGTTTGTGATGCGGCCGTCTTCGCAATGGCCTGCTTCACGATGTGGGCGAGATCTGGCGGCAGATCTTCGATCGCGAGAATCGTCGGCTCGAGTGCTTCCTCGGCATGCTTGCATCGCCGCGAGCCCCATACGGCGAGTGCGGCGAGAAAGAGGATCACGGCGCCGCCCGTGCCGGCGACTTGGATCGGAACGTTGATATTCCAGTTGTGGTGGCCGTCGGCGCTTTGGCTGGTCGGGTTGTGCGCGGTTGCCTGGACTTCGTCCGTGCCCAGGTCGGGCGAGGCCTGCCGCGGCTCCGACTTGGCGCCCGGACTTGCCCTCACTCCGGAGGATTGCGGCACGCAGTAGCCCGTTGCCAGGATCGGCACCGAGATCAGCGTCGCAAGAATGATCCGTGCAAGCTTCATCCCGTCCAACCCTCCAATTGAATCGGCCCCTCGAATCGGCACGCGTAGTAGGGGCATGCGACGTCAGGGATGACCAGGCCCTTGGCGTCGATCGCAAGCCCACTTGTATCGATGACGTGTCCGCAATCCGGGCAGTTGAACACGGCATAGCGGAGCCCGAGCGTTTCCCGGGTCTTCCACTTGTCGCGGGTCAGAATGCGGGCGTCTTGCGCCATGGTTCACCCCGGCGCGTTTGGATCCGGGATTGCCGACGTGTCGCAGCTCGCGGAAGCGCTGACGGTTCCGCCGGGCTGACAAAGTCCGCTCTGACCGAAGCCCTGGTTTGGGATCGGGCTCCCGGGCACATCGTGCAGCGTATTGCAGTCGTCCTCGGCCACCTGGCCGAAGACGGCCGCGATCATGAACAGCTCCGCCGGCGCGACGGGTCCATTCAGCCGGGCGCGTTGTCGATGTTTGTTCGCGGCGGCCGGTTGCGTCGGCGGCGTCGCCGGTGGCGGTTCCGTCGTCGGCGCAGGGGTTTGCTGCGATTCTTTCTGGTAAGGCGAACGCTCCGTCTTTTCGCCTCCGCTCGTAGAAACAGAGACATTGCCGGCAACACCCTCGACGCCGATGCTGGCCTCGCCTTCGATTCCGACAACCCACTTGCCCGAGAACTTCGTTTTGTACGTGGGGTTGATCCCCTGGGCGTTCGCCTGCGTTTGAAGATTGGAAATGCCCTGGGCAATTCCCTTCTCGACCGCGGGCTTGACGACGTCGTCAACAAACTTTGCGGCGAACTCTTCGATGGGCGGCTTCTTCGCCCACGATTCGCACCCGGACAGCAGCAGCAGTCCCGCGATGCACAGTGTTCCAATCATCCGTGACATGACTCAGTCTCCTTTCTTGTGACCCTTTCCCCGCGGGCCCGTCACAATCGGGACCGGTTCGGGGATGTTTGCCTCTGGAAAAACCTTGCGAAGCAGCATGTAGATTCGCTGCTCATCGAAGAAGAGACGGTTTCCGAACTCGCGCGTACCCCAGTCAAATTGCGTTTCAATCTCTGCGAAGCGCAGGTCCAGGATCCGGTCTCGCGCGACGTCGAGCCGGTTCGCCCACATGTCGTCCCGCTTCGCGATTTCTGACTTTGCCTGGTCGCGGAGATTGTTCCGGGTCTCGATTTCGTTGATGTCCTGCTTGATGCCGGCGTTCATGTAGGTCATGACGCTGAACAGGATCGAACCGGCGCCGAAGACGACGGTGACGATCAATTGCCAGTTCGGCCGAACCGTGTTCTTGATCTCGCGGAAGCCGGCGGCGACCTGCTCGGCTAGATCCGTCAGACGGATGCCGAGACCTTTGACTTCCTGCTCGGTCCGCGAGACGCGTTCGCTGAGCGTGTTGCCGTCCTGCTGTTTGCTGTTGTTCGCCACGTCGCGCCTTCGCTAATCCGTTGTGTTGCCGACGACCAAGATCTTGTGACCTTCGGTGCCCCAGACCCGGAGACGCCGGAGGTCGATCCCCTTGAAATAGAACGACTTGCCGGCGGGCCAGACGGCCTCGCTGATCTCGGTGCCGGCGTAGTCGAGAAGTTCGAACGTGACCTCGGCCGCGCTCGTGTTGCAGATCGTGACGTCGGCGACGAGTTCCACGGTTGCCAATGCAATGGGCGCGTTGGCGGCCGGCAGGGCTTTGCTGAACAGGATCACGTTTCTCATGCCAACACCAACCTTTGCTGCGGCTGCGTCATGGCGCCGATGAGCACCAGGTCGCCGACGGTTCCCTTCACCTCGAGTCGCGACAGATCGACGTCTTCAAGCGCTGCGATGAGGCCCTTCGGCCAGTCCTCCGCGTCGCCGCCATCGGCCCGGAACTGGACGGCCGCGGCGTTGCCGCTCGGGCACTCGAGCGTGATGGCGTGGCGGTGGCCGGAGGATCCGAGCGGCGTCCAGGTCTCATTGACCTCGACTCGGTTCGGTGGGTTGATGACCGGCGCCGTATCGACGACGGCGTCCGGTGCGTCGAAATCGTTGCTGAATCCGTAGTCGAAGGCGTTCGCCGACATCAGGCGACCCTCCGCACCCAGATGCCGCCGTCCGACTGGCGAAACGATCCGGTCAGACTGTCTTTGTTGGCGTGGAACGTCAGACGGCCGTTGCTGCTGCCGTCGTAGTTGATCAGCAGAGACAGCGTCATCCAGTGACCGACGTTGGCAACGAGCGGACGCCAGAGGGCCAGTACTCCGCCCGGGACATCCGCGCCGTCGAGCTGAACCTTGTAGCCCCAGGTCCCGGTTGCGACGTTGCCTTGCATGTTGCCGGAGATCGTGAGCTGGTAGAGCCCGGCAACCTGAGGCAGAACGATCCGATTGTTTGCCTTCTCCGGAATGATTCCGTTGCTGCCGGCGTGATTGGTGAAGTCCGTTAGATTGAGCTGGTCCCACGTTCCCGAGCCGGTCATCGTCGTATTGGTCGCGCCGCCGGTGACGTACATCCCGCCCCAGATCTGCGAGAGCGAGTAGATGGCGTCGCGCAGGTCCTGGGCGGAGATCTCCTTCGCGGTGTTGCTCGCGAGGAGCGCCACTAACGCCGCATAGGTTCGGTTGGTTTCAGCCATCGGTCTTTTCCCGTGTCGGTCCCGTGATGATGCTCTTCAGCTCAGCCATCTCGTCCGCGGTCGCGACCTTCCGGACCTTCTTGTGGAACGGGTCGAACTGACTCGGTTTCGCCAGCTTGCCCTTGCGGCCGGCCCGCGTGTTCACCAGCCAGGCGAGCACCGAACTCGTCCGACTCCATTCGTCGCGTTGTTTCGCGACGGCCATCGTCCGCGCCTGCCAGAACGTCACGCAGTAGGGGTCGACTCCGGCGATGCCGGCGCATTCGTGGAGTTCGGCCCAGGCGTCGAAAACCCGGCCTGGATCGCCTTCTGGAGAAGCGCGTCCACCTTCCCCGACTGCTGGGCTTCCCCGATCGCGACCCTTCTTTTTGCCGCGAGTTCTTCGGCCTTGTCGGTCGTCCACCGCACGTTCCCGCGATCCCTCTGGTCCAAAAAAAAATCGATCAGCTCATCGATGAAGGCCTTCGTCGCGCCCGCGATCACGTCGCCGTACATCAGCTCGCTGAACGCTTCGCGCGTGATGCCGGCCTTTTCGAGTTCCGGCTTCATCGCGGCGTAGAGCACGGCGAACAGCGTGGCCGTTTCGGCGGTGATCTTGTCGATCAGCTCCAGGAGTTTGCGATCGAGAAGCCGCGTCAGATTGACGCCGGCCGTGTCGCGGATGCGCTCTACCGCCATCGGCGTGAGCCGCAGCTCCCAGCTCTTGCCCGAGTTGTCCACAAAGGTCTTCATGGTTACGCGTCGAGAAGGACCCCGATCTGGATGTCCTCGGCCTGTTCGGTGCCGCCCTGCGAGACTTGTGCCGATGAGATGGCATTGCCGTTGACGGGATTCGCGACGGGTCCGTCGGAATACCAGGAGTAGGGCAGATCGCCCGGCTCGAGGTCGATACCCTTCCGAAGCGTCGCGCCCTCGTACAGCTCCACTCGGACCCGCCCGGCCGAGCCGATCTGGATCGTCTTCGCGAGCGTGCCGTTAAAGTCGATGTCGACGGCCGTCTTCTTCGACGCCGTGACGGGCGTCGTCAGCGGTGGAAGCGGGTCGCCGGTACCGCCGTCGAGCGTTACCGCGTTGACCGCAACGGTCGCATCCATTCCGCAGCGGCGGCCACCCGCCCAATACAGGTCGATCTTGTCGGAGGTTGCGAAGCCGTGTCCGGCCGTCATGGTCACAACGCCGGTGTTGTCGTCCGTTCGCGTCGAGAGCGTTCCGGTCTTCGCAATCGGCGCCGACCGCAACGCATTCACGACGGCCGTGCCGCTGCGGTTCACGCTGGCGTTGAACACGACGCCGGCGATCTCTCCAACGATTCGAATGGCGGTCTTGAACATGGTTCACTCAGGCCTGCGTTTGGACCCCGACATCGTCAAAGCGAGCGACGCGCTTTCCAGTGGCGTCCTTCAGTCCGTCGAGTCCGGTCCACGTGCACGTGTTCGCGTGGACTTCGGCCGTTTCGATGACGCCAACCAGCGTGATGACTTTTCCGGAGATGGATGCGCTCGTTTCCGACAGGTCGAGCGCCTTGGAATTGCCGCCGATGGTGAAGCCGGCCGCGGTCAAGTTGAAGGATTCGTCGAGATCCTCCGACATCGTGATCGTGACTGTCCCCGCGCTGATGTCGTACACGATCGTGACGGGTTGGGCGGCCGAATAATCGGCCAATACGATGCCGGCCTTCAGCACGCGATCCGCCGTGGTTGCGCCCTGGCTGGCGATGAAGCGGGTCGGGAACTTGTCCGCGAGCGCATTCACTCCGGCCAGATACACATAGGGTTCGCCGGCGGGGAAGCGGCCGATCACCAATTGCGCACCGGCAGGGTTGGTGATGTACAGGAGCATTTCGTCGTCGGGGCAGACGATGACAAGCTTGTTGAGCAGCCAGCCATTGAAATTGGCGTGAATGACGACCTGCTTCGCCGCGACGATCGGGTCACCCTGGGCCGGAAGATTCGTCCCGGTCCCGGCGTCGACCGTCACAAGTTGCCCCGTAACCGCCGTGACTCGCATCCGCCGGCGATACGCCGCGCCCCAATAGACGTCGAGCAGGTTATTGACTTCGAAGCCGTGCTCCCCAACGAGCGTCAGGACGCCGGTGTCGTTGTCGGTCCGCGTCGAGAGCGTGCCGGCGTAGCCTTTCGGAAGCGTGGCTTCGATCCCGATCTGGGACTGACCGTCGGGCAGGATCGTCTTGGTGGCGACGCTGCCTCCAACCTCGCCGAAATACTGAATGCTTCCCTTCATGAGGGCGCCTCGCCGGAAAGTTGTTTACGAAGTGAAGTAACCCGGAATGGTCGCCGAGCGCGTCGGTTTGGCCGTGACATCGACCATCTGCACGCCGTCGAGCGGCTCACCCTTCTTGAACTTGGTGATGACGCAGTCGGCTTGCGGACCGGTGCCGTCCTCTTCGTGGAGGGCGCGGATACCGATCTTCGTGCGATTCTGATTCGCATCGCGGATCGCGACGAAGGCGGCATCGCTCGGGTCATAGATCATCTGGAACTCGAAGGTCCACTCCGCGAGTCCCTGGACGACCTGCTTGACCTTGCCGCTGCCGCGCGTGGTGACGTCGATCTCGGAGTTTCCGGTGTCGATCGTCACGTCGCGGACGTTCTCGGCCTCGACGAAATCGCCGCCGCCGGCGATGCCGGTCGTCTTGTAGAACAGCTTCGCATCCGCGCCGAGGAAATACTCAGCCATTGGTCAACTCCCTACCGCAAGGTGCGGTACGTCACCGTGATCACGCCCGCGAATACGTGTTTCATTTCGAGCGATTGGCGGTCGTATGGAAAAGAGCGTTTGCACCGAAGCCACGTGGCACCCGGCGCGTTGGGAAGCGTGTTCTGTCGCAGGAAGTCCCGGATCTCGCGTGTGAGTCCCATGAGGGCGTCCGACTCGACCTGAGTGGTCATGTCGATCTTCTTCCACACGCCGACGTTGATGCTGTAGTCGAAGAAGTCCTGTTTGCGCGTGGCCCGCTCCTCGTCTTCCTCGCGACAGACGACGATGACGCGGAGGGTTGCCAGTTCCTTCTGCGTGAACTCCGGTAAGTACCGACGCTCGGCGTTGAAGGTCTGCGAGAAGCCGCCGCCGTTGTGGGCGGCGACCACTGCGTCGGCGAGTTCGTTGATCGGATCCATCAGGCAATCGTCCGGATTCGCCGCTTCGTGCGGCCGTTGACAAACTCCCAGACTGGCAATCCGCCGGGCGAGCCGACTTCGTGAACGACGGTTTCGCCGTTCTCGATGTCCGTGATCTTGTCGCCACGCTTGGGCTCATGCGGTTCGCCTGCGAAGACCAGCAAACTGGTCTTGATGTAGTAGGCCCTCGCCTCAATCCGCTGCGAGACGCCTTCGCGCTCGCCCTGCTCGACAAACCACTTCCCGCGGGTGGCCGTGACTTCGATCGACTCGCCCTCGCTCTCGTAAGTGACCAGTACGCCTTCGTTCTGGTCGAACTGGTCCGAGAGCCAGGACTGGTTCTGTTGAATCACGGGGCCGGCCTAGTAACCAACCGCGATCCAGTTCACGACCTTCGAGAACGATCCCGCTGCGGCCGGCGTCGGATCGTTGCCGCTGGTGTTCTGCCAGGTCTTCAGAAGGAACGAACCGGCGGCCGGAGTTCCGGCCTGGTCGCCGATCGAAGTACTGACGAGGAAGTTCGCGTCGGCCGGATCCGTCGAGAAATTGGCAACCACCGACAGGACCTTCGAGAGTCCAGTGACGACGGTGTCGCTCGCAGCAACGGTCGTGTGCTGTCCGCAGACGGTCTTGAGACCGACACACAGGACCAGCATCGTGGTGTCGGTTTCGGCGGCGGCGCCCCAGGCAATGCCGGCAAACACGTTGCCGAGCAGTGTCGCGGTGATTGCGCCGGAGCCGGCGGTACCGCCAAGCGGATCGCCTGTCGCCTTCCAGGCAACCGGCACCTTGTCGGCGATCGCACCGGTTTCCTTCACGACCCGGATGATTCGGCCCATTGTGGCCTGCACCGCACCGAGCCGACCGGACGCGATTGCGCCGTTCGCGATGTAGATGCGGCCCGCGATGACGACGATTGCGCCGCCGGCGATGTCCGATCCGGGCGTGTAGTCCAACATCGCGCCTTGCTTCGACAAACTGGCTTGAATAGCCATCGAACAAACTCCATGCGGCCGTGCCGCGTCCTGAATCCGAAGCTCACCTCATGCCGATCGCCGCATGGCGACGGGTTGGTTACGCCGCTCCCTTGCTCTTCACGGCGCCGACCTTCTCAATCTGGCACGCGCCGAAGTCGATGTAGCCGCGCCACGCCATGCCGAGGCAGTCCGCCGGGAGCGGCACTTCCTCGACAACGGGGTTCTCCTGGCCGTTGAGATAGGCCAGGCCGAACGGCGAGAAGAGCGGGTCGCCCCAGAGGTACCAGGCCGTATCACTCGCGTTGGCGATCGCCATCGCGGTACCGAGGTGCGGGACCGTGATCGGCTCGAACTGGCCCTTGTAGTTGTTGCCGGCGGGCGCGACGCTCTTCGCGTTGGTCGCGGCCAGCCCGGTGACGATGATGAGGTCGCTGCGGAAGATCCGGTTGGCCTCGCCGTCGAGGGCCGGCGGGACGACCAGGAATTGCGGGTTGACGCCGATCGGCTCGCCTTCGTCGTCGACCTGCTCGACAAACTTTTGCTTCGCCTGATCGAGGCCGGCTTGGCTGAGGATCGTCGTCGCACCCTCGATGTAGTTCTTGTTGCCGGTGCCGAAGAAGGTGCCCGTGTTGGCGAGGACCAGCGTCCAGCAGAGCCGTTCGATCGCCTTCGCGGCGCCGAGGCCCATGCGCGGAACGATCTCGGTCATCGCGCCCAGCGAGTCGTTGTGGTACTGCTGGCGCGTCCAGGCGATGATCCGCCCGAACGTGTCGATCTGGAACTCGAACGAGCTTTCCTTCAGGTTGCCGTATTCCAGCTCGCCGCCGTCCCCGACCTTCTTGAACACCGATTCCCCGCCCAGGCGGTAGCCGGTGTGCTTCTTGAAGTCGTTCGCGGACAGCTTCTTGAACAGCCGGCGGGCCATGCCCAGGTTGGCCTGGAACGACGTCAGGAGCATCTTGTTCATGGAGTCGTTCAGGATGCCCGGCATCGCGACCGTGCTGAATCCGGCCTTCACCCACTCGCGAACGTCGGCGGAGAGTGACGGGCGCGCCTTGCCTTCCATCGCGCAGCACGCCTCGACCAGGGCCTTGAAGCCCATGCCGCGGCGCTTGCTCGCCGCTTCGAGAATCTCCGGCTTGTACTGCTTCGCGACGACCGACTCTTGCTCCGAAGATCCGAGACGGATCGCGCACTCGAGGACCTCGCGCGCCACTGGAGCCGAGCTGTGGATGATCGCGTTGGGCGCCCCGCCGTCCCTGCCGTTGCCGAGACTCTTCAGCTCGGCTTCGAGGACCTCGGCGCGGGTCTTGTCGAAGGTCCAGCCGTCTGCGATCGCTTTCGCCTCGATCTCGGCATGCTTGCCGGCACAGACCTTCTTGATGCCGCCGATGCGGATCGACTCCGCGGCGTAGGCCTCGCGACCGGCCTTGATCATGTCGTCGGTCGCAGCGGTGATCGGCTCCGGATCGGCGCCGGCCTCGACGGACTTTTTCTTGCCCTTCTTGCTTTTGTCGGCCAGCTTCTCATCCTCGGCCGTTTGCTCGGCGTCGTAGGCCGCCTGGAGCTTGGCTCGCTGTGCGTCGTTCTTCGGCTCGAACCCGTTGGCCTTCAGCCATTCCTCAAAAGTCATGACGTTTAGCTCCGCGGCAGATGCCGCAATCTTTGCTTCGGTGGTCCCGTCGGCGCCGACGGGGACGAATGAAACTTCGCGCAGCGTTCCTGCGCCGACCACATAGCACGGACCTTTGACGGTCCGGCCGTTGCATTTCGCGGTTTCGCCCTTGTCGATGAAGGTGACGCGGTCCTCTGCCGGCTGGACGCCGACAGACGCTTCGAAGACAGCCCCATTTTTCGCGTTCGTCAGTAGACGTTGCGTGTCTTCGCTTTCGTCGGTGATGACGCCCGTGATGTCGATCGAACGCGCACCAATCTCAACCTTGTTGGACTGGCCGACGAACTTGCTCGGATCGTGATTAATCAGCGCGGCGATGCGTTGTTTGGTCGTGAGCCCGGCGAGGTCGATCGCGACCGGGTAATACCAGCCCGGCACGCGCATCAGACCGCCGTTGTAGGCGCGGATTGAGAACGTCGGGCGTGTCGCAGCCTTCCCGGCTTCCGCTTCGACGATGCGGATCTCGGCCTGGCATCTGATCGCGAACGGTGTCTTCGGTGCGTCGGCTCGGATGGGGCGATTACGCATCGGCACCCTCCTCGACGTCCTCGTCGTCACGCTCTTGCGAGGTCGGGGCGGCGGGAGCTGGAGCCGCGCCCGGCAGTGGTAGACCGAGCGACTTTGCGAGCGCTCGCTCTTTCGCGCGCTGGATCAGCGTCTCTTCCCAGTCGCGGCCTTCCGGCTCGCAGATGTCTGCCATCGACTTCGTCCCGTTATTGAGGGAGATGTCGTCGGCTTTCGCCTGCTTGACCTGGTCGACCGTTCCGAAGCCGTCCCAGAACCAGCGCACATCCGGGGGCTCATCGCTGACCACCGATCCCGGAAGCGCTCCCGGCGTGAGGCGGCCGATGCGATGAAACTTCGCCATGATGCGATCCATCGAGTCGTCATCGATCTCGGACCGCCCGATCGTGCACGCCTTCTCGAAGCCGAGGCCATCCATGCGGACGCTGGAAAAGTTTGCCTCGGTGGAGTCGCAGAGCGCAATGTGCCGCGGCACGTTCATCGGTCGCGCATATTCGGCAACGTTGTCGTTGCGGAAATCGCGATAGGTGGTGTTCGGGTGCTCCGCCTTCATCTGCGTGATCGAGCCATCGCCCGGAACGTTCGTCAGCATTCCGCGTTCGATCTCGATCTCGGGGAGGGGGTCGTCTTCGTCGCCGTCGTCCGCGACGGAATCCTTCAGTGAGAGAATGGCGGCGTGGTTCGCGGCGGTCTCGGCCGCGTCCAGCGTCGCCATCGTGAAGCGCCGATTGTTGGCCCCGATCTGAAGGCCCGGCATGTTCTCGGGAATGCCCCGAGCCTGGCCGGGCCGATCGGTCCTGAACCAGTGAATCACGTTCTCGGCCGGAACCTCGTCGTAATCGAGCGGCGAGCCGACGAGCCACGCGACATCACCCGGGTGGCGCTTCAGAAAGTGGTACGTCTCGGGATTCCCGTACTTGTCGAATACGATGCCGTCGACCGCATTCGGATCGGTGTGCATGAGCCCGGGGGTCGCAACCTGATCGGCCTCGACGAGCCGGATGTCCAGCTTGACCGGATGATTGACTTTCGGGTTGTGGAAGAAGACGAGGAATACTTCGCCGTCCCGCAGCTTCGTCGCGAGCGCCGTGCGAAGTTTCGATGCTAACTTGATCGCCTTCGCCCACTTTTTGAATGATCGCTCGATCGCCTTCGCTTCGTTCGGATCGTCACTGATGATCTGTGGCCGCGGGCCGCGCCCGACGACATAGTTCGCGACGGTCAGTTCGATGCCCTTGGCGTAGCACCCGTTCTGAGACTCGTAACGGGATCGGTTGCGGAGCCGATTGCGGACGTCGGGAGAGTTGGCAGCATTGACGGCGAGTCCGTCGGCGTTTGCCCAATGGCGAGCATTCTCAGACGTGGTCGCCGCTGACTCGTATTTCGCCTTCACGGCGCGGGCGTAGGCTTCGCGAGCCCGCGCCTCGGCGATTCGAACGCGATCGCGGGGCGTTGATCGTCTGGATCTCCAGAACGAGAATCTCATCAGATCATCCCCGGTTGGATCATTTTTGAACGTCGCAAGCCGCGGTTCGGCTTCTTGGCCGCCGCTTTCGTGGCCTGCCACTTCTCGGCGGCGATGACCTGATTGATGTCCTGCTGCTTGACGCGACCTTCGTCGCCCTGCATTTCCGCGGGTCCCGATACGATCGCGTCGATCCGATCATCGAATTGCTGTCCGGTCATGAAGCCGCTCGCCTAAGACAGGCTGTCCCGGAAGTGAGCCAATAAAAAACGCCGCACCGGGGTACTGCCCAGTACGGCGTTCATTGCTCATGGAGTGTCCGCGGGAGCTAGCCGCGACCGCTCACTTCCGGGAATGCCCGGCTAAGTTGTCTTGCGGACATTTATGATGTGCACGGAACTTCCGCAAGGAAAATCTTTCAAGATTCGTCGGGTGGGTACACCGGTGTAATCTTTTCGTAGCTGGTCAGTCGTTTCCCGCAATTCCGACACTCCTTGCGCCGTTTGATCCGACCGTCGAGGAGTGGTCGTGTGTACACGACGTGGAAGTGTCGGCACTCACACTTGGGGCAGATCAGCCCTCTTTCGTCGCGGCTCTTGTGTTTGAACCATCGCATCATTGCCGGCCCGCCCTGAATGCCGCGTATTTCTTCGCGAAGCTCGTTCGCTTCTTTGTCCGCTCGCGCGTGGTCGTCAGTTTCGCCCCGACCATCGAACCGGCAACCGCGCATCCGACTATGCAATCTAGCCAGTGGTTTTCGCCGATTGGCTCCCACTCATCGACGGTCCGGCCGTTGGCTGTCACGCGCTTTGGACGTTCCGCGACGAGGTGCTCCGCCAACAATCGGTGCTCATCAGCCTTCTTCCCGTGCAGAGAGAGACCGCCTGGATCGCCGACCGCGCTGGCGAGGCGTGCCTGCAGGAACGATTTCCAATGATTCGCATCGAACGAAACCCGTTGGCTGGCGCGGTGCGGCATTCGTTTTATCAACCAGTTGTCGCCGTGGCGTTCACCAGGTCTCTGCTGGTATTCGCTGAACGGCTTGTTCTTCGCGCCGACCGGCATGCCGCGGCTGGGCAGCAAGACGCCGGCATGAGCGGATGTCCTGCAGAACTCCTGCACGATTCCCGGCTTGTAGCCGCTATCGACGAGGCACCGATCGATTCGAATGACGGCTCCGTCCTCTCGTCGCCACTCGCGCGCGAGTAGAAGCGCCGTCAACGCAACGAGTCCGGCCCTGATCACACCTTCCTGGCCGACCTTCGGAAACTCATCTGTCATGGTCCGAGTCGGTTTGCGAAGCGAGAAAACTCGCGCCCGCTGATCCGGATAGGTGCCGTACGCCACGACCCATCCAGTGAAATCATCGGACCAAGCCACGACCGCCCAGAATAAGACGGTGTCGTGCACGTCGATGAACGCGGTGAGGTGAGAGGCCTTGAGCGGCACAACGCCGCGGGGGACGCCGTTCGTCTTCGTCGCGATCTGATCGGATGTCAGCAATGACGCGTCTTCGGCTTCCTCCGGCACTGGATCGTTCTGATACTCCGCGAAGAATGCGGCATCACCGAGCTTCGCCCGAAGGTTCCATGCGTTCTGGATCGCCGAGAGTTCTCCGGGGTCGAACTTTTCCGGCCACGCAACGACGGCGCCTTCATCCATTGCGGCGCGGTTGGCTCGGTAGAACTCCGTCGCAGCGTCGGTCGGCAAGTCCTTCGACCAGCACTCCCGAAGGATCTCGAGATAGCGCTGCCACAAGTCCTCGCGTTTCGGCCACTGATAAACCAGCTTGGTCCGTTCGCCCCGCCACTGGGGGTTGCGCTTGCGATCCAACAGGCGGTCCGCCAGGTCGTCCCGACGAATCACCGTGCAGGGCATCACCGCGCTGATTGTGACGCCGGGGCCCGCCAAACCGAGAATGTCGCCGTTGATGATCCGCTCGCGCTGCGCACATTGAGCCGGGCTGCTCGCCGACTCACGCGTCTGCGGGTCGTCGATAATCACGAGGCTCGGGCGTATGACCGTTCCATCCGTCCGCCTGAAGTTGAGCCCGCGAATCTGGCCGGTGATTCCGGCTGTGGCAATGACGGCGCCGGCGGCCAGGCTCCCGGGGATGTTCGGTAGAACGATCCGAGTCGCGGTGAACTCCATTCGGATCTGCCGGCCGTCCTCAGTCAGGAGCCGCCGCTGATTGATGCCCTCGAGCGCGCGAATCGGAGCGCAGATTTCCGGAAAGTCAGCATTTAGCCGGTCGTTGTATTCGAACTCCGTTTTGACGTTCTTGATGCGATCCTTCGCGTGATCCTCATCCGGTCCGACAACCGGGATGAATGGTCGGTGTCCGTAGGACGTGCCCCAGATAGCGGCACCCTCGATAATGACTGTCTTGCCATGGCCTCGGGGCATCGCGAGTGCCTTCAGCCCGCCAGCCAGAATGGTGCTCTCGAGATCCGCGATGATACGAAGGTGATCCGGACACCACGGCAGATAGAACGTCGCCGGGAAATACTCCGATAGGAACCGTTTCAGATCGCACTCGCACGCGGCCCGGCGCTCCAGGTTGCCACACTTTGGAATCACAACGCGCCGACCCGCTGCGGCCAGCTCGCGCTGCCGACGCTGCGACCGATCTCGGACCGCGTCGTACGCGCCCGCGGCTTCGACATCCCTGCCAATATCTTTCACTGCATCCATGTCTTAGTTTTGTATCTCGCTCAGATTCAAATCCCCTGCTGGGCGGCCAGCATCACGCGTACCCGAAGCCGTACCACGATTCGATTCGGGTGGATTGAAAAGCCGAGTGATCGGATGGAAAGAAAGATTGTCTAAGACTGCATTGTTCCCGTTGGGCGTTCGAACAAAAACGACTCCGGGGAGGACCCGCGGCCTATTGGCGGCGTCGGTGGCGTCGTCGTCCGTGGTAACGGCGTCGATCATGATCATCATCGCGGCGCGGTCCAATCGGCGACGATCCATTCGAGCTGATCAAGATCCGCTGAATCGGCCGTTTCGACGCAGGTACTGCAGAACTGGCACTTGACGCCGGCTAATCCTGGGCAGTCGCACGGTCGCTCACATTCGGTACAGTCGTGTCCGTCGACGCTCCGCGGCACGAATAAGCCATTCATTGAATGAACTCCTGTTTACTGACCGCGCTGAGCCAGCGACATCCTTGAGCCCCGCACGCGTTCGTCACCAGCGGTGCAGACGGATTCCCATCGAACACCGCGGCCGCAATGACCGCGTAGCTCGATGGGAAGTCGACACCCGGGACGACGCTGCCAATGCTCACGCACCTGCTCACGCACGACACCCGCTGCCGCCCGGCTCTCGTTCACGCCCGGGCTAGACTTTCACGTGCCCCTGTAACTACTTCGTTGCCGACTTCACCGCCGCGAGACTGTCGCAGCTCGATCGACGCCGCCGCCGGCAAGAATCCTTAGAGCCGACGGAGTCAGGGGACCGACGCCGAGTCGTCTACCCTCGGCGTCGAGCAGCGCGTTCAGGCCCGCTGCTGGGATCGCTCAGCCATCGGCGGTTTCACGTGTGCCGCCTCGAACGGATCGCAACGATGCCGCGACAGGCCGCTCGAGCACGCGTGGTCAGTCACCTATAGGCGACCGCGTGCAACTCCGGTCGAAGCAACCGGGATTCAACGGCGGGGATTTGTCCCGCGTATGTCATTCCGATCCATTTGCCAGCGATTTTCCGATCGCTTCAATCGCGACTAGGCGTTTCGCCTTCAGAAACTGAGCGTCCCGTTCCTCCGCGGCCAACTCACGATTGAATGCGTCCACATCGAGCGACGACTCGATCGCTTGCGAAACGATCTTTTCGAGCGTCGCCGGCGGAAGAGCTTCAAGCTCGTACACGGGCTCGCCGTATTTCTTGGTGAACTTCGCGCACCGGCTGGAGGTCGTTTTCGCTTTTCCGCCGGGCGGCAGCTTGAATCGATCGACCTGCTCTGCGGTCAGCGCGACTTTGTATGCGTGAACCCTTGAGATCCGAAAGTCGTCGCGCATCGAGCGCGCGAACGCTTCGGCTATTTCGTATCCCTCGGGGTCGTGGTCGCTGACGACGAGGATGATCAGATGGTCCTTCCCGCTGGTCCGGTACCTCTCTGCCATCTTGTGCCGTGGCGGGAGCGACGAGAATCCGCGTCCGATCGTCATCGGAACCGTGAAGTTCGCCGCGACCTTACGCAGAAACCCCATCGTATTCTTCTCAACCACGAGTTCGATCTGGTGTGGCTGGGATTGCTGCAGGTCCCGCCAGTAGGGGCGAAACAAGCCGTCGAGCACACGCTCAACGAATGGAGCGGTTTGCTTCCAGACGGCCCATGTTTCGACGGCGCGCGTCTCGTCGTCGATCGCGTCGATGTCGATGATGCCGAGCAACCTCGCCCGCGTGAGTAGGTCGCTCAGCGACTTGTAGCTCGCGACATCGTTGCGGTACCTGGAGTCCGCCTTGCCCGAGTGAATCAGCGGGGGCGCGTTCAATAGCTGGTAGTGCACCGTCCGCAGCGAAACCGGTAGGTAAGCTTTGACCGAGCGTAGGACCGCTCGGATCGCATCGATGAATTCGTTCTTGTGCTCGCTGATCCCGTCGCGGCGGGAGCGCCCGCCGAGTGCCATCGCTGGAAGGGACGGCCGCGGCTTAGCATCGCGGTACCTCCGAAGCTCCGCGTGGGCCGATTTTGGATCGATGTCGACGATTACCTCACGCACCAGTTCGTCAGACGTCTTGACGCGCTGTCGGTTGAACTCACGAATCGACCTGATGTGGCGCTCTGGATCGTCCTGTTTGCGGTACGGAAGCCGGCGGACTGGAACCAGCCCAAGATTGGCGGCGATCGCCGCAGCGGTGCGTCGATGGCCCGACACGATGTAATTGTCCTCAGTGATGACAATCGGCTCACGAATACCTTCGCGGCGAACGCTTTCGACGAGTCCAAGGAACTCGGGGCTCTTTTCGTTTTCGCGGCGGTAAATCTCGTAGTTTTCTTCACTTGGGATGAGTTCAAACGGATCGACGGTGAATTCCCGGACATGTCCGGGATTCTGCGTCTCGTCGATCAAAGTCGTCGCGCTCATCAACCGGCCTCGCAGAAAAAAAGGCCCGCCGCCGCAAGGGTGGCTGTCGATTCGAGTCTCAAGAATCCGACAGATCGCAGGCGGCGGGCTCGCGCCAAACCGACATTCGCAGGTGATTTCCGTGGGGTGCGCTTGGGGTGCGCAATGGAGTGTCCGGGGATGTTTTTCGGGGTGTCAGAGGCGGTTTTTGGTGCCCCCAATAGGCACGCAGGGATTTTGAATCCACTGCGTCTGCCATTCCGCCACTTCGGCCGGGTTTGAGATTATCGCGGGCGCGGCAGCGGATGTCCAGAATTTCGCCACGCAGGCGGCAGCGGCTAGACGCCGGAGGCGGACATCTTGTCGGCGATCATGCCCTGGATGTCGGCGGAGTCGTCGATCGTGATGTGGTCGACGCGACGGGCCGCGGGCAAGTTGCCCTTGCGGCCGACGGCGTAGTCGGAGAGTTCGGTGTGCGAGTTGCCGCGTTCGAGCCGGGTGCGCGGGCCGGGGCGAAGTTTCACGGTCGTGGGGACGACGTAGAACTCCATGGCGACGTCGACGTTGTCGGGAATGGGAGGAGGAACGCCGGGGGCGATGAGCGGCGGGGCGCTGGGGTCGAGGAGTGCGAGGACGCGGACGTTGATGCCGTGGTCGCGGAGGGCGCGGGCGGTTTTGACGGCGGCATCGCCGCCGAAGGAGTGTCCGATCAGGACGAGCTTCGCGGGGTGGTCGCGAATAATGTCCCTGGCGACCGATTGCCACTTGCGGTAGGGCTCGACGCGGGCGTAGGAGCCGCCCCGCCGCAAGCCGTAAGCGAACTGATAGAGGCCGCCTGACCAACTGCGGTCGCCATAGCCGAGAAAGAGATAGACTGCGGTCTGATCGGACCGCGGCCGCATGGCCGCGATTTCCTTTTCTTCGCTGTGGCACCCCCCCGCCAACGCCAGCAGCGCGATCAGCCCCGTCATCATCTGAGCACGGTTCATCGTTCGGCACCCGCGGTGACCGTGCGATCAGCTCCGCCGTGGGGAACACCCGAGCGGACCAACTCGGCAAGGGCGACGGCAATCAAAGCGGCGATCGCAAGGTTGGATAGCAGATCAAATGTCCAAAGCGACGGCGCGAAGACGTAGCTCATTACATAGGTGTTGAACAAGACAAGGGCGACCGCACCGAGCACGCGTTGGAACCAGACACGTATTTGCAACGGCGAGTCGCCGGCTGGAAGCGGGCGGAGGGTCCAGAGGATGAGCGGCAGGACGAGGATGCAGTAGTGAAACCACGCGAGTTGCGCGACCAGCAGCCATAACGACGCGCCAACGGCGATGAGAATGAACTCCGGCGGCGTGTGGTCGCGCGGCGGCGGGCGGAGGGCGTCGCCGCGTGCGGCCCAGGCGACGGCGGCAAGCGCGAGCGTACAGATCACGATACCGAGCCATGCGCCGGGGCGATGGCCGGTGCGGGTGAAGATCAACTCAGAGAGAGACAGATTGCCGGCCTGGAGCGTTGGCTGGTACGTGTCGGAGAGGTGAGAGGCCTTGGCGGCCCAATCGAGCCAACACCGCGGACTTCCGAAGAAGGCGGACGAGGCGGCCCAGGCGGCGACACCACCGACGCCGGCGCCGATGGCGACCCAGCGCAGGCGACGCCACTGCGCGGCCAGCAACCAGTAGGCGGCCAGCAGCGCGGCGATCGGAGCCAGATTTGGCTTGAAGAGGACGGCGAAGGCGAGGACGGCGCCGGCCGCGGTATCGCGGCGCGGCCTGGCGTCGGCGGCGAGCAGCCAGATCAGGAGGGCAACGAGCACCAGTTGCAGGCGGTTGACGTTTGCGGAGCGTGTGTCGGAAGAGAATGGGCCGAACCATGTGCACGCGAACGCAAGGGCAAGCAGCTGGGCGTGGAGCGGCAGGTGGAGGGCGCGGCCGATGAGGACGATGGCAACGGCGAACGACGCGAGACTGAGGAAGAGAAAGACGTTGTAGTCTCGCTCGTAGTCGCCTCGTTGGAACGGAGCGAGCGCGGCGTGCAGGAGCGGAGTGGCCACGATGCCAAGCTGCGACGTTTCCTGCGCGGCAGCGCGGCGCCGGGGTAAGGATGCGTCGGCACCGGGTTTCGTGAGATAGCGGTCGGTGAGGGTGGGGATCGACTGCGGTGAATAGATGTCGGGAACGACGCGATGGCGAACGGCGTCGATGGCGAGCCAGAAGTGATGGTAGTCGAGGCCGGGGACGTTCCGACCTTCCTGCCAGGCCGTCACGAGCGAGCAGGCAGCGAGGAGCGCGGCGAGAACCCGAGTGGCCGTGCCGGAACCAGTTGGAGAGAGAGTCGGCGGTACGCTGGTCTTCATCTCGGGCGATGCTCGTGACGAGGTCGGCGGCCACATCGGATGCCGCGCGGGGCGATTTCAACCTTGCGATTCGGCTGCGGCAAGCGTGTCGTTCAGCTTTCGGTTGAGCCGGGCACCGGGGGCTGCGATTGGAGGTCGATCAGCCGAGTGGCGGCGTTGGTGTAGCGGTCGCGGAACTCGGCTGGCGTCAACTTTGCGGCGGCGGCGAGCTTGGCGAGCGCTTCCTCGTTTTCGAGATCGGAGCGCTCGAGGCGGATCTGATAGGCGCGAGCTACCCGGTAGGAGAGTGAATTGACGTTGACCATGCGAATGCGTGTGCGGTTTGTGGCGGGGTCGACCATCGTCTGGAAGTCCATCGGGACGAGATTGCCGCCAACGAGGGTGACCATTGCGCCGTGCGGGACGACGTTGCGGGTGTCCAGCAGCATGCGGATGGCGCCGTAGCCAAGGTCGCGACAATAGGCGATGTCGGCGGGCGTCGGGTCGGCGGAGCGAAGCTCGTAGCCCAGTTCGTGAGTGACCATGGTGACCGACTCGCCGCGGGCGTGGGCCCTGATTTGAAGTTCGCGCTTGAGCATATCGCCCAATGGCACTTCCGAGAGGCGCGGATGGCCGGCAGCGTCAAGCGGCACTTCGCGGCCGAGGAGCCGTTCGAGTTCGGCGCGGTCGCCGAGGCGATAAGCGAGGCCTTCTGCAATGACGGCGACGCCGTCCGGGCGCCCCATCACGCGTCGTTTGAGGATTGACCCTTCGATCACGTCCACAATGCGCGAAATCGTCGTCTTCTCGGCGAACTCCTCGGGGATAAGGCAGAGCGTCGCGCCGGCGGATTTTGCGATTCCCTGAGCGAGAAATCCGGCGTTGCGGCCCATGGCGGTAACGAGGTACCAGCGACCGGTCGTGAGCGAGTCGGTCATCAGGTTCTTGACGATCAAGGTTCCCCAGTAGCGGGCGGATGAGAATCCGAAAGTGTTGATATCGCCGGGCAGCGGAAGATCGTTGTCGATCGTCTTGGGAACGTGGACGACGCGGACGGCGCCTTCGCTGCGTTCGGAGACGAAGCGGGCACTGAGCGCGGTGTCGTCGCCGCCGATCGTGAGAAGGTACTGGATGCCGATTTTCTGGAGGTTCGAGATCACGCGGAGGATCTTTTGCGGATCGGGCATGACGACGGGGGAATTCCCGAGCTTGTCGGTGTTCAGAAGACTGGTGCGCGAGGTGCGCAGGATTGAGCCGCCGGCGAAGTGGATCCGAGCAACGTCGGAGATGCTCAGTTCGATGATATTCTTCTCGGGGCAAAACTTGTCGGAGGCGAGCCACTTGAAGCCGTCGTAGATGCCGACGACGTCGAGTCCGCTGTTGATGGCTTCGATGGTGGCGGAACCGATGACGGAGTTAATTCCGGGGGCGGGTCCCCCACCGACGAGGATGGCGAGTCGTTTCTTGGGCGCGGAATCGGCCATTAGTAAAACGTTTTACCTCGAAGTCTTGGATGAAGTCTAGCCCGCCTCCGATGCGATTGCAAACAGGATGCGGGATGTCGACGCCGCGTGCTCAGCGCGATCGGCGGCGGACGAACGAGAGGCCGGCGACGATTGCGGCGACCGGGACGACGCCGATCGAGCCGCAGAGCCGGCCGTTGAGAAAGACGTCGAACCAGTCGCCGACGCCCGGCATGTTATCGAGGTAGAAATAGCCGCAGTCGCCGTTGTAGAGCGACATGTCCTGAGCGGAGAAGAAGGCGGCTTCGCCGGCTTTCGCTGGCTCATCGCGATTGTCGACGTTGACTGTCTGCAGACCGGCGGCCGAGACGGCGAAGAGACGGTTGGCAATGGTGCCGACGCGGTTGACGCGGCCGCTGTGCTCAAACCAGCCGCGGCGGGTCAGGCCGTTGTCACCGAAGTCGACCAATTGAACGGCGTTCAGGCAGCCGATCGGGGTTTCGCGGGCGGCGATGGAGTCGACGGGAATCGGGCCGGGCGGAACGGTGGACGGATCGATGTGCTGGAAAGGAATTGCGATGAGGCCGAGTTCGTCGACGATCTTGAAGGCCTTTTCGTCCCACGTTGCGTCGGAGTCGGTGAAGGAACCGGGCGGGCCGAGGACGACGCGGCCGACTTCGCCGGGGTTCGCCGGGTCGGCGACGTTGTAGTAGGCGACGGCCGGACGGCGGCCGTCGGTGTCATCGATCCCGACGGCGATGAGACGTTCGCCGCGGGGCTCGATGTGGGTTGAGAAGCCGGGGACGACGAGATGCCCGGTGACCGCGGGGTGAGCGGGATCGCTCAGGTCGAGGACGAAGAGCGGATCGACCTGCAGGAAGGTCACGGCGTAGCCGCGCGGTCCGTCGAAGCGGACGGCCTGGAGCGACTCGTCCTGAATAATGTCGG
>CAZONT010000004.1:0-52606 GCA_964581285.1 uncultured Planctomycetaceae bacterium | reverse complement strand
CGATTTCGGGGACGTACTCGACGTGGGCGAGCTTGTCGTGCTTGTCGACGACGAAAATCGCCCGCGCCAGGAAGCGATCCAGCGGGCCGCCTTTGACAAGGACGCCGTAATTGCGGCCGAAATCGGTGGTCCGATGGTCGGAGAGCGTCTTGACGCGCTCGATGCCGGCCGCGCCGCACCAGCGCTTCTGGGCCATGGGAAGGTCGACCGAAATCGTCAGGATCTCGACGTTCGAGAGCTTGCCCGCCTCTTCGTTGAAGCGCCGCGTTTCCTTGTCGCAGACCGGCGTGTCGAGCGACGGCACGGTCGAGAGAATTCGCACCTTGCCCATGCCGGCGGCCAGGGTCACGTCCGACATGTCGTTGGCCTGGAGTTTGAAGTCCGGCGCCGCTTGCCCGACCTTGAGTTCCGGCCCGTCGAGCGTCTGCGGGTTGCCCTTGAGATTGGTTGTTCGTGACATTGTGCCTCTCCTTTCGGCCTCTGGCGGCCGGGTGTCATCGTTCGCGCGACGTCTGATCGGCCGTCGCAAACTCATTTACAATCGCGGAGAGTATAACCGCAATTCGACGACTCCGCCAAAGGCGAAGCGTCGAGGGAGCAGAGCCATTCGCGTTGAGGAATTGGATTTCGACTTGCCGGCCGAGCGGATCGCGCAGCACCCGGTCTCGCCGCGCGATGCGTCGAAGCTGATGGTCGTGCAGCGCGACACGGGCACGATTCGTCACGCCGTCTTCCAGGAGCTGCCCGAGCACCTTCGCGCCGGCGATTGTCTCGTCCTGAACCAGACGCGCGTGCTACCGGCCAAGTTCGCGCTCCGCCGCGAAACGGGCGGCCGCATCGGCGGATTGTTCCTCGGCGAGCCGGCCATGGGGCGGTGGCGGGTGCTGCTCGCGGGTGCGGGGCGGATCCGCGAAGGCGAGGTGCTGCTGTTCGAGCGCGGGCGGTGGAAAGTGACGATCTCGCAGCGATTCGGCGAAGGCGAGTTCGAGATTGCGATCAACCCGCTCAATCCGGCCGTCGAGATTCTGACCGTTGTAGGCCAGGCCCCCCTGCCGCCGTACATCAAGCGCGACGCGGCGGGTTACTCGGACGACCTTCGCGACAAGCTCGACTATCAGACGGTCTTCGCGCGCGAGCCCGGATCGGTGGCCGCGCCGACGGCGGGCTTGCACTTCACGGCGGATTTGCTGGATCGCGTCCGAGCGAAGGGGGTTGAAACCGCCTCGCTGACTCTGCACGTCGGACGCGGGACGTTCTTGCCGGTCAGCGTCGCGGACTTGGACGAGCATCCGATGCACGCCGAGTGGTACGAGGTGAAGCCGGACGCGGCGGGGCGAATCAACGACGCCCGGAAGCGCGGCGGGCGAATCGTCGCCGTGGGCACCACCAGCATGCGGGTGCTTGAAACCTGCGCCGACAACGCAGGGATCGTGCAGCCCGGGACCGGCTGGACCAAGCTTTTGATCCAGCCGCCCTATCGCTTCAAGGCGGTCGATGCGGCCGTGACGAACTTCCATCTGCCGCGCAGCACGCTCCTGGCGTTAGTCTTCGCGCTCGGCGGCGTTGATCTGATCCGGAAGGCGTACCGCGAAGCGATCGACCGGGACTATCGGTTCTTCAGTTTTGGCGACGCCATGTTCATCGTGTGAGGGATGCCATGCCCGGCAAGCAAGTCTTGATTGTCGATGCGTTCACGGAGAAGGCGTTCGCGGGGAACTCGGCCGGGGTCGTGCCGGATGCCGACGGGCTGTCCGAGCCGCAGATGCAGGCCATTGCGCGCGAGATCAACTCGGCGGAGACAACTTTCGTCACACGCCCCGCCGGAAACGATGCCGATGTTTCGTTTCGCTGGTTTACACCGGCGCGGGAGGTTGAGTTCTGCGGACACGCGACGCTGGCCGGCGTCCATGCGCTGATCGAGCTCGAGCGCATTCGGCGCGGCGAATCGAACCTGCGAATTGCGACTCGACATCGCGGCGTTGTCCCTGTCCACATCGACGCTGCCGGCTTGATTTGGATCGATGTGCCGAATCCGACCATCCGGGCATGCAGCTTTTCCGTCGACCGACTCGCTCACCTGATCGGCGCGGATGTCGCGATGATCGATCGCGGGATGCGGCTCGTGCTGACGACGGACAACGACGTGATGGTCGCGGTCGATGATCATCAGTCACTGATGTCGCTCCGGCCGCGAAGCTCGGAGATTCGAGAGCTCTGCATGACCGATGGTCTGCGGGGCATCCTGGTCACCACGCGCCGGCCGGCCGACTCCGCAACCGTCGCCCACTCGCGCTTCTTCGCGCCGGCGTTCGGAGTCGACGAAGACCCGGTGACCGGCAGCGTCCACGGCCCGCTCGGCGCCTATCTTGTTGAGTCGGGCGTGGTTCAACTCGTTGACGGCCGCGCGTCGTTCCGCTGCGGTCAGGGCCACACGGGTGGCCGCGGCGGAATCGTGCGTGTCGCGATCACCGAGCATCGAGATCGCGGGTTAAGCGTTCATGTCGGAGGCACGTGCCGGACGGCCATCCGCGGCGAGCTCGCTGCGATGCCCTAGCGACTCGTGACGGTGCGCTGAATGATCGGGCAATACGGACCGAGCAACTCGCGCTTCCACCACGCACCGTTCTGATTACGCTCGGCAGCGGTCGTGAAGTGATAGTCGTACACGGTCGCGCGAATGTAGCGCGGCGGGGTATCCGGAAACGGATTGCGCTCCAGCAGCGCCAGTACCTCGGGTGAGCCGTCCACCAATCTGCGGCAGAAGAAGACAAACCAGCGATCGTAGCTTTGCGGGTAGCGCAGGGCGGCGAACCACATCTGCCAGTCGAGACGGGGCATGTGCAGGCCGATGATCGGCGGGGGACGCTTCACGTCGCCCGGCTTGTAGCGGAACTCGTACGTCTTCCAATCTCGCAAGTCGTCGCTGCCTTCGACAATGATCTCCGGCCGGGTTGTCGTCATGCTGCGGAAGAGTCCGTAGCCGCCGACGATGTGCCATTCCGAGAGCCGCCCGCTCCATTCCTGTACCCATTCCGGCCAGAACTCGTGTCGATTTCTTCCCGGCTCGCGGGGGCCGATGATCGCATCCGAGAGCGGGATGATCGAGAACGCCGTCACCGCGAGCACGATCGGCCACGCAATGATGGCCGGCCAGCGCCAGCCGCGCGGCTCGGCCGGCTCGAAGCGGCGGCGGACGATGGCGGGGAGCATCCGGTCGTCGAGCAGGGATACGCACAGCACGATCGAAAGGAGGTTGAAGAAGCCGTAGTTGCCGGTCACGCCGATCGCGATTTGCAGCAGAGACATCAGCAGAAAAGCGACCAGCCGGGCGCGGCGGCCGAAGAACATCAGAAACGGCGCCCCAATCTCGATGGCGTACATCAGGACGACTTCGAACTTGTGGACCCAGAGCGGCGCGTGGTCGGCATACCAGCTGATCCACGATGGAATCGGCTGCGACCAGTAGTGGTAGGTCATGGCGGTCAGGTCGCGCCAGGTCGGGTCGTTCCAGGTGATTTTCACGATGCCCGACGAGAACATCAGTTTGAAGGTGAGCAGCCGGACGGCCCAGATGGCCAGCCACGACGGCGTTGCGGCGGTTCGCAGGCGCGGGCGGATCGAGAGCGGGGCAAGCCAGATCGCGAGGAAGCCGGTTTCGAGCAACAGGATGTCCCATTGGAAATGCAGAAACACCTGGCAAATCGAGGCCAGCGAGAGGTACAGCGCGAAGAGCGCGATCAACACCAGGGCCGGCGCGATGTCGAGGATCAGCAGGATCGATGCAATGACGCCGCAGCGGCAGAGGAAGGTGATGGTTTGATCGCTGACGTCCCACCAGCAGATCGTGGGCAGCGCGGAAAAGCGCTGCTCGCCGTAGTGTTCGGCGGCGACCTTCAGGAACTGCTCGGCCGGGAGTATGCCGTTCTTGCCGACCAGACCGATGATCTGGGTTCCGAGCGACCAGAAGGCCGTGAGATAGACAACGCCGAGCAGGCGGAGGAAGAACCAGCGGACGGCTGTGTTTCGCGTCGGCGGGCTGATGCTGCACGCGCCGCCGGTGGCGCCCGAGAGCGCGCCGCGATGGCGGGCGATGAACGCGTAGACCTTCTCGCTCGCTGTCGCGACACCGGGGACGTGTGCGTAGAGCCAGCGCGGCCAGCGCCAGTACCAGCGGCAGGCCATCGCACCGAAGACCGCTTCGGCGCCCTGCGTGATTCTGCCGTCGGGTTCGACGAGCTGAACGGCGTGTGCAAAGCGCTCGGGCGGGATCTGTGGGAATTGGGAGCCGACGGCTTGCGCGGGGGCGTAGTCGATACGGTCGCCGGTGATGCGTCGCAGGCGTTCGACGGAGCGCTGGCAGAAGCCGCAGTCGCCGTCAAAGATCATCAGCGGCCGCGTCGGGGGCTGGCTCTCTTGCACGGTTGGCACTCGCTTCCGGCGTGAATATAGCGAGCGTCGCCGCGCCGTACACAGAGGGAGCGAATACAATGCGGCCCCGTCGTCGGCGTGCCGGGAGACCACGATGAAGTCGCTGTATCGCGTGTTCGGGTATCTGGGGCTCGTCTCGGTGCTCGGGACGCTGCTCTACGGCTTTCGCTACGACCCCACGGCGCCGCGATACAACTACCTGATCGACCTGGGGCTGTACGCGGTGTTCATACTTCCGCATCTGGTCATGACACGTCCCTGGTTCAAGTCGGCCGTCTGGGGGCCGCGGCGCGGGACGCCGATCGAGCGCCAGGTCTACATTGTCGTTACGAACGTCACCTGGTTCGCGATCTTCGCGGTGCATCGGCCATTACCGGGCCCGGCGATCGTGTATCCCGAGTGGCTCGCGTGGGTGCCGTACGTTGGAACGCTCTGTTTTCTGCTTTCGTTGATCGCATTCTTTGAAGGGATGACTTTTGCAACGGCCGATGGCATGCTGGCCGTACCCGGTGCGGAGATGCGCTACTCGCATGGGGCGGAGACGCCGCTGTTTACGAGCGGATCGTACGCGCGGGTGCGGCATCCGATGTATCGAGCGGCGTTTCTGGCCGGGGCATCGTCATTGCTGATCCACCCGACGGCGGCGCAGCTCTTCTGGTTTGTGCTGAACGCGGGAACGTTCGTGGCGTTCATTCCGGTCGAGGAGCGCGACATGATCGCGGCCCGCGGGCAGGCATACCTCGACTACCGCCAGCAGACGCCCTATCGCCTGTTTTACGGCATCTGGTGAGGGCGGCGATGAAAGAGGTCGATTACTCAGGTCATCCGCGAATCAATGCGCTGGTCAGAACGGCCGTGGCGATGGGCGACGCGAGCGACGCGGTCGCCGCGCTGGACATGTTCATCGAGTCGATGCGAGACGTATACGGCGAGCGCTGCGTGATCGGGCTGGCGACGCAGGGATTGCCGCCGGGCAGTTACCGCATTGCGCGGTGGCGGGACATCGGCGGCACGCAGCAGATCGGCGGCCGGAGCTCGATCGAAGTGGCCGAAGACGCGGCCGTGCATGTCGGTGGGTTTTTCGGGGGGGTTGTCGCGACCCCCGCACCGAAGCTTCTTCACCATGTTGTGGTTCGCGACGACCCGGTTGTCGGCGATCGCTTGGCGGGACTTGGCTCGTTTCTGGCCGTGCCGCTCTACGACACCGAGGGCATTTACCACTGGATCGTCTTCGGCCATGCCGCGGCCGATACGATCACGCTGGACGAACTCGAACAGACGCTGGTGCGAACGAGTCTGATCAGCACGACGATCGGCAGCATCGCGGCTCACAAACGCCTGCGCGCCGCCAATGAGTGGATCGATGGTGAGATCGAGCAGATCGCCGCGATTCAGCGGGGGCTGCTGCCGCAGCGCCTGCCGGACGTGCCCGGGCTGTCACTCGCGGCGAGCTATCGCACGTTTGACCGGGCCGGCGGCGATTACTACGACGTCTTTCCCCTCCCGGGCGGCGACTGGGGATTGATGATCGCCGACGCGTCGGGGCACGGCCCGGCCGCTTCGGTCGTGGCGGCCATGCTGATCGCGATTCTGCATACGTTTCCCGGACGACCGGAGCGGCCATCCGACGTGCTGGAGTATGTCAACCGACATCTCTATGCCCGGAACTTCGACGGGCAGTTCGTCACAGCGATCTTTGCAATCTACGAGCCGGCGACTCGACGTCTGCGGTACGCGAGCGCCGGCCACAATCAGCCGGTGCTGCTGCGGCCCGATGGATCGATCGAGTTGCTGGAGCTGGCGAACGGACTGCCGCTGGGGATCGACGATGCCGTCGGTTCCGGCGAGACGACTTTGACGCTCGATCCGGGGCACACGCTGTTGCTCTATACGGACGGCGTCGTCGACGAGCGCAATGACGACGATGAACCGTTCGGCGTCGAGCGGTTGAAACGACTGCTTGCCGAACAGGGGGACGATGCCGGGCGGCTGGTGGCAACCCTTGCGGAGCAGCTGATCCGACACCAGGGTCCGACGCGACCGGAGGACGATCAGACGATCCTTGCCATACGGTCGATCGCCTCCGAACCTTCGCGCGGGTAGCTGCCAGTTCCAATTTCCGCGGCGGGCAAGTCCCGCAATTGGGCGTGCGGCCTGTATAGTGTCGCGCCAATGTATCCGGCCGCCGATAGCTTGAGCGCACCTGGTCTCAACGGAAAGACCCGTGACGACGTCCCTGCGTCTGAGCGCGACGGCTTCCGGCCGGGCTGGTTGATCGCGGCGCTGATCTACTTAGTTGTCTACATCGTTCCACTCGGAATTCGGCCGCTCTCAGCGCCGGACGAGTTGCGCTACAGCGAGATTCCGCGCGAGATGATTGCGTCGGGTGACTGGATCGTTCCGCGGCTTAACGGATTGCGCTACTTTGAGAAGCCACCGCTGGGGTATTGGGCGGTCGCGATTTCGATGCGGCTCTTCGGCGAGAACGAGTTTGCCGTCCGGCTTCCGGCGGCGCTTTCCGTCGGGCTTTCCGCCGTGCTGATCGGCTGGCTCGCTCGACGAGTGCGCGCCGACCGTTTGGCCGCCGACTTTGCCCCGGCGCTGTTTCTGACGCTCTGTGGGACTTATCCGGCCGGCACATTCATCAATCTCGACGGCATGTTTTCGGCTCTCGTCGCGGCGATGCTGGTGACGCACTACGTCGCGCTGTCGGAAAACAATCGCACGAAAAAGTGGCTCCTCCTTGTCGCGGCGGGGACGTGCTGCGGCGCAGCGTTTCTCGTCAAGGGCTTCGTGGCATTCGTCCTTGCGATCGGAGTCGTCGCGCCCTTTGCGATCTGGGATCGCCGGATCAAGGAGGTATTGCGAACGGCGTGGCTGCCGTTGCTGACGGCCGTCGTCGTTTGCTTGCCGTGGTGCGTTGCGATTGCCCGCCGGGAGCCGGAGTTCTGGCACTACTTCTTCGTTGTTCAGCACGTCCACCGGTTTCTCGGAACGTCGGCCGAGCACACGGAGCCGTTCTGGTTCTTCATCCCGTTTCTGCTGCTGGGGACGGTTCCGTGGAACAGCTTTCTCGCGTCGATCGTGGTCGGGGTCCGCGGTGTCGGGCCGGGCCAGCCGCTGATTCGCTTCCTCTGTTGCTGGGCACTGTTTCCGTTTCTGTTTTTCTCCGCATCGAGCGGAAAGCTCATCACCTACATCATGCCGTGCTATCCGCCGATCGCGCTGCTGATGATGATCGGCCTCGTGGCCTATCTGCGAACCGACCAGCAGAAACTCGTTAACGCGGGCGCGGTGCTCGTCGCATCGCTGATCGGCGTGGGCGTGGTCTTTCTGCTTGTGCAGCGCTGGCTTCACCCGTTCCGTGTTGAAATCTTCGGGCCGAACGAGGACTGGAGACTCGGGTTGGCGATCGCCGGTCTCGGCGTCTGGGCGATGCTGACGCTCCAATCGCTGAGGGTCGGCGACTATCGCAAGAGGCTGATGTGGCTCGCGGTCGCACCGGTGCCCGCGTTCGCCCTGGCGGCGTGGATCTTTCCGGTCGAATTGCGGGGCGAGAAGATTCCCGGCCCGGTTCTGCAGAAGTATGCCGGCCATATCACGCCCGGGACGCAGCTCATCACCGACCGGGCGCTGGTTCACGCCGCCTGCTGGTACTACAAGCGGAACGATGCTTACCTGCTAGACCAGCGGGCCGGCGAACTGGAGCACGGGGCGAGTTTTCCAGATGCAGGGCACCGGCTGCTGGATATCGACGGATTCCTCGCGTTGCTGAGTCCGTCGCCGCAACGGCCGAAGGTCGTGATGATCATCCCGCTCGACGTTCGCGAAATGCTCGTTCGGTACATCCGCATGCTGAAACTGGACGACCGCGTCCCGCCGCCGAAGTTCGAAGTGACCGAGCGCGACCTCTGGATTGGCGAGTTTTGACGATCAGCCGAAGCGGCCGCGCTCGCGGGGCTGCTGGCCGGTCAGCAGGGGCAACTGGTAGTCCCCCATGTAGCCCTTGGACTGAAAGTGCTTGAAGAGCTCATCGATCGAGCGAAAGACGCGCGTGGCGGTTTCGGTGACGAAGGGCGACGGCTCGACCGCCGGACGCCAGATGACGTAGACCTCTTTCGTGCCTTCAAAGGCGTGCTGCAATTCGCGCTCGACTCCCGATGACAGGCCCGGCCCGCCGCCCGGAAGCTCCGGGACATAGCTCACGATCATGTCGGACTGGTCGATCAGCTTGAAATCGCGGGCGTAGATCTGGCCGTCGATGTCCTTCGCAACGGCCGAGACCTCGTAGGCGTTGAACGTAACCGGGCGGCCGTTGACGTCGAGCGTGATCGTGTCCTTGCCGGCCTTGGTGGCCTCGCCGGCCTCGAAGAGCATGCGCTTTTCGTCGAGATCGCCGGGGTCGAAGCAGATGAAGTGCTCGGTGAGCGCGGCGCGGAAGCCGTCGATCTCGGCCAGCACGTCGGGCATCTTCATGACGTGCGTCATCGGGAACGACGGGTAAATCTTCTTGCGCTGCGGCTCGAACATGAGCTGGACGAGCGAGCGGGCGGTGCTGGCGTCGTGGCCGCGGGCCAGGACGTAGTACGAGCCGTGGCCGCGCTGGGCGTGGGCGAGAATCTCGGTCGCGAGGATTTCCTCCTCGCGCCACACCATGATGTCCTTGAGCGTGTGCGGCAGGTCGTGCTCGCGCATCAGCCGCTCGTGCACCGCATCGACGTTGTCGACGAGCGTGATGTAGATGTCGGCATCGAGGGCACTCATCTGATCCCAGTCAAACGCCTCGAACAGGCCATGCTTCCAGCGAAACGTGGCGTGGGTATTGACGATCAGGTAGGGGTGCCGTTCGGCCTCGACGAGGATGTCCTTGAAAACCGAGCGGCGGAGCGAGTTCAGCCGGGCCCGGGGAAGATCGAGGATGCGGCCGCGGACGACGTCGGGGGCCTCGCGGTACATCATGTCGCCGACGTGACAGAGCTTCAGGTCGTGGCCGTGCTGGCGGGCGATCGCCGAGACCTCTTCGAGAAAGGGCTTCTTCTCGACGCCGACCTGGCCGGTGACGACGACGCGGCAGCCGGGCCGTTTGCCGGACGGAAAAAGCGACGATGGGTTCTTGTTGGCGCGGGTCATGATGGGCCTCTGGTGTTTGTGCATTCATCGTACTGGCAGCAGGTCGGCAGGGTCAATCGCGCGCGGCCGGGCCTGGGTTCCGCGGGCATCCGCCTTGAGTTTGCCGCGCGCGGTCGGGATACTGGCTCGCTTGCGCGAGAGCGAGAAATCGGCGCCGCCGATCCGTTAGACCCGAGGAGGTATCCCGAATGTTGCGAGTTGCTTTGTCTCTGGTTGCGCTGTTTTCGGCCGCGGCGTCGGCCGTCGAGACACATCCGTTCTCGGTCCACGACATGCTGGCGATGGATCGCATCTCCGATCCGCAGGTATCGCCAGACGGGAAACAGATCGTCTTCGTGCTGCGGACGACCGACCTGGACGCCAACAAGGGACGCACCGATCTGTGGCTCGTCAACGTCGATGGGTCGGGGCTTCGACGTCTGACGGCTGCGCCGGAATCGGACAACAATCCGCGCTGGTCGACGGATGGCAAGAGCATCTATTTCCTGACGACCCGGTCGGGGACATCGCAGGCGTGGAAAATCGCGCTGGACGGCGGCGAGGCAGTGCAGGTCACAAAGGAGCCGCTGGACGTCTCGAATCTCGTCGTCTCGCCGGACGGGAAGATGCTGGCGTATTCGTTGGACGTATTTCCCGACCTCGATTCGCCGGACGCTACGAAGAAGCGGCTGGATGAATTGGCAAAACGCAAGTCCAGCGGACGAGTCTACGACCAGCTTTTCTTCCGGCACTGGGACACCTGGAAAGATGGTCGGCGGACGCATCTGTTCGTCAACGATCTTGCGGCGGGCAAGACGGTCGATGTGACGGCCCGGATGGACGCCGACGCGCCGATCAAGCCGTTTGGCGGGACGGAGGAGATCGCCTTTACGCCGGACAGCAAGTCCCTTGTCGTCACCATTCGCAACGCGAAGCGCGATGAAGCGTGGTCGACGAATGGCGACTTGTACGTGTTTCCAGTCGCGGGCGGCGGGCCGCCGCGCGTACCGACCGATGACAACAAGGCCCTCGATGGGCATCCCGTGTTCTCGCCGGACGGCAAGACGCTGGCGTATCTTGCAATGGCCCGGCCGGGGTACGAGGCGGATAAGCAGACGATCATGCTGATGGGGTGGTCGGACGGGGGGCCGGACGGAAAGCCGCGGGCGCTCACCGAGAAATGGGATCGCTCCGCGGACGACATCGTCTGGTCGGCGGACGGGAAGACGATCTATACGACGGCATACAACGTCGGCCAAAAGTCGCTGTTTGCGATCGACGTGCCGAGCGGCGACGTGAAGACGCTGGTCAAGGATGGCACGATCAATTCGCCGGCGGTGGCGGGCAATCGGATTGTCTATCTCATGGACAATCTTCGCTCGCCGGCGGAGCTGTTCAGCGTGAAGCCGGACGGCGGCGATGTAAAGCAACTGACGAACATCAACGCGGCGAAAGTCGCGGCCGCGCGAATGGGCGACTTCGAGCAGTTCTCATTCAAGGGGGCGAACGGCGATGACGTGTACGGCTACATCGTAAAGCCGGTGGATTTCGATCCGGCGAAGAAGTATCCCGTCGCCTATCTCATTCACGGCGGGCCGCAGGGTTCGTTCGGCAACAATTTTCACTACCGCTGGAACCCGCAGGCGTACGCGGGCGCGGGTTACGCCGCCATCATGGTCGACTTCCACGGATCGACCGGGTACGGCCAGGCGTTCTGCGACGCCATCCGAGGGGATTGGGGCGGGAAGCCGCTGGACGACTTGAAGAAGGGGCTCGATGCGGCGATCACGAAGTATCCGTGGCTCGACGGGCAGCGCGTGGCGGCCTTGGGGGCATCGTACGGCGGCTACATGGTGAACTGGATCGCGGGCAACTGGCCGGGACGGTTCCGCTGCCTCGTGTCGCACGACGGCAATCTCGACGAGCGGATGGCGTACTACGACACGGAAGAACTCTGGTTTCCGGAGTGGGAACACGGCGGCACGCCGTGGGACAATCCGGAAGGGTACACCAAGCACAACCCGCAGGACTACGTAAAGAAGTGGGACACGCCGATCCTGGTGATCCATGGCGGCCAGGACTTCCGCGTCGTCGAAACGCAGGGCATGTCAACGTTTACCGCGGCGCAGCGGCGCGGCATTCCGAGCAAGTTCCTGTACTTCCCGGATGAGAACCACTGGGTCCTCAAGCCGGCCAACAGCGTCCTCTGGCACGAGACGGTGCTGGGGTGGCTGAACCAGTGGACCAAGTCGTAAGTCGGAGATTTCGTTCGAGATGAACTTCCTGGAGAGTCCGGTCGGCCGCCCGTGAGCCGCCGACTTCTACGCCAAAGTTCATCGCGCGAACCCGGGTGTCCGCCACACGCGGAGAATACCCCTCCACGACCCGCCACACTCCGGCCGTAGGTGGTCCCTTGCGATTCCGGTTCAGACTTGAGTAGCCGGTTATGCCGGGCGCGTCCACTTGCGGCGGCGCAGCGCGAAAAGCCCGAGCGTCAGCAGCGCGGCGGTCGCGGGCTCGGGGACAATCTGGTTCTTCCCGATGATGCTGTAGTCACCGCTGTTCGGAAGCAGTCCGTAGATCTTCGCCAGGGCCGAGATGTCGAAGGGCGACATGATGGTCCGCTCGCCGTTGTTGAGGGGCGAGTCGTCCATCAGGAGGCGGGCGATCGCGAAGTTGGTGCCCTGGACGTTCCCGCCCGACATAAAGTGGGAAATCTTGTCGTCGTTCGCGAGGCCGATCGGGAGCTTGAGGCCCACGAAGTCGAGGACATTGATCCAGCGCTGATTGTTGATGTCGAGCGCGACTTCGGTCTTGTACGGAGCGAAGCGCGTACCGGCGGAGTCGAAGAAGTAGCCGAGCGTATGCCCGAACTCGTGCTTGGCGCAGGAGAGCATGTCGACCTTGCCAACGGCCGGTCCGCCAGCGCGGGCCGTGCCGAACCAGACCTCGTCGGCGACGTTGGACTTCTGGAACTCGGAGTGGTCGACGGGTGTCGGGTCAACGAACCAGCCGTTGGCGCCGAAACCGATGTTCTTGTTGAGGATGATCGTGCCCTTGGTGGGCCGATCGCCGGCGAGGTTGGTGGCGGTAATTCCGCCGACGCCGCAGACGCCATGCGTTTCCTGATTGAAGAACGCAAGCGGGATGTCGTACTTGACGTCGACGTCGAGCGTGATGTTCGCGCCCGGAAAGATGGCGGCCCAATTGGTCGCGGCCTGGGCGACGACGCCCCTGGCGTTGTTGAGCGTCGCCTGGTCGGGGAAGTTCTGCAGGTTCCAGCCGAAGTCGTCGTAGCCCGGGGCGCCGGGCTGAAGGCCGTTGTCGAAATGGGGGTTGATGTTGGACACGGCCCACGCGCCGGGGCTGAGGATGACGACGGCGAGCGCGGCGGCGATGATCGATCGTAAACGCGACATGGGATTGCTCCTTCCCGTACCGAGGACCTGGTTTTCCCGATGATTTGAAACCCGTATGGGGTTGAAGTGTAACGTTTTTGCCTTGCGAAATTCAAGGGGATTGGGTGGGACCTCAGCGGCCGGACTTCTTCCGAGCGGCGTCGAGTGCGGCGCGGACGCCCGGGCGATCGGGTTCGAAGGCGAGGACGCGTTCGTACGCTGACGCGGCTTGGTCGAAGCGTCCGACGGCCGCAAGGGCGTCAGCCAGATCGGCCCAGGCATCGACGGAGTTCGGGTTGAGCTGGACCGCGGCGCTGAGCTGCTCGATGGCTTCGGTGTTCTTTCCACACTTGCGCAGGACGCGGCCGAGCAGCGCGCGGCAGTCGGCCCGGCGCGGCGCGGCCCAGGCGGCGATGGTTGCATGGGGCAGCGCATCGGAGGCGCGGCCGGACTGGTCGAGTGCGTGGGCGAGGCGGTAGCGGGCATTGCCTTCGCGAGGATCGGCCTTAACCGCAGCTTCATACTGAGCGAGCGCGTCGGCCGGCTTGCCGCGTGCGGCGAGTCGATCGCCCCACAAGATGAAGGGCTCGGCCTCAAAGGGGTTGAGGCGCTGCACTTCGTCGAGTTGTTTGCGGGCATCGTCGTCGCGGTCGAGGGCGAAATAGGCCTTGGCGAGATTGATCCGCGCGGGGATGAACGCGCTGTCGATGCGGAGCGCGCGGTTGAGCGTTTCGATGGCTTCGTCGTGGTTTCCGAGCATCGAGAGGGCGAGGCCGTAGTTGTTGAAGACTTCGCGCATCTCGGCATTGCGGACTTTCATCGCCTGTTCACAGAATTCGATGGCCTTGTATGGCTGTTGCCGGACGAGCGCGATGTACGCGAGGTTGTTGAGGGACTGCGAATGGTCTGCATGGAGTTCGAGGGAGCGGCGAAAGTGCATCTCGGATTCGTCGAACTGTCCGTGGCTGGAGAGGATCGCGCCGAGATTGTTGTGAGCGATCCAGGCGGACTCGTTTCGGGCGAGGGTATCGCGCCAGAGCGTTTCAGCATTGAGATACTTGCGGGCCGCGTTGACTGTGAGGGCAATGAGCACGGTCAGGAGGAAGAACGTGGGAAGGAGGCCGGGGCGGTCGGGCAGGGGTGAAACGGCGGTGGCGTGGTCCGCCAGCGGAGGTGTCGAGCCCGCGGTGGGCGCGGGCCTTTGTCGGCTGTAGAGGAATGCCGCGGCGACGAGCGCTGCGATGAGGGCGAGACTGGCGTGGTACTGGAAGTGGTCGGCCACCCACGAGTATCGGAACGGGTAGACATCGAAAAAGCCGAGCGCGGGCGAAAGCGTCCCGACGAAGAGAAGGGCGGCGACGAGCGGTCCGCGGCCGATTCGGCGACGGGCAAACCACAGGTAGGCCAGTACGAGGATAGCGGCGACGGGATAGACGTACTGCACGGCGTCGGCGGCGTTGATCTTCCATTGGGGGTAGATGAACGTCAGGTTGATCGGGGCCAGTGATTTCGCGAAGTAGAACCAGGTGGCCCGTCCGGCGATGAGCGCGCGATCGAGGAGAGAAAGATTCAGTTCCAGGTCTTCGGAGCGGACATGGTGGCGCTCGAGCCAGCTTGTGATGGAGGCGGCCGCGACTCCCATCGCGAACATCGGCGCGAGCGGGTAAAGGTCTCGCAGCCGGATGCGCGGTCGCTTCCACCAGAGCAGCAGGATGATGGCCGCCGGAAGGGAACACGTGACGGTTTTGCTGAACAAGGCGCAGGCGAAGAGCAGGAGCGAGACCGGGTACCAGGACCAACGGCGCGGCGGCGGTTCAGCGGCGTCGGTCAACGGCGAGAAGCGGAGATAGGACGCGAGCGCGGCGAGATAAAAAAAGAGCGATAGCGTGTTCTTGCGCTCGGTGATCCAGGCGACGGATTCGGCATGGACCGGGTGAACGGCGAAAATGGCGGCGGCAAGCCAGGCCCAGGGCAGTTGGAGTCGCAGCAGGATGCGCCAGAAGAGGACCGCACTCGCGACGTGGAAGAGGACGTTGACGGCGTGGTAGCCCAGCGGATGGAGGCCCCAGAGCCGCATCTCCAGCCAAAACGTGGTGAAGACGAGCGGGTAATACTGCGGGTTGGCGCGGAGGTTGGTCCAGGACAGACGTATGCCGTCGGAGTGCCGGAGAATGGGGTTGGCCGTGAGGTAGAAGTCGTCGTCCCAGATGTAGCCGGAGAAGAAGACCGGCAGGTAGGCGATAAGGGCGATCGTCAGCAGCAACACGGCGCCGGCCCAAAACGGCATGGGACTTGGCGACGCCGCCGGTCGGATCGATTCGAGGTTGATTGAGTCAGGAGCTTCCACTCGTTTCACTCCGGGGCGACGGCCGTCGCATTCCGCAATTCAATGGGCCGGCTTCATAGTCGGATTTCCGCCCGTCTGGCGTGTCAGGTCAGCCAGCAACGCGGTGGCATCGGCGTCATTGGGCGCGAGCTTCAACACTTCGCGGCACCAGCGAGCGGCCTCTTCGTTCCGGCCCTGCGCGGCCAGCGTCGCGGAGAGATTAAATCGTGCGTCGACGTCGGCGGGATTCAACTCGGCCGCGCGACGCAGGGCCTCGATGCCCGCGGCTGCGTCGCCGCTCTGAATGAGCAGGATGCCGAGCAGTCGGAGCGGATCGGACGAGCCGGGACTGATCGTCGCCGCCTGCCGGGCCCGCGCCAATCCTTCGGGAATGCGCCCGCGCCGGGCGAGCAGCATGGCGGAGTCGAGCAGCGCCGGCACATCGTCGGGTCGCGCCACCAGGGCGTCGTCGAGTTGCTTCGCGGCTGCATCCAATTGCCCGCGCGAGATCATGATTTGAGCGAGGAGCCGGTAGGCCTCGACGTTGGTGCGATCGTAGGTGAGGGCCCGGTGTAGTGACTCCTCGGCTTCGGTCGGGCGTTGTAGCTTGGCCATGGTTCGGCCACGATGAAACCAGGCGGACGCGAGATCACCGCGCATCGCAATGGCATTGTCAAAGTGGCCGAGGGCGGCGTCGTATTGACGCAGATAGAAGCGGCACAGGCCGAGGTTGATCTGCAGAAACGGCGTATCACCGCTTTCGCGCTGTTCGCGCTCGAACAGTTCGATCGCCCGCGGAAAATCGCCGCTGCTGAACACCGCAAAGGCCTCGTGGGCGTTCGCCCGCGATTTGTCGGGGTTCCGTGAAGCGGCCTGCTCGAAGTGCGCCTGAGCTTCCTGCAGTCGACCTTGCCGGACGAGCTCTTTCGCAAGGTTTTCGTGCGGCATCCACCCGGTCGGGTTCTTCGCGATCGTGTCGAGCCAGAGCGTCTCCGGGTCGCGATACCTTTGGCATTGTGCGTAGCTGAGCGCCGCGAGGGTCGTGACAAGCCCGGCGGCGGCCGGAGCGAGGATGCGCGGATTCAACCGACGGCCCCACAAGCAGGCCAGCGCGATCAGGGCGGTCGTCGGACCGATGCTCGCGAGGTACTGAAAATGGTCGGCAACCCATGAGTAGTTGAAGGGATAAATGTCCACGAACCCGAGCGCCGGAAACAGCGTGCCGATGAAGAAGAGCACAGCCGTCAGCGGCCCGCGCCCGATGCGATTTCGCTTGACCCATAGGCCGGCGACGACGAGCGCGCACGCCAGGGGAAACAACCACTGCCACCATGCGGCCGGGTCGATGGTCCACTTCTCGTAGCTGAAGGCCAGGTTGACGGGCCAGATGAGCTTCCAGGCGTAGAACCAAATGGCGCGTCCCGCGATCAGGAGCCGGTCCGGGAACGATAGGTCCAGGTGGAGATCGACGGTGCGCACATGGAATTTTTCCATGGCGACCGTGACGCGGGACATCGCAAACGCCGCGACAAACATCGGCAACAGGGGCAACGCATCGCGGGTCGTCAGCCGACCTTTCTTCCACCATGCGAGGAGCAGCAGAGCGGCCGGGAGCGTGCCGGTGACGGTTTTCGAGAGCAGGGCCAGGCCGAAGCACATGAAAGCGGCGACGTAGAAAGCGGGATGGCGCGAGCGCACGTTGAGCTTGATCAGCCCGGGATCGAAGCGAAGATAGGCCCATGCGGCCGCTAGGTACATCAGGCCGGACAAGACGTTTTTTCGTTCCGTGACCCAGGCGACCGACTCGACATTCACCGGATGCACGGCAAAAACTGCGGCGGCGACCCACGCGCCCGGCAGGTCGAGGCGTCGCAGGATCCGCCAAAGCAGAACCGCCGACGCGGCGTGCAGCAGGACGTTTGTGCCGTGGTATCCGACGGGCGACAAGTTCCACAGCCGGTATTCGACCCAAAACGTGGTGAAGACGAGGGGATAGTACTGCGGCGTGGCGCCCCACTCGGACCAGATCCGCTTCAGGCCGCCGTCGGTCCAGAGCGGCGAATTGGAGGTGATGTAGGAATCGTCGTCCCAGATGAAGCCGGCGCCGCGAACCGGCGCGTAGGCAGCCGCGGTGACGGCCGCGAGCAGCGCGCCGGCGACGACCGCTGGCGCCCACGATGGAAGCTGGCGTCGGGGCAGGGACTGTTGCACCCGCGCCATTATACTGAGTGACGTTTCGGCGCGCGGCGCGGTTGCGGCACGAACAGCAATTCGTCGATTGAAATTGGACGCCGCGCGCGCAACTCACGGTCTTCATGACGAGTGCGAAATACCTCTGGGCGTGTTATCATTTCGTTGCAGGTGATTTGCTCCTGATGCGCGGAAATCTCAGGGCTTCTGCAACACCGTTTGATTGACGTTCGGAGCCGAAATGTCCGACCAACCCATGAATTTGCACGATCTGCCGATCGTCGACGAGATGCAGGATTCGTACCTGCGCTACGCCATGAGCGTCATCATGGCCCGGGCCCTGCCCGATGTCCGCGACGGGCTCAAGCCGTCGCAACGGCGCATCCTGGTCGCGATGAACGACCTGAACCTCGGGCCGCGGAGCCAGCACCGCAAGTGTGCAAAGATCGCCGGCGATACCTCGGGCAACTATCACCCGCACGGTGAAGGGGTCATCTATCCGACGCTCGTGCGGATGGCCCAGCCGTTCAACATGCGGGTGGCGCTGGTCGACGGACAGGGAAACTTCGGGTCGATCGACGGGGACCCGCCGGCGGCCATGCGGTACACCGAGGCGCGGATGACGGACGCGACGGTGCTGCTGCTCGAGGACCTCGAGAAGGACACGGTCGACTTCGTTCCGAATTATGACGACACGCGGACCGAACCGGTGGTCCTGCCGGGCAAGTTTCCGAATCTGCTGGTGAACGGGTCGCTCGGCATCGCCGTCGGAATGGCGACGAGCATCCCGCCGCACAACCCGGGCGAAATCTGCAACGCCCTGCTGGCGCTGCTCGACAATCCGGCCATGACGCTGAACGATCTGATGGAGCACGTGCCGGCGCCCGATTTCCCGACCGGCGGGCTGATCTGCGGGCAGCGCGGCATCAAGGAGGCCTATGCGACCGGGCGCGGCAACGTGGTGCTGCGCGGGAAGTATCACGTCGAGGAGATGAAAAACGGCCGCAAGCAGATCGTCATCGACGAAATTCCGTACAACATTTTGAAGAGCACCATCACGGAGCGGATTGCCGAGTGCGTGAAGGAGGGGCGACTGCCGGACGTTTCGGACGTGCGCGACGAGTCGGACCGCAAGAACCCGATCCGGCTGGTGGTGGAGCTGAAAAAGGACGCAAACGACGACGTCGTCATCAACCAGCTTTACGAGTTCACGCCGCTGCAGTCGAACTTCGTCATCATCAACATCGCGCTGGTGGGCAAGCAGCCGCGAACGATGCCGCTCCAGGAAGTGATGGAGCACTTCATTGAGCATCGCAAGGATGTCATCACGCGGCGGACGCGATTCCTGCTGCGCAAGGCCCGGCAGCGGCTGCACGTGGTCGAGGCGCTGGTGCTGTGTCTCGATTCGATCGACCTGATCATCAAGACGATCCGCTCGGCCGAGAGCACGCCGGCCGCCAAGGCGGCTTTGATGAAGCTGCCGCTGGCGCTGGGCGGCGTCGCTGCGACTGCGGCGGGCGTGTCAAAGGAAGAAATCGCGAGGCGGTTTGCGAAGTTGCCGGCGGCCGATCGCAAGCGATTGTCAGGCGGGCCGCACAACCTGACGGGAGTACAGGCCGACGCGATCCTGTCGATGCAACTCCAGCGATTGACGGGACTCGAGACTGAGAAGGTCTGCGGCGAGTTTGCGAAGCTGGTGGAGGAGATCGAGGGCTACGAAGCGATCTTGAAGGACGCGGCCCTGGTGCTCGACATCATTCGCGAGGACCTGCACGAGATCAAGGCGAAGTTCGCCGATGCGCGGCGCAGCCAGATCGTGGGCGAGGTCGGCGAGTTCAAGATGGACGAGCTGATCGACCGCGAGCAGATGGTCATCACCATCTCGCACGAGGGATACATCAAGCGAACCTCGCCGGACGAGTATCGCAAGCAGGGCCGCGGCGGGCGCGGGCTGCGCGGCAGCGAGACGAAGGAGGGCGACTTCCTCGAACACCTGTTCGTCGCGAGCACGCACGACTACCTGCTGGTGTTTACGAATCGCGGGCGCGTCTACTGGCTGCGCGTCTATGACATCCCGGAGATGGCGCGGACGGCCCGCGGACGGTCGCTGGTCAACCTGCTCAAGTTGCAGGACGGCGAGACGCACACGGCGATCCTGCCGATCAGCGGGTTCGAGGAGAAGTTCGTCTTCTTCGCGACCCGTAAGGGGACGATCAAGAAGACAGCCCTCGGGGCGTTTTCGCGCCCGCGGCCGAGCGGCATCATCGCGATCAGCATCGACCCGGACGATGCGCTCATCAACGTCGAGCTGACAAACGGACAGGAAGAAGTCGTTTTGGCGACGCGCGACGGGATGGCCGTGCGGTTCAATGAGAACGATGCCCGGGCGATGGGCCGGCAGGCGGGCGGCGTGAAGGGCATCACGCTCAAGGGCGACGACATCCTGGTCGACATGGCGGTGGCGCGGCCGGGCGTGAGCTTGCTGACGGTGTGCGAGAACGGTTTCGGTAAGCGGACGCCGATCGACGAATACCGCCTGCAGCATCGCGGCGGCAGCGGCGTGATCAACATCAAGACGACCGATCGCAACGGCAGCGTGGTGGCCATGCGGGCGGTGACCGACACCGACGAGCTGATGATGATCACCGCCAACGGCATCATGCTGCGGACGGCGGTGAGCCAATTGCGGGAGATCGGCCGGGCGACGCAGGGCGTGCGGATGATCCGAGTCGACGAGGGCGATCGGGTCGTCGCGGTGGCGAAGATCGCGGCAGACGAAGATGAGAAGCAGGAGGAGGGCGCGGCGCCGAACAGCGGCGGCGAGCCGCCGGCGACTCCGCCGAGCGCTCCGCCACCGCCCGAGGCAAGTTCGTAGATTTCACTCGGAAACTGAGCGATGTGTGCGACGGTCATCGGCAGGGCGGCCGGTTCGGTGGTCGATCTGCTATTTCCGCGAACGTGTGCTGCGTGTCGCGGCGCCGTGATCGAGCGGGGCGTAAGCTTGTGCGAGCAATGCGCGGCGGACCTCGCGCTGCACGCGGCGGGCGAGTACTGCCGGCAGTGTGCGCGGGACGCGGGGCCGCACATGCTGCACGATGGAATCTGCACCGAGTGTTGCGGGCATCCACGGGCGAAGCTGAGCCGGATCGCGCGGGTGGGGAGGCATCGCGGTGCGCTGCGCGGGCTGGTGCTGGCGTTCAAGCACGAGCGGATCCACGACGCGCTGGTCGGAGACATGATGGCCGCCGCATGGCAGCGGGAACATGGCTCGGCCGGCGTCGATGTGATCGTGCCGGTGCCGACGCCGTGGCTGCGGCGGTGGCGGCGCGGATTTCAGCCGACCGAGTTGCTCGCGCGGCGCGTCTCGCGCGCGGCGGGCGTGCCGTGGAGGTCGTCCCTGAGGATGGCGCGGCGGGTCCGGCCGCAGACGGGCCTGTCGGCAACGGCGCGGGAGGAGAACATCAAGGGGGCGTTCAGGTGCCGGAGCGGGGCGAGGATCGACGGGCATACGGTGTGCCTGATCGACGACGTCTGCACGACCGGGGCGACCTTGCGCGAAGCGGCGGCGACGCTTCGCGACGCCGGTGCGGCGAAAGTCGTGGCGGCGGTCATTTCGCGGGCCGTGCTGACCGAGACGCCCGACGCCTGAGGCCGTAACGGTGCGGCTTGACCGCGTTTGTGGTGCGGCCTTAGACTCGGAAATCGGTTGCTCGGTGGCATGTACGGCCGCAAGGGTCGCCTGGAATGGCGATTGGGTCGCATCAGCCGGCGCGGTGGGCAAAGATTCATGCGAATTGTAGTCAGCGGGCGTCATCAGCATCTGCCGGAGACGCTTCGCGAATATGCGACGGACAAGGCGGAGAAACTGCCACGGTTCTATGATCGTATTCAATCCATCGAGGTGGTGTTCGACACCGAGGGGGGGCGGCCGGCGGTCGAGTTGATCGTGGGCGTCGAGCACAGCAAGCCGTTTGTGGTCCGCTGGGTGGATTCGGACGCGCAGGCGGCGGTCGACCGGGCGGTCGATCACATGGAGGAGCAATTGCGGCGGCACAAAGAGAAGCTGCGAAACCGCAAGCACCCCGAGCGTCCGCCGAGCGAGTAGAGAAATGAAACTTTCGGATTTCGTGAAGAGCAAGGCGATCATCGCCAACCTGGAGCCGACGGATCGCAACGGCGTGATTCGGGCGCTGGTCGCGTCGCTGTCGGCGGCGGGCGAGATCGATGCGGCGGACGTCGAGACCATCGCGAAGGCGATCATCCAGCGCGAGAACCAGGGCAGCACGGGATTCGGCAAGGGCGTAGCCGTACCGCACGTGAAGCACCCAAAAATCAAGCGAATCATGGCGGCCGTGGGCCGGTCGGCGCAGGGTGTCGACTTCGCGGCACTCGATCGGGCGCCGGTCTACACCGTGGTTCTGCTGTTGTCGCCGCCGGAGAGCCCGGACGGGCACCTGCAGGCGATGGAGAACATCTTCCGGCACCTGCAGCGGGACAATTTCCGGCGTTTCCTGCGGCAGGCCGAGACCCAGGATGCAATCGTCGAGTTGATCAAAGAAGCCGACGCGATGCCGGTGGGTTGAGCGGCGCGGCAAAGCCCCCGACGTCATGCCATGCGAATGGACGCGACCAACACCATGTCAGCAAATGCCACACACGCCGAGCGTGAGGTGACAATCATCAACAAGCAGGGGCTGCACGCGCGGCCGGTCATGCGATTCATCGATATCGCCAGCCAGTACCAGTCGACGGTTCGCGTGTTCAAAGGCAAGACGAGCGTCGATGGGAAGAGCCCGATGGAGATGATGCTGCTCGAGGGGACTCCGGGGACGCGGCTGAAGCTGGTCGCGGACGGGGAGGACGCGGCGACGGTCGTGGAAGCCCTGGCGAAGCTGGTCGCGGATAAATTCTACGAAGATTAGTGCTGGCCCGGGCGCGGCTGCTCCGGGTGGGGAATTGGGAATTTCGTTGCGTTGCGAAGTGCGGCTCTGCGCTCCGCCAGAAGTCGCTCCAAGTCTCGTCGGCGGTACATGCGATATCGATTAACGGGGTTCCGCTCGGCTTTGAGCTTTCCCTCGCGGTCCCAGTTGCGCAGAGTGCCGGTCGACACGCCGAGGATCTCGGCGGCTTTCGAGACGATCAGGTAATCATCGCGGCGGCCGGCGGCATCCGTGCCCTGTTCGGCCGCACCGTGACTGACGGTGTCCATGCCAGACGCACCCAGAGAATCGGGGAGGCCCGCTCGCGTGGCGAACCGGTGCCTCCGAGTGTCCAACAACGAAGGTCCGGGACGCGGCGCTCAAACATTTTCCAGATTCCACGTGATTTTTTTGGAGACGCTCCTCGACGGGGAGATTTGACCCTCCGAAGCGGAAGACGGTGTCGCCATCCGGCCGCGACAAGCGACGAGGGGACGGATACGATGGCCGCGCCCGGCTGCCTTGAAAACGGCGGCCCGGGCGAGGGAACCGCTCGATGTCGGTAAAACGGGGCATTGGAGTCTCCGCGGGGGTCGTGATCGGCCGGGCGGTCGTTCTCGACACGGAAGAGACGCGCGTCCCGAAGCGGATCCTGCCGGCGGAACAACTCGAACACGAGCTGGCGTCGGTAGAGCGGGCATTCGAAGCGGCACGGGCGGAGGTCGCGGCCGAGCGGACGGCCGTGGCGGAGCGGGCGGGGACCGAGCTGGCCGACATCTTCGGGTTTCACGAGCGGTGGCTGGCCGATCCGAAGCCGCGGGCCGAAGTGACGCAGCTCATCCTCGAGAAGAACTACAGCGCGGCGTACGCGATCAGCGTTTTCATGCGGCGCTACCGGCGGCGGTTCGCCGAGATGAACAGCCCGTTCCTGCAGGAGCGGGCGCGGGACATCGTCGACATCGAACGGCGCGTGCTGCGACATGCAGGGGCCGGTGCGCGGCAGGAGCTGACCGAGCTGCAGGAGCCGGTCATCATCATCGCGCACGACCTGACGCCCTCGCAGACCGTGATGCTGGACAAGACCCGGCGGGTGCTGGGGTTCGCGACCGACCTGGGCGGATCGACGTCGCACACGGCCATCGTGGCGCGGGGGTTGGGGATTCCGGCCGTCGTCGGGCTGGGGAACATCACGGGGCTGATCTCGACGGGCGACATGGCCGTGATCGACGGCACGCACGGCGTGGTGGCGATCAACCCGGATGAATCGCAGATCAACCAGTACAAGACGCAGGCCGCACACCTGGTCGAAATCCAGCAGGCCCTGAGCGAACTCCGCGATCTGCCGGCCGTGACGAAGGACGGGGTGCGGATCGCGTTGCTTGGAAACATCGAGTTTCCGGAGGACGTTGAGGGATGCCTGGCCCGGGGGGCGGAGGGCGTGGGACTGTTCCGAACGGAATTCCTGTTCCTGCAGGGCGGGCCGGAGCCGTCGGAGGAGGAGCAGTTCCAGGCCTACCGGCAGGCGACGGAGCTGCTGAACGGCAAGCCGCTCGTGATCCGGACGGTCGACCTGGGTGCCGACAAGCTGAACCCCGGACGGCCGATGGAGCCGGAGCAGAATCCGTTCCTGGGGCTGCGGTCGATCCGGCTGTGTTTGCAGAACCTCCCGCTGTTCCGGGCCCAGTTGCGGGCGATCATGCGGGCGAGCGTGCATGGGGACGTGCGGATCATGTTTCCGCTCGTGACGCATATTTCGGAGCTGCGGCAGGCGCGCTACGTGCTGAACGTGCTGATCGAGGAGCTGGAGGAGGAGGGGTACGAGTTCCGCAAGAAGGTGCCGACCGGGATCATGGTCGAGACGCCGGCAGCGGCCCTGTGCGCGAAGGAACTCGCCCGCGAGGTGGACTTTTTCAGCGTCGGGACGAACGACCTGATCCAGTACACGCTTGCGGTGGACCGGAACAACGAAAAGGTTGCGCCGCTGTTCAGCGGCTTTAACCCGGCGGTTCTGCGATTGCTAAAAATGGTGGTGGATGCGTCGGAAGGTCAGAAGACGGACCTGAGCATCTGTGGCGAAATGGCGGCCGATCCGGTTTGCACTATCTTGTTTTTGGGTATGGGTTTACGCAAGCTTTCGATGGTCGCGGGGAGCATCCCGCTGGTGAAGCGAATGATCCGCAGTGTGAGCATGTCGGATGCGAAGCGGTCGGCGGATCGGTGCCTGGGGTTCGAGACGGAGCGGGAAGTGGTAAACTACCTGCGGCAGGAAGCGCGGAAGATCCTGCCGGATGTGATCTAACGGGCTTGCCCGGATGGGCGGCCCGGACGAGTCGAATAGCGGGCGTCGCGGTTACGCGAACCCGTGACGGATAAGAAGGCCGGGCGCCGGCTGCGGTGACGTTCACCGCGGTGAGGCACGCGGCAGAGAACTCAAACGAAAGGGACCCTTTTCAGGATTGCATTATCGACTTGCGTTTCGCTATGCCATTGAGGGCGACCTGCGGTTCATCTCGCACCACGACACGGTGCGCCTGTTTGAGCGCGCGTTCGCGCGGGCCGAGTTGCCCGCGAGACGGTCGGCGGGGTTCAACCCGCGACCGCGATTGTCGCTTCCACTCCCTCGAAGCGTGGGTATCGCCTCGCGTGACGAGCTGCTGATCGTCGAACTGGACGGTCCGCTCGACGCGGCGGAGGCGATGCGGCGAATGGCGGCGCAGATGCCGGGCGGGCTGCGGCTCCTCGAGACATTTGCACTGGCGGAAGACGCGGCGTGCGCGCCGGAGTTCGTGACCTACGCGATGCGACTCACGGACGCGGAGGTCGCGGATGTCGCGGCCCGTGCGGCGGCCTTTGCGGCCGAAGCCCGCGTGGACGTGGAACGTCGCGACGTGAAGAGCGGGCGCACACGGCCCGTAAACGTCCGCGAGTTCGTGCGTGAGATCGGCGTGGCCGACGGCCGGCTGGTCTGGACGCAGAGCACGGGAGCGGGCGGCACGGCGAAACCGGGCGAGGTTCTGCAAGCTCTGGGCTTCGAACCCCGCGGCGATCTGCACCGGCTGGAACGCACGCACGTCGAATACGCACATCTGAAGCGCCATCCTGAAGAGACGGTCACTGGAAAGGCAACACTGTGAAGTCCAAGCGACGTCCCCCCATTACGAGCGCATATGACCGGGAGTTTGCAAATCGCCGGCCGCCGCTCAGGCGACCGGTCGGCGGCGCATCGTCGGCGAACGAGCCGGCGGGCGGATTCGCCGAGGGCATACTCGACGAAACGCCGGCGGCGGAGACCCCGCACGCGGAGCAGCCGGTAAAGCGCGAGCCAATCCCGGCCGGCGGCAATGGCGCGGCGGGTTCGGGCGGCACGGCGGAAGGTCCCGTGGAGGTCGGCGAAGACGGACAGCCGCTGCGGCGGCGACGGCGGCGCGGGCGACGCGGAGGCCGGCGGCATCGGCGGCGCGATCAGCGCGGGATCGAGCCAGCCGCGGAGGCGTCGGCCGAGTCGGTCGAGCAGGTTGAAGACGAAGGCGAAACGGATCAGCTGGGCGTCGAGCAGCCGAAGTCGCCGGCCCGAAACGACGACCGAAGCTATCGCTCGACGCCTGCGTCGGTGGATGAGGCAACGATCACCGAGCCCGCACCGCTGGAAGGCGGGCGTCCGCCGGATGCGTTCGGCGAAGCGGCGACCGAAGCGGGCGGCGTGCGCGGGCGGCGGCGGCGCGGTCGACGCGGCGGACGCGGGCGGCGACGGGCGGGCGATGCGCCGGCGGTCGCACCGGCGGCGGCCGAGGCAAGGCGCGAGTATCGCGACGACGAGGCGATGGAGGTCGAAATAGAGGTTCCGCGCGAAGCGGAGGTCGTCGACGTCGACGAAGAGCTGGAGGCGGAGGCCGTCGGCCGCGTGGTCGTGCGGACGATTGTCGATCCGCATCGCTCGGTCGTGCGCGAGGGGCGCGAGATGCTCATCAACGTCGCGGATGCGGATGAGTGCCGCATCGCGATGCTGTCGAACGGACGGCTGGACGAACTCGACATGGAGCGGGTATCGGCGGCGTCGCACGTGGGCAACATTTACAAGGGCCGCGTGACGAACGTCGAGCCGTCGATCCAGGCGGCGTTTGTCGACTTCGGCCTGACGACACAGGGCTTCCTGCACATCAGCGATCTGCACCCGAAGTACTTCCCGGACGGCGACGCGGAGACGGAGCGCGTGGGTCGCAAGACGCCGCGCCGCGAGCGGCCGCCGATCCAGCGCTGCCTGCGGCGCGGGCAGGAAGTGATCGTGCAGATCACGAAAGAAGGCATCGGCACCAAGGGGCCGACCCTGACCACCTACATCAGCGTGCCGGGCCGCTTCCTCGTGATGATGCCCGACATGAACGAGCTGGGCGTCTCACGCAAGATCGAGGACGAGGAGACGCGCCGAACCCTGCGCGAGATGCTGAGCCAGCTCACGCTGCCGCCGAACATGGGGTTCATCATGCGGACGGCGGCCATCGACCGGACGAAGCGCGACCTGCAGCGCGACCTGACGTACCTGCTGCGACTGTGGAAGTCGGTCGAGGAGCGGATTCGGGCCGAGCGGGCGCCGTGCGTGCTGTACCAGGAGTCGGACCTGGTCATCCGCACGATTCGCGACGTCTTCGACTCGGACGTGAAGCGCATCCTGTGCGATCATGCCCCGACGGCCGAGCGCATCGCCGATTTTCTCTCGATTGCGTCGCCCAAGAGCCGCGACTGCATCTTCCTCTACAACGGCCGCGAGCCGCTGTTCCACCTGTTCAACATCGAAGCCGAGATCGAGAAGCTGCACTCGAAAAACGTGCCATTGCAGTGCGGCGGGTCGCTGGTGATCGAGTCGACCGAGGCCCTGGTGGCGATCGACGTGAACTCGGGGCGGTTCCGCGTGCCGGATGATCCCGAGGAGACGGCCCGTCGGGTTAACCTCGAGGCGGCGGAGGAGATCGCCCGCCACCTGCGGCTGCGCGACCTGGGCGGGCTGATCATCTGCGACTTCATCGACATGCGGTTCGAGAAGAACAAGCGGATGGTCGAGAAGCGCCTGCGCGACTCGTTGAAGGACCACAAGGAGCGGGCCAAGCTCCTCAAGATGTCGCAGTTCGGCATCATCGAGATGACGCGCCAGCGCCAGCGGCCGTCGATCAGCCGGTCCGTCTACCAGGATTGCCCGCGTTGCCGCGGGACGGGGATGGTCAAGACGCCGGAGTCGGTGACGCTGGACGTCATGCGCGCGATCCAGGTGGCGTCGGGAATGGAGAACGTGGCGATCATCGATGTGCAACTGAGCACAGCCGTGGCGAACCACCTGCTGAATCGCAAGCGGCGCATCTTGACGGATATTGAACACGAGACGCGGCGGACCATATTGATCCGGGGGGTCGAGGGTTTCGCGGTGGACGAAGTCCGCTACAGTTGCACCGATCGGCGCGGGCGGGAGATCCCGTTCTCCGACGTTCATTCGGTGCAGCCGGCCGCGGGACTCGGACATGCCGGCGCGCGGCCGGGCGGCAACCACGGTTAAGAGCTTCCGGGACGATCAGGAAAGGGTTGTTGGATGCAGTGGAAGTGGTGCGTACAGGCGCGTCGGCTCGCCGGGCACGGACGATGGGTTTGGCTCTTCGGCCTGATGACGCTGGCGAGCGGCTGCGCGGCGCGGTGGGACCTGAATTACGACTACGGCGTGGAGCGGGCGAAGAAAGTCAACCAGCCGCTGCTGCTTTACTTCAAGGATTGGAGTTCGCCCGAGCACCGCAACATGGTCGTGAGCGTCTTCGAGAACTCGACCGTCGCGAAGGAATTGCAGCAGTCGGTGAACATCGAGCTGCTCTACAACTGGGGGCCGCCGGCCAAGCGCTACAACACGACGCAGACGCCGGGGGTGTTTGTCTTCTGTCGGCCGGACGGGACCGAGGTCGACCGGCTGGTGGTGGGCAAGGAGACGATCACCCCGCAGCGATTCGCGGAGTGGCTCCGGGACTGCCGTGCGAAAATAAAGGGGACGCCGACGCAGCCGGCGGGTTGAGGCGTTGCCGTTGTGATCAGCGCTCGACGTGGACTTTCAGCGTGAAGCGCCGGGCCGGCGGGGCGGTTTTTTCCCAGGGGCGTTCATAGACAAACTCGACCGTTGCGTCGCCCGGCTGCGCCGCGCGGAGCGTGAAGACGTCCCACGTCGCGCCCCCGACACGCTTGCCGTTGGCCGCGTCGACGTCGGTCGTGTGCATCGTTTGTCGCGCGACGACGAAGTTGTCCGCGCCGGACGCAAGCCGCCATGCATAGCCCGTCCCCGACTGCGATCGGAGGCGCACTTCGACCGTCTGCGCAACCTTGAGCGCGGCCGACTGCTGCTCGGCGGGGCCCACGCCGCCGGTGATGACACGCGGGGGCGTCTCGGCCGGGCTGATGTGCTGCGAACAGGCGGCGAGTACGAACATCGGGAGGATCGGAGCGAACCGGCGGACGATCTGGGGGAGGCGTGCCGCAGTCATGTCCGGAGTATACCGCTGCCGATTCGAGCAGGCGACGTTCTGCTAGGATGTCAGGATGCGACAAACGCCAGGACAACCAAACATCCATCATCGCGGCGCGGCCGGGCTCCTCCTGTGCATCCTGCTGGGAGCGATCGGCGCGGTCTCTCTCGTGCCGGGGCGGGCCCTCGCCCAGGAGAAGAAGTCGTGGAAGGCCCGCTTCGAGGCGGCATACGCGAAGGCCCGGGAAGCCGAAGAATCGAAAAACTGGGAAGCGGCCGTCGCGGCCTACACCCGCGTCCTCGAACTCGTGCCGCACGAGATCACGACCCTCTTTGCGCGGGCCAGGGCGAACGCACGGCTCGGCCGCACGGCCAGTGCACTGAGCGACCTGACCGAGGCCGTCGAGAACGGCTGGAACGACGTCGACCCGCTTCTGCAAAATGAGGAGTTCGCTGAGCTTCGCGACGACCCGCGCTTCAAGGCGATCGTCGACGAGGCCCGCAAGGCCGACGCCGAACGGCTGGCCATCTACGTGCCGTCGAACGTCGACTGCAAGCAGCCGCGGCCGCTGATCGTCGCGTTTCACGGCCGCGGCGAAAACCAGCGCTACTTCCTCAACACGTGGAAGACCGCCGCCGAACGAATGGGCGCGATTGTGGTCGCGCCGCGCGGCATCCGCCGCGGCGGGAACAAGCTGACCAACGTGTGGGAACAACCCCGGGCCGGCAAGGGCAACGACATCGACCTCGCCGCGTGCAAGAAGCTCACCGCAGAAGCGATCGCCGCGGCCCGCGCCAAGTACAAGATCGACGAGAAGCAGATCGTCTTGGCGGGTTATTCTCAGGGCGGCGCCGTCGCGCTCGCCCTGCTGGCCGACGACCCGGCGCGTTACGCCGGCGCGTTCGTCGCCGCGTCGCTGTACAAGTCGCCCGGCCTCGATGCGTGGCAGCGGGCCCAGAAGCAGCATGGCGTCCGCGTCTACCTGCTCTGCGGCGAGGATGACCCGCTGACGCCGCACAGCCGCGAGGCAGCCGACGAAATCCGCAAGGCCGGCGGCTTGGCGTTTCTCGCAGTCGAGCCCGGCGTCGGCCACGAGCCGCCCGAGAACTACGAAGACAAGCAGTTCGAAGGCGTGCGAATCGTCCTCAACCAGACCATCGACTAGCCGACGCGCTGAGCGGCGGCAGGGAGTGGGACCGCATGACCCGACTGACGACCGCGCGCGACGCCATGGAGGCCCGCCTGATCGTGGGGATGCTCGCAGAGCACGGCATCCGGGCCACGACCATGGGCGACTCCCTGGCGACCGCGACCGGCCAGACCTCGCTGAACGTCGCAGGCGCCTGGGAAGTCTGGGTGGAATTCGAGAGCGATGTGCCGCGCGCTCTCGAGCTGGTCGAAACCGCCCGCCAGCCCGTGAACCCAACGGAGTGCGACCGCTGTGGCTACAAGCTCCACGGTTTCAGCGAACCCCGCTGCCCCGAGTGCGGCTGGGAGTTTCGCGTGACCGAGAACTGGAACTGCGCCGGCTGCGGCGAGGAGATCGAGGGCCAGTTCACGGAGTGCTGGAAGTGCGGAGCGGCGCGGCCGGCCGTTTGAAACATGAAGACCTGGAGTGTCCATCTGCTCGTGTGTGGCATCAGCGCTTACTGTTGCACCTGCGCAAAACCGAAAAACGCAGCACTACCCGACCCCCCGCCGCCATCGCCTCCGCCGAAAACCTACTCCGCGCACGCCCCGATCTGCGACACCGTCCGCGACCTGTTGACCCGCGCACAAGGCGAACTGATCAAGGGTTCGGAAGACTTCTCGGTCATGCGCTCAAACCAGGAGCAGGTCTTCATTCGCATGGGAACCGCCGACGAAATCAGGAAATCTCCAAATCGTCGCCAATACGGCCTCTTCGGAAAAATCGTCTGGGGCCGCGTCGAAATGGACTGCAGTCAAGGCCGCATCTCAAACATCGTATTTCACGAGGGCTCGCCGCACTTTCCACCGATGGGACGCTGCGAATTTGCTGAGCTCAGGAGCGCGGCAAACACCGCCAAATAGGATGGCGTGAATCCCCAAAATGTCCGCTGTGCCTTGTTCCGTTTCACTCGGCTTTCAGTCGCCCGGGCGTATGCTCATCGCAGTGGGGTCCGGCGCCGAGATCACAGACCACTTGTGTGCGTCGTCGTCAAATCGATATGAGACTGCGAATCCGATACTCACCTCGGATGGCAAGTCGCGATTGCTAGCTCGTATGAGCAATTCGAACGCGACGTCGATCGGCTTTCGCTCCGGATCGGCAAGGACGCATCCTCCGACCACGTATCCCTTCTTTGTTAGTTTGAGCCATAATTCGTCGGGAGACCGGGACCGTTCACCAGCCTTGTTTCGCGTACACTTATAGAACAAATCCTTGATTCCAGGAGGCGCATTCCAGGCTTCGTTCGTAATTTCAAAACATAGCCGGTCAGAATCGGCAGCGATTGTTTTCTCGCCAGTGAACGTGAATCGAACTTCTTTCGCCTCGGACAACATTGCCATGCTCGCATTTCGCGGGCCGAAATGGGGCACGGCAAGGCAAAGACCGAGTATCACAATCGCCGAAATCGTAACGCTGGTCATTCGGGTCGGTGCTGAATTAGGCGTATCACGGAACCGCATTTGATTCTCCTACCATTGCGTTGTTCTTAGAAGCGCTGTCGATCGTACAGGGATCCATTGGCGGACATTCCACTCATCTGTTCGTGCCGACTTGCGGCGACTGGACTGGGTTTGTGATCCGCGACAATATGAAACGACACGAAGTTGTCAGCAGGCAAATTAAGACGAGCACCCATACCCAAACCGGCAACGCCGTATCCTTCCTTGGCGGCTTGCCACTCGGCCATTTCAGTCTATCGTCGGGCATGTCGAATTGAGGTGTATGTTACTAATTGGATGCTCGAACAGTCGAGCATTCGCCGCATTCGGGACATTTGTTCGAAACGTTGTACGCGAGGCAGTATCCGCACTCGGGACATTGCTGTCGACGAGCATGTAGGCTGCGTCGGTGGCGCGCGAGGATTGAGATGAACAACGGGGCCGCCGAAAGCGGAAGTGAGAACAGTGAAAGCAGCAGAAGTGACGCCACGAATGCCCGGAACTTTGCGTGGGTCACAACGCCGGCCCAGACTGGGCCAGGTTTCTTCATTTCGCGTCTGACGAGTTCGCGGTGATTGTACTTGACGTCGTCGTTCAGCCAACTCGCTACCTTGAATCGATCTTCGTAATACGTGACCTTCTGGCCGGTACAAATTGTTTTTTCCATCTTCTGAAACTGTTCACCCTGCCGGACAACGGGCGCGGCCGGGAGTAATCGGCGCGGCGACCACTCGCGGGGGACCTGATCGACGATCAGGTAACCGTCGGCGAGCGTGCACGACCACTGCGGGCTCGGGCGAATGATCAGCTCCGCGTGACGATGTTTCGTGGAGGAGTCGAACCAAGCGCCTGCAAGCACGATTGGAACGGCCAGGGGTGCGAATAGACCGATGGTGCGCGGTGCTTTCGTCGCATTCTGATGCATGGTTACGTCAATGTAATTGTATCACGCAGCGAGATGTGATTAAGAATTGGGAATCGTCGATTTACTTGTGCCCGTTCGTCGGCGCGGCGTGCTGCGCGACGCGGTTAAAGCAGATCTCCAGCCGATCCTTCACCAGCGTCATGTTCTCCGGCCGCTCGGTCCGCTCCGGCTGCAGGCAGTCCTCGATCAGCTTCATCAGCGGCGGGTCCAGCGCCACTTCTTCGCCCTGGTGGTGCCACGTCCGCCGCTCCAGCGAAATCCGCCCGCCGCGCCGCACGCTGGTCGCGTTCAGCTCCGTCTGGGCCGGCTTGCCGAGGAAGATCAGGTGCAGCATCGCCCCGAAGCCGAAGACGTCCGTCCGGCCGTCGAGCGGCTCGCAGTTCACCTGCTCCGGCGCGATGAAGTCGGCCGTCCCCTGGATCCGCTGCTTGGTGTGCCGCACCGGGCACGACTGCCCGAAGTCGATCAGCGTCGGCCGCCCGTTCGCCGCGCACAGCACGTTCTGCGGCTTGAGGTCCGCATGAACAAAGCTCCGCCCGTGCAGGTCGGCCAGCCCATCCGCCACGTGCCAGAACACCTTGAGAATGTTCCCCGGCGTGGCCGAGTCGGCCCACAGGTCCAGCGGTACGCCATCGATGTATTGCAAATAGATATGGGCCTCGACCGGCCGGAACATCTTCTTCACCACCTGGAAGTCGATCGACTTTCGCAGGGCCCGGTGCTCGTTGTGCTGCCCGACCTCGAACTCGTTTTTCATCTGGCGGATCTGCGACTCGAAATTGGGCGCGGCGGCAAGGACCGTCTTGCGGCAGATCAGCTCCTGCGACGCAAGATTGCGGATGAGGGTGACGCGCGTATTGGCGCCCTGCCCCAGCTCGCGAACCGTCACGAAATCGTCAGCGGTACCGGCCATATCCCCTTCTGTCGGCACGAATGAGTAGCCGCCGGCACGAATCCGTGCCGGCGGCTGATCAGAGGCGCAGCTCCTACCTGCCAGGCCCCACGATGGCAAACTCGATGCGGACACGGCGAACGCGCGGTGTTCCGACTGAATGCGGACCCCACTGAACCAACCGGCGATGGAGTTGCGGGCCGACGTGAGAATATAGATGAATATGGCGAACCGGCCGGCTGCCTCAATCCCGTCGTGGTCGGTGCGGGGTCCTCCGTTATCGACGCAACTTCCCGATGCGTCGGACTCTAAATGGTACGATGCGACCACGTGTCGGACGAGTAAAGATTTGGTTATCTGGACGGCGGGAAATCACTTAGATCGGGGTCCCGATGGGGGCGAATCGTGCCAAAGATTGCACGGATCAGGGAGTTTGGCGCACCGGTCTGCCTGCCCTGAGATCGGAATCAAACTGCGCCAGCGCGGCCGGTACCGGAACGCGGCCGTCCTGCGTCACAAGTCGAATCAGCTCAGCCGATGCGGCGGTTGCCCCGGGGAAATCCCCGATCTCGGCCAGCGCCGCCGCGAGTGCTCGCAAGGCCTGGGCCCGGTTGTCACCGGGACGAGCCGCGATGGGCCGAACGAGCCGTACGGCGTCGGCCCCGTTTCGAACCTCGGCGAGCGGATGCGTCGCGAGCGGCCACGCGAGCATGATCGCGAGATACTCGTCGTTCGGGTGTCGCTCGACGGCCGCCCGCAGGGTTTTCACGGCCCGGCTCGGCTCCTTCATCGTGAACCAGGCCGATGCGACCTGGACGTACATTTCCGGCGTGAGCCGGCCGGAGCTGATCGCACTCGCCATGAGTCGGTCGGCGCGGTCGGTCCGATTGTGTTGAATGCAGATCAAGCCGAGTCCGAAATTGGCCTGTGCGTCCGCGGCGTCGAGTGCGATGGCGCGCTCATAGACGGGCTCGGCTTCGGTGGCACGGCCGGCGCGGTGCAGAGCCGCGGCGTAGTCCGACTGAGCCGTCGCGCTCTGGGGCGCGGCGTCGGCGGCGAGCTGTAACGACTGCAGGGCCTCGGTGGTTCTGCCGGCAAGATTGAGATAGGTCGCGTGGTTTCGCAGGAAGGAGGAGTCGCGCGGCCGCGCTTCGACCGCTTGCTGCGAGTAACGAATTGCCAGATCGAGGTTGCCACGTTCGGCGGCCAGCATCGACGCATTGGCGAGGGCCTTCGGCGACGGACCGAACGGCGAGTGGACGGCGGCGCCGCGCTGCCAGAGCGTCCAATCGTCGGCCCAGAAGCGCGTCTGCCGGATGGTCAGCATCGCATAGACGACAAGCACTGAAGCACAGACGGCGATGGTCGCCGGGCGTCGCGAGGATCGGAGAAGGCGCAGGACGATGCCGCCGGCCAGGAGAGCGAAACCGAGTGTGGGCAGATAGGTGTAGCGATCGGCGGCGATCTGGTTTCCGGCGAGGACCAGGCCGGAAACCGGCGCAAGCGTCACAAAGTACGCGGTCAGCACAACCGCGACGGCCGGCGCGCGGCGGCGCGACCACAGTATCAGTGCGATGGCAATCGCGATCGTGACGATGCAGCCGACGAAGATCGGGGACGCCGGAACGATTTCGGCAGGTCGCTCGTAGAGCGGAGACAGGCCGAACGGGAGCAACATCTTCCAGAGATAGAAGCAGGCGGCGAAGGCGGCGACGGCGACGCGCTGCGCGATTGAAAGATTCTCGAATCCCAGCACGAATGAACCGGACCTCTGTCCGACGACGGCGACGATGCCCGTGACGACTCCGACGGCGATGAACGGCAGTTTTTCGATCCAGACGGAGGCGTGGCGGTTGAGCCGGCGCAACGGCCAGGCGTCGAGAAGAATGAGAATGATCGGCAGCGTCATGCCCGTCGCTTTGGCGAGCACGCTGAGCAGGTAGGCGGCGAGTGCGACGAGATAGAAGCGGCGTCGATGCGCGGAATCGGACGTCGCGAACCGAACGTAGGCCAGCAAGGCAACGACATAGAAAAGGCCGGACAACACGTCGCGGCGTTCGGTGATCCACGCGACCGATTCGACGCGCTGGGGATGGAGCGCGAAGAGCAGGGCGGCGAACGCCGACGCGATTTGCAGCGACGGATCGGAAGGGCTGGAGTCGGGCACGGCCGCGCGAAGGAGCCGGATCGCGAGAAAATAGACAGCGAGCGCGGTAGCGGCGTGGAGCACAACATTTGTCAGGTGGAACCCGATGGGCCGCAATCCCCAGACAGACCAGTCTACCGCGTAACTGATCCAGCTGAGCGGCTGATAGGGTCCCGTGAGAAACGTCGTGAACATCCAGCGGAGGTGCGACGGGCCGAGGCCGCGATAGGCGGAGTTGTCGACCAGCAGCGGAATGTCGTCGCCGCGGAGAAACTCGTGGCGGACCGCGCCGGCGAAGCAGAATGCCGCGAAGACGAAAACCGTGAGCGGTGGCACGAATCGCGCGATGCCCGGCGTCGTGATCCCTGGCGTGGATGACGCAGCTCGTCTCATCGACTTCTGTGGCCCGAATCGACGACGGCGGCGATGAGGGCGAATCGTCCTGTCTGGGCGCCCTCGCGGCGGTGGGAGTAGAAGCGGGGGTCGGAGATCGTGCAGGCGTCGGCGGTTTCGATGTGATCGGGTTCGAGGCCGGCGCGGAGGAGCTGATCGACGTTGGCGGCCCGGAGGTCGAAGCAGTGCTTCGCGCCGGGCTTGGGGAAGAAGCGGTCGGCGTCGGTGAGCATCGTGTTGGCGATCCGCCGGACGTCGTCGCCGACCTCGTAGAGCTGCGGACCGGCGCACGGCGCGAGGCCGGCGAGCAGCTCGTCGGGGCGGCTCGCAAATTCGCGGCGCATCGTTTCGACGAGGCGGGTGGCGATGCCGGCGACCGTGCCGCGCCAGCTTGCGTGGGCCGTGCCGATGGCGTTGTTGCGCGGATCGAAGATCAGCATGAGCGGGCAGTCGGCGGAGAGCTGGAGCAGCGGCGTTTTCGCCATGTTGCAGACGAGTCCGTCGACGAACGGAATGGCGGAGTCGCGGCCGAAGCGCCCGCGGCCGACGTCGAGCTCCTCGACCCGCAGGACGTGGGGGCTGTGGATCTGGTCGGGGGCGGTGAGGCGCTCAAAGTCCAGGCCGAGATGGGCGCAGACGCGGCAGCGGCGCTCGACGGCGAGATCGGCCTGCGGGCCGCGGTGCGGGGCCATGTTCCAAGGGGCGGTGGTGATGGCATGAACGAGGCCGGGCTGCTCGGCCAGCGAGCGAAAGCGAAGCAGGGTCGTGTCGTCGAGCGGCAAGGCGAGCGGCGGCGTGAGGCGGAGCTTGTTCATTCGGCGGGCTTCAGCAGGACCTTCAGGGCGCCGGGCTCGGCGGCGGCGGCGAACGCAGCCGGGCCGTCGGAGAGCGGCATCGATCGGGTAATCATCGGCGTGACGTCGATGTCGCCGCGAGCCAGCGCGGAGATGGCGTCGGCAAAGGGGCCGCAGCGGCTGCCGACGAGGGTGATTTCGTTGATGACGAGTGGTGCGAGGTCGAGCGAGATGGGGGCGGCGCAGGTGGTTTTGAGGACGATGGTCCCGCGGGGGCGGACGAGCTTGCTGGCCGCCGCGAGGCCGTCGGGCGACCCGGTGCACTCGACGACGAGGTCCTGATCGTGCTGCTGGGTGACCTCGGACATGAGCCGGGCGTTGATGCCCAGTTTTTCGAGCGTCCCGAGCGTCTGCGGATTGCGGCCGACGACGACAAGCCGGCAGCGGGTGCGGGCGAGGACCTGGGCGACGAGGATTCCGAGCCGGCCGGAGCCGAGGACGGTGACGGCTTGGCGCGGCTCGATGCGAACCTGCCGCGTGACCTGGAAGGCGGCCGCCAGCGGCTCGACGAAGACGGCCTGTTCGTCGGTGAGCACGTCGGGCAGGACGTGACAGTTGCGGGCGGGGACGACCACGAGCTCGGCGAAAGCGCCGTCGCGGCCGACAATGCCGACGACCGTCCGGCGGCGACAGTGGCTCGACAGGCCGGACGCGCACATGTCGCACTTGCCGCAGACGCAGTTGATCTCGGCGACAACTCGCTTGCCGACCAAGTGCGGCGAACCGGCGACGACTTCACCAGCAAACTCGTGGCCGGGGATGCCCTTGAACCCCATGTAGCCGCGGGCGATTTCGAGGTCGGTGCTGCAGATTCCGGCGACGCGGACGCGGATGAGGACGTCGCCGTCGCGCGGCGCGGGGTCCGCGTGGTCGCGGTCGAACCGGAGATTGCCGTCGAAGAGCAGGGCGCGCATGCGAGGGCGAGTATCGGGAGGCGGGCGCGGGGCGTCAACGCGGGGCGTCGGGCCGCGTTGGACGAGTTGCGTCGTTGGCTCGTAAAATCGGCGGGTTGGACGAGCCGAAGCGAATATTGGTGGTGCTGCCGAACTGGGTCGGCGATGTCGTGCTGGCGTCGCCGGCGCTGGCGGCGGTGCGCGAGCGATTTCGCGGGGCACATGTCGCGTTCCTCTGTCGGCGATATGTCGCCGATGTCGTGCGCGACAGCGGATGGATGGACGAGCTGATCTTCTGGCCGGACGGCGGGGCCGATTCGCCCGCCGGGTTCTGGGGACTGACCGGGCGACTGCGGGCCGGGGCGTTTGACCTGGCGATCGTGCTGCCGAACTCGTTTCGGTCGGCGCTGGCAGTATGGCTGGGCCGCGCGGGCCGGCGGGTCGGGTATAGCCGCGACGGGCGCGGATTCATGCTGAACGACCGGCTGCGGCCGGAGCGAAACGGGCGCGGATTCAAGCCGGTGTCGATGCTCGATTATTACAACGCCTTGGCCGAGCGCGTGGGTTGTGTGCGTGTCGGGCGGCGGCTCACGTTGGCGTATGGCGCGGCGGACGAGGCGGCGACTGAGGAGCGGCTGGGGCCGTTCGATCGCGGGCGGCCCCTGGTCGTGTTGAATCCGGGCGGGGCGTACGGGACGGCGAAGCTCTGGCCGGCGGAGCGGTTCGCGGCCGTCGGCGACGAGCTGGTTCGGGCCTACGGCGCGCGGGTGATTGTGAGCGGCACGCCGAAGGAAGCGGCCATCGCCGAACAGATGCGCCGTGCCGCGCGCGAGCCGATGGAGTTCTGCTTCGAGCCGCCCCTGGGGCTCGGGCCGCTGAAGTCGCTGATGCGTCGGGCGGACCTGTTGGTAACGAACGACACGGGGCCGCGGCACTACGCGATCGCGTTCGACGTGCCGGTGGTGACGATCTTCGGGCCGACCAATCCGGCCTGGACGGAAACGAACTTCCCGCGCGAACGAAAAGTGATGCTGGCGCTCGAGTGCCAGCCCTGCCAGGAAAAGCTGTGTCCGCTCGGACACAATCACTGTATGGTGCAGCTTGAGGCGGGGCGGGTGCTGGCGGCCGCACGGGAGTTGCTGGACGCGCGGCTGGCGGAACGGCGAACGGCGGTGGCAGGGCGATGATCGTCGAACACGAACGAATGCGGATCGATCCGGCCTATCGCGCGGCCCTGACGGAGGCCGGCCTGTCGAGCGTGACGGCCGTGCTGGGAACGCTGGGCGATCGCCTCGCGGCGTGGAGCCGGACGACCGACACGGTCTACATCTCGCTGCCGCGGTCCAACCTGGCGGTGTTTCTGAAGCGGTATCACTATCCGCGGTGGAGCAGCCGTATGCGGCTGGCGTTTCGCGGGACCCTGGTTCAGTCGAGCCGGGCGAAGTCGGAGTACCGCGTGCTGGCGGCGATGCGGCGATGGGGGATCCAGGCGGTGCGGCCGATCGCATGGGGCGAGCAGCGGCTCTACGGATTGGTGCGGAGCTGCTTTCTGATTACCGAGGCCGTGCCGGACGCGATGTCGCTGGCGACGTTCATCCATCGCTACGGACCCGGGATCGCGCGCGACGCGGCGGGCGACGTGGGGCGGGCCGGCGCGGCGCGAGAGCCGAAGCTGGGTCTGCCGGAGTGGGCGGCAATCGAGGCGAAGCGGAGTATCCTGATCAACCTTGCACGCCAGGTTCGGTTCATGCACGACGCGGGGTTTGTGCATCGCGATCTGTTCTGGCGAAACGTGCTGATCCGGCCGCTGCCCAACCGGGAGTTCGAGTTCTATTTTCTGGATGCGTCAGTCGGGCGGCGAATCCGGGTGAGACAGTGGCGCCGCGAATCGATCGTGCGCGACTTGGCGGCGCTGGGCGTGATGGCGCCGGAGTTTTGCTCGCGGGCCGACCAGTTGCGATTCATTCGAAATTACCTGGGGACCGACCAGATCGGCGACCAGGAGCGCCAGTGGCTGGAGGCGGTGCAGGAGCGGTCGAAAGAACTGCGCGCGTCGGAAGAACAGCGGATGGAGCGGCAGGGCGTGTTCGACCGCATGGATGCTTCGGCGGCGTAGGCGGCGATGCGGCGACGAGGTGCGTAACTGGCGCGAGGACGGGTGGAGATCATCGACGAAGCGTTGCGTTCGCAGCTCGAAGCGGGGGGGCTTCGCACCTATGAGGACTTTGCCGCGTGCGGCCGCGGGGTGATCGTCGCATCCACCGGAACATCCCGAACGCGGCGCTTGGAACTGCCGGTCGCCGGAGGCATGGAGACGTTCTACCTGAAGCAGTACGCGTACGCGGGTCGCGGGCTGCGGCATCGGCTGCATACTCACAAGGGGGCGATCGAAGCGCGAAACTATCGTTTGATGCGCGATGCGGCGGGCGTCGGCGTTCCCGAGGTCGTGGCGATCGGTTCACGCCGCGCGGGGCTGCGGTTGGTCGATGCGTTCATCCTGACGCGCGCGATCGACGAGGCCCGGCCGCTGGATGAATGGTGGCGCGAGCAGGCAGCGTCCGGCGGCGTGTCGGCGGGATTGCAGCGCGAGATCGCGGAGCAACTTCTGGGCATCGTCGCGACGATGCACCAGGCACATTTCTATCACGTCGACCTGCAGTGGCGGAACATCCTCATTCGCGGTCCGGCCGGCGGGGTCGAGTTGTTCGTGCTCGACTCGTCGCGCGGCGGGCGGCGGTGGCTGCCGTGGATGCGGTGGCACTTCCGGATGCGCGACCTCTCGAGTCTCGAGAAATCGGCGCGGGAGTTTGTGTCTCGCGCGCAGCGCGTGCGATTCGTCCGCGAGTATGTTCGACGAGCCGGGTGTCCCGAGCGGCCGCGGCGGCTGATCGAGCGAATCATCGCGGACCGCGCGCGGAAGGATGCATGAGGGCGGGGCATTTCGGGTCGGGCGCGGGGCGGTCATAATTGAAACCATGGCAGCGCGCGTCATCATCGAGCCGTCGTACCATGCGCTGTTGCAGGCGAATGGGATGCTGGATTTCGACGCCGTCATGCAGCGGCGGGCGGATGGTCCGCGCGCGAGCACCCACCGGTTTCGCGAGACCTCGCCGGTGCGGCTGGGCGAGCAGCTTTTTTTCCTGAAGCGGACATTCCGTGTTCCCGGCAAGCACATCTGGCGCGACCTGGCGCGGCGGCTGGTGCCGCGCTGCCAGCCGTGGCGCGAGTGGGAGGCGATCGGCCTGCTGGCGGGCGCCAGTCTGCCGGTGATGAAGCGAGCCGCGGTCGGTGAGCGGCGGGTGGGCGGACTTCCGACGGCGGGGTTCCTGCTGGTCGAGGCGGCCGGCGGCGTGAACACCGCGGCCGACTGGCTGCGGCCGGGCGGCTCGGGGCGGGCGGCGCTGTCGGCGCGAGCCCGGCACCAGCTTCTCCGCGAGCTGGGACGATTGCAGGGCCGGATGCGGCAGAACGGCTTCGTCTGGCCGGACGCGCACCCGCGGCACGTCTTCGCGGAGCCAGACGAGTCGGCGGCCGGGGGCTGGCGGTTCTGTTTGATCGACGTGGAGCGGGTCGAGCAGCGAAGTGGATCGGAAACGATCGAGCTGACCCCGCTGGCGAAGCTGCTGCGGCGCTGCCTTCCCTTCGAGCCGACGCGGTTTGAACAACTGGCGTTCTTATCAGGGGCGCGGGCGGCGACGCGCTCGCCGTTCGTGGCGGTCGGCGCGGACGACGCCGCGATGCTGCTGCCGCATAGTCGCGGCGTGGCGATTCATGCGCCGCCGGAGGATCGCGAAGGCACATCGCACCCCGTGGAGCTGGCCAAGGGGCTCTGGATAACGCCGCGCGACGCGCCGCTGCTGAAGTCGGCGGGCCTCGATACGGTCGAAGGGCTGTTTCGATTCGCCGACGGACGGCTGCTCGACAAGCGCGGATTGGAGAGACATCGCCAGCGAATTCGCCTGGAGCTGGGCAACGGAAGCGGGCGGGCAGTCTACTACTTGAAGCGCGTGATGCGGCCGCCGCTGCGCGAGCAGGTGGCCCGCGTGGTTCAGGGGGCGGCGTGGGACTCGTCGGCCTGGCGCGAGTGGCATTTCATCCGGCGGCTGACGGAGATCGGCATTCCAACGATGCGGTGTGCGGCCCTGGCAGCCGAGATGTCCGGCGGGTGGGAGCGGCGGAGCGCGCTGGTGACGGCCGCGGTGCCGGGCGAATCGCTGGAGCGGTGGCTGCCGCGCGAGTGGGCAGGCCTCAGCCGGCCACGGCGGCTGGCACTGGTGGGACAGGTCGCGGCGGTGGCGCGGATTCTTCATCTGGCGCGGTTGTTTCATCGCGATCTCTACCTGTCGCACCTGTTCGTCGACTGGCCGAGCCCGGAACGGCCGGTGGTGCATGTCATCGACCTGGCCCGAATGCTGGAGCGGCCGCGACGCGCATGGCGCTGGCAGATCAAGGACCTGGCCGCGCTGCATTACAGCGCGCCGGCGGGATTGGTCAGCCGGACGGATCGCGTGCGCTTCCTGCGGCTCTACGCGCCGTGGGTCGAGCAGGCCGCACGGGGTCGCAGCAGGCACGGGATATACCTGACTTACGCGCGGGCGATCGCGGCGCGGGCGGAGCGGATGGCGCGGCACGATGCGAAGCGGGCGGGCGCCGTGCGGCCCGCGGCGCGAACGGTCTAGGTCGGGCAAACCATGCGGGTGGCTATCGTCATAGAGCGGATCGAGACCTGGCGCGGCGGCGCGGAGATGTCGACGCTGGAATTCGCGCATCTGCTCGCGGGGCGCGGGGCTGATGTGACCGTCCTCACCTCAACCCGTTCGGTTTCGCCGCCGGACTTGGAGATCGTAACGCTTCCCGTAACAGCCACACCGAAGCCGCTGCGAACGCGACGATTCGTGACAAAGGCCACGGCGCGGGCGAAGCAAGACAAGTTCGACATCGTTCACGCGATCACGCCAATGCCCGCGGCCGATGTGTACCAGCCGCGAGGCGGGCTGATCCGCGAGACGGTCGATCGCAACGTGGCCATGCGCCAGACCGGGCCGCAGCGAATGATGAAGCGACTGCTGTCGGCGCTGAACGTGAAGCGGCGGACCCTGGTGAATCTGGAAGAACTGGCCCTGCGACCCGGCGGGCCGGTCATTGCGGCGGTCTCGCAGTACGTCGCGCGGCAGGTGCAGGAACACTACGGGCTCGACGGCCAGCGCGTGCGAGTCGTGTTCAACGGGGTGCAGGTGCGCGCGGCGTCGCCGATGGAGCGGTCGGCGGAGCGGGCGGCGGTGCGCGGCACGTACGGCGTCGCGGATGACACGCTGTTGCTGGTGTGCGTGGCTCACAATTTCCGGCTCAAGGGCGTCGAGCCGCTGCTCAACGCCCTCGCGCTGCTGACGCGGGCAAACGGGCGAAACGTGCGGCTGCTGGTGGCGGGACGCGACAACCCGACGGCGATGGCGGCGACGGCCCGGCGGTTGAAGGTGGATGATCTCGTGACGTTTACCGGGCCGACCGAGCGGATCGGGGCCTTCTACCACGCGGCCGACGTCGTCGTGCATCCGACCTATTACGATCCGTGCAGCCGGGTGGTGCTCGAGGCGCTCTCCCGCGGCGTGCCGTGCATCACGACGCGCATGAACGGAGCGTCCGAGGCGATCACGGACGGCGTGGAGGGGTTCGTGATCGATTCGCCGGACGACATTGAGGCACTGGCGGATCGCATCGGGCGGTTGCGCGATAGGGAGCTGGCGGCGCGGATGGGCGCGGCGGCCGCACGCCTGGCGCCCCGGTTGAGCATGACGCGGCACGTTGACGAGATGATGTTGCTGTACGACGAAATCGTTGCGGGTCGCGGCAAGTGAAGCGGTTGCTGCGATTGCTCGGTCGACGCGTGAACGAGTTGCCGGTCGGTCGAGCGACGCTGGTCATGTCGTTCGACTACGAGCGGGGGTTTGCGGGAGAGGATGCCCGGCTGGCGGACGCGGGGCTCGAGCGCGTGCTGGCGGGGCTGGCACGACGCGGCGTGCGGGCGACGTTCTGCTGCGTCTCAAAGATCGCGGAAACCGCGCCGGAGCGATTGCAGCAGATCATCGAAGCTGGACACGAGATCGCATGTCATGGATACGCGCACGAGTCGCCGCGCGATCTGCCGGACGGCGAGTTGCGGACGATGCTGGCGCGGTGCACCGACGCGATGGGTCGCGTCGGCGTACGGCCAAGCGGCTTTCGTTCGCCGCAGTCGCACTGGGATGAGCGGCTCATGCGCGAGCTGGCGGCGGCGGGATTCGCCTACAGCGCCGAGCGGGATCGCCTGGAGCAGCCCTACGTGGTCGCCGCCGGGCCGCCGCGGTTGGTGCGGATGCCGATCGTGACGGACGACTGGGACTACGTCCGACCCGCCGCCGGGGGCGCGCGGGTGGAGGAGAAGCACGGCCGGCTCATTCGCGCGGCGGCGCGGGGCAATCACTTCGTCGGTCTGGGGTATCACCCATGGGTGCTGGCGGCCGATGCCGCGCGGATGGACGCGTGGGAGCGGACACTCGACGACGCACTCGCGCGCGGCGTGCGGGCGTGCGCGTTCGCCGATCTGCTCGGCTGAATGGCGCGCTGGCTCGCGGGGGCGGGCAATGGGATACTCCCGATCATGGCATTGGCGACGGTTGCTCTCATCTGGGTCGGCGCGTACCTGGTTGCTTCGATTCCGTTCGGCGTGGTCGTGGCGCGGCTGCGCGGCGTGGACATTCGCAAGGCGGGAAGCGGAAACATCGGGGCGACGAACGTCGGGCGCGTGCTCGGGCGAAAGTGGGGACTGCTCGTGTTGCTGCTCGATGCGATGAAAGGCGCCCTGCCGATGCTGGCGACGGGATGGACGGCGGAACACGCGACAACTCCCGATTGGGGTCCGGCCACGCCGAACCTCATGCGCCTCGGAACTGGCATTGCATGCGTGATCGGCAGCGTCGCGCCGATCTACCTCGGCTTTCGCGGAGGCAAGGCCGTGGCGACCTCGCTCGGCCTTCTGCTGGCCGCTCCACACCTGACAGTGGCGGCGCTGATCGCGTTCGGCGGCTGGCTGGTCGTGCGGTTTGCCAGCGGCTACGTCTCGCTGGCGTCGGTCGTCGCGGCGTTGCTGCTGCCGATCGCGACGTGGGCCATGGGACACTTTCGGGGCTGGCCGCTGCGCGAGGAGTACCCGCTGCTGATCCTGACGGGGGCGATTGCCCTGATCGTGATCGTCCGGCATCGTGGAAATCTGGCAAGATTGGCGGCAGGGACGGAACCTCGAGCCGGGGCGGATCGCAAGACGTAAGTGGCTGGGAGGGCTTGCGGATAGGATGATGACTGAAGGTCGGAACGCAGGTTTGGCCGTCCGATAACGCTCGCCCGCCGCTGGGGTTAGCTTGATTTAGCTCCGGTGATTGCCATAAAGTCTTACAAGGCAACGTCCTGACGGCCTCCGGGGGGAAGTCGGGGTGATTGTCGGCGTCGATGCTCTCGAAACCACGCCCCTGACCGGGGCTTACTGCGCCTGGCGGCAACGTAACCTCGCTCGATCCGGCTGCCGATGCGGAGTATGTGAAACTCTCGCCACGTACTCACATCGCAGGCTCGCGGTCCGTTTGCGGACCCGCGCTTACGAGGGGACTTATGTCTTCAAAATTTGCTCGCTTTGTTTCTGCGTCGATGGCCTTCGGCGTCGCGGTCGCGCTCTGGCTGCCGGGATGCAACATCCCGATCCCGGGCTTCGCGGCCATCAAGACGACGCAACAGTTCGACCAGCCGAACTTCACGGTTCAGTTCGAGCTGACCGGGATCAACACGGCGTCGGTCTCGTCGGTGAACTGGGTGTTCGGCGACTCGGCGGGCTTCGTGCCCGGCGGCGTGACGACGACCCACCGTTACAACGGCGGCGGGAACTTCAACATCACGGCCTTCGTGTTCTTCAGCGGCGGCGGAAACCAGACGGTGACCGGCACCGCGAACGTCGTCGTTCCCGACATTGCGACGAACCCGAACCCGGCGAATGGCGCGACGAACATCGCGGTGAGCACGTCGTTGAACTGGTTCCCCGGGAAGGACGCCACGCTGAGCGGCGTCTATCTCGGGACAAGCTCGGCGGCCGTGAACGCGGCGACCGAGGCGAGCCCCGAGTTCCTGGGGAGCGTCGGCGGGACGACCTTCCAGCCGTCAAATCTGCTCGGAGCAACGGTCTACTTCTGGCGAATCGACTCGATCAAGGCCGGCGGCGCGACAACCAAGGGCGCCGTCTGGAGCTTCACGACCACGGCCCCGCCGGGACCGGTGAGCAATCCGAGTCCGGCCGACAATGCGACGGGTGTCGAGGTTGATTCGCAGGTGACGTGGACGGCCGGGAGCGGGGCGTCGAGCCACAACGTCTATTTTGGAACCGACCTGTTCTCGGTTCAGAATGCCACGCCGCAGAACCCGCTCGGCGTCTTCCGCGGCAATCAATTCACGACCACCTTCAACCCCGGCGCATTGACGCCGGCCACGACCTACTTCTGGCGAATCGACGAACTCGGGCTGGGCGGCACGACGACCGGTTCGGTGTTTACGTTTACAACCGCCCCGCTGCCCGGCCAGGTCAGCAATCCGTCCCCGGCCGACACGGCCACCGACGTGCCGATCGACACCGCCCTCTCGTGGGATGCCGGCAGCGACGCGACGAGCCACGACGTCTACTTTGGAACATCGCAGACGGCCGTGAACAATGCGAACACCTCGTCGCCGGAGTTCAAGGGCAACCAGGCGACAACGACGACCCAGCCGGCCGGCGACAACAAGCTCGCGACGAACCAGACGTTCTTCTGGCGAATCGACGAGGTCGGCCCCGGCGGCGTGACGAAGGGCGTCGTCTTCAGCTTCGTGACGGCGGCCGCGCCGGGCCTGACGACGCAGCCATCGCCGGACGACGGCGACGCGGGCGTCGATCTGAATCCGACACTGACGTGGGCGGCGGGCTCGGGACAGAACGACGGGCCGACCGACACGTTCGACGTTTACTTCGGGACATCGGAGTCGGCCGTGGAAGACGCGACGACGGCCAGCCCGGAGTTCAAGGGCAACCAGGCCAACGCCGACTTCGCGCCGAGCGGTCCACTCGATGAGAACACCGAGTACTTCTGGCGAATCGACGCCAAGGGTCCGGGCGGCACGACCAAGGGCGATGTCTGGAGCTTCACGTCCTTCAATTCGCTGGCCGCCGCGAACCCGACGCCGGCCAACGACGCGACCGACGTGCCGTTGAACCAGAGTTTCTCATGGTCGTCCGGAACGTGCGGTGGAACACTGACGCACGACGTCTTCCTTGGCAAGGACAAGGAAGCGGTCACCAACGCGACGACGTCGACGCCGGATATTTTCCAGGGCAACTTCCCGACGCCGGTCTTCAGTCCGCCCAGCGACCTCGAGTCGGGCGTGACCTATTTCTGGCGCGTCGACGAGGTGTGCGACGCCACGACCACGAAGGGCGTCATCTGGACTTTTACGACGGTCCTCTTGCCGCCGGAGCAGGTGACGAACGAAAGCCCGACGAACTTTGCGACCGACGCGGCGTTGAATGCCGTGCTGAGCTGGACGGCCGGCACGCGGGCGACGAGCCACGACGTTTACTTCGGGACCGATCAGACGGCCGTCACCAATGCGACGCCGAACGATCCGCAAGGCGTCTATCGCGGCAATCGCCCGACGACGAGTTACAACCCCGGTGCCCTGACGCTGTCGACGACCTACTACTGGCGAATCGACGAGAAGAACTCCGCCGGCACGACGACCGGACTCGTCTTTACCTTCACGACGATCTCCGGCCCGCCGGGACAGGCGACCAATCCGACGCCGGGCAACCTGGCGACCGGCCAGAACGTCAACACCACCGGTTACTCGACCGAGATCGGGCTCTCGCTGACCTGGACGGCCGGCGCGGGAACTTCGAGCCACGACGTCTACTTCGGGACGAGTCAGGCGAATGTCACGAACGCAACCGTCAACAACCCGCTGGGAGTGTTCAAGGGCAATCAGTCAGACACGACCTTTGACCCCGGCCAGCTTCTGCCGGGTACGCAGTACTTCTGGCGCATCGATGAGAAGAACGGCGGCGGCACGACCAAGGGCGTCGTCTGGAACTTCACGACCTTTACGCCCGCGCCGGGCTTTATCTCGAACCCGATCCCGGCCAACGCGACGACGACACCCGATGTGACGCCGACGCTTCAGTGGAGCGGTTCGTCGAATACGACGTTCTACGATGTGTACTTCGGGCTCAGCCAGGCGTCCGTGCAGAACGCGACCCGCGACAGCGGCGACTACATCGGCGTGCAGGCATCGGGCGACACCGACTTCGCGCCCGGTACGCTCTCGGCGGCGACGACCTACTTCTGGCGGATCGACTCGATCGGTCCGGGCGGCGTGACAAAGGGCGTCGTGCGACAGTTCAATACGCCCTGAGTCCCAACTCATTACGAATGAAGCACGTGCGGCCTCGGTCAGTAACGGACCGGGGCCGTACGCTTTTTACGGCTGCTTGACCGGCATGCGACTGGTGCTCTAATTCCAACGAGCACGAAGAAACAACCATCTGAAGGAGGCGAGAATCATGTCGGAACCTACACGCCGTGAAATGCTGGGAACGCTCGGGACGCTGGCCGCGGTCGGCGGCTGGATCGGGCTGCCGGGCGACGAAGTGCTGGCCGACCAGCCCGCGGCCGGGGGCGTGATCACGCCGAAAGAATACACCGTCGTCCCGCTTTCCTACGCCTACGACGCGCTGGAGCCGCACATCGACAAGGAGACGATGACGCTGCACCACGACAAGCACTACGCCGCGTACGTAAAGGGCGTGAACGACGCAATCGCGGGGCTGGCGGCGGCGCGGCAGCCCGGCAAGCCGGAAGACATCGCAAAGATGCGCGGACTGACCGATTCGCTGACCTTCAACGGTTCGGGCGCGGCCCTGCACGAGATCTTCTGGACCAACATGAAGAAGGACGGCGGCGGCGAGCCGAAGGGGATGCTGGCCCAGTACATCTCGCGCGACTTCGGCAGCGTTGCGGGATTCATGGCCCAGTTCAATGAGCTTGCATTGAAAGTCCAGGGCTCCGGCTGGGCGATCCTCGCATGGGAGCCGCTCTCTGGCCGCCTCATCACGCTCGCCCCTGAGAAGCACCAGAACATGACCTTCTTCGGCTGTGCCCCGCTCATGGTGCTCGACGTCTGGGAGCACGCGTACTACCTGAAGTACAAGAACATGCGGGCCGACTACATCAAGGCCTGGGGAAATGTCATCAACTGGGACAACGTCGCCGACCGACTGAACAAGGCACTCAAGATAACGGCATAAGCACGGGTAACCTGTTCAATCGAATTGGGCGGCGAAGATCCCGCTGATGCTACGGACAGCCGTTTCCGAGCACGCAGTTGACGAATGGTTCAATATCGGCCGCGTCAACGCTCCCGTCGCAGTTCAGGTCGCCGCCGTACACGTCGCAGGTTGGATACGCCGCCGCGTACCCCGCCGGATCGATAATCGCCAGCAAGAACGCCGCGATGTCTTCGCCGTTGACCGCGCTGTCGCAGTTCATCTCGGCCCGCGGACCGGTCGGTATGTGGAGTGTCGCCGCCAGACTCGTGTCGTCGCCGCACGCATTCAAAACAATGCATCGGAAGGCAAGCCCCGCCAGAGACGAGTCTCCGTTGAGCTGAACGCTCAGCGTCGGCGTCCCCGTGCCGGACGCGACGGCCGTCGACGCGGCGATCACGCCATCAGCAAGGTTCGTAAAAGCGTTGCTGCCGGGCGGTGCTGCTTCGATCTGCCACTGATAGCTGAACGGCGAACTGCCGGCGACGGCGACGACAAATGTGGCCGTCGATGTCGCGCACGCAACATCGTTCGCCGGCTCGGTGCCGATCGCAGGCGCAACGCAGCCACTGCAACTCGGCGCGTTGTACGAACCGGGCGTGCCCTTCTCACCCGTCGACGCGGCGAACGAACCAAACGCATCGCCAACAACCGATAGCTTCCATGCGGCGACGTCGTCCTGACCGATCGACTCGACGCACGCCTGCCCGCTCGCGTTCTGGGTCCGAATCGTGGCGGGGAACGTCTGATCGCCGTATGTCAGGCGATCGACGAGATTGTCCGTCGCGTCGTACAGATTCAGCTCGTCGTTGCGCGCAAGGTTGTTGCCGCTCGCAACGCCCAGGCCGCCGATGATCTTGACGCTCCCCGCGAGGCCCCACGCGATGCGAAACTCCTCCGCGTCGCTCTCGGTAATGACGACCGACTCGCCCGGCTGCACAACCCCGAACGCCGACAGATCAAACGCCCCCGCCGTCGCGTGATCGTCGTCAAAGCTCCAGCCGGTCATGTCGACCGCGGCCGCGCTCATGTTGGTGAACTCGGCGAACTCGCCGCTCGTGCCGGAGTACATCCACTCGCTGATGCGCATGCCTCCGGCCGAGCCAAACGTGTAATTGATGTACAGCGGGTCCCACTCGGTGTGAGTCGGATAGAACGACACCGACAGGAACAAGTTGGCCGACGTCGCCGCAACGTAGTACGCAACACGCTGGCCCGCCGCGGCGGCAATCGGCAGGACGACGGAATAGCCGCCCGCTCCGTTGGCCGGCATCAGGACGCGCTGGTACCGCCCGGTCGGGCTCGGACGATAAAACAGCTCAACCTTCGAGATCGCGCTGCCCGCCGGTGACACGGTCGCCGTAATCGTCACCGGCTCCGCCGGATCCGGCGACGCATCCGACGCCTGCACGGAATCGATCGTCGGCCCCGCCGCGACCAGCTCGGCATTCAAGTTCAGGAACGCCGTCCGCTGCGTGAAGAATTGCTGCATGCCAACCAGCGTCCCGCCCGCCGGCCCCGCGTACGGCAGCGTGACCGTATTCGCAAAGTTGTCCTGGAACAGCGCGTAGGAATACAGCTTCTTCGGATCGTCCTGCACCGCGGCGTCAATCAGGTTCCGCAGCGCCGTCGCTCGCGGCTCGAAATACCCCCAGCTCAGGTCCGCCATCGCCGTGCGATAGTGGGCCATGAACCGCTGCCGCAGCTCCGCCACCGCCAGCACGTGGCTGAGAACCGGCTTGATCGCCGACGTGAAATTGAGCGTCGGCGACCAGCTCACCTGCGTAAACGTCTCGTTCGCGTCCGTTTGCAGCAGGTACATCCGCCCATCCGTCGGATTGCGATACGTCATGAAGTCCGCGCCCTTGTGCACGTAACTGTCGTCATCCGTCAGGATATTCTCAAACACGACCGACCAGATCGAAGGGTCGATCGCGAACAGCGTGTCAATGTTTTGCCATGTTGTCAGCGGCTCGTTGGTGACGGAATTGCACACCGCGATCAGCGGCCCCCACGGATCGGCGAAGCCGCCCGGGTCCTTGATCTCGTACCCCGTGTATCCCGCCGGCGACGCCCCGTTATACCGCAGCCCCGGCCCGTTCGGATTGTTCGCGCACTTGATCCGCAGCCCGCTCGTGTCCGGAAAGTGGCTGCTCAGCATCGTCTTGTTGAACTGCTGCACGTTGATGTACACGCCCCAGTTCTGCCCGTTGAGCGTCACAACCACGTGATTCGCCCGCGGGTTCGGCATGAACTGGGCGACGTAGTTGTTGTAGAGCACCTCCCGGCAGAACGTGGGGTCGTGAAACCCGTTGTTCAGATTGAGCGACGAGTGCCCCATCAACGCCTGATCAGGATCCACTGCATCCAGTTCAACGTTCAGGGAGAACTTCTCCGAACCGAACGGCAGCCCCGTGTAAGACGTATTCCCGCGAATCCGCACCCCGACGTTGGAATACGTAACGCCGTCGACCGTGAGGTCCGCGAGAATATTGACCTGCGCCGCATAGTTCTGCCGGAGCAGGTTCAGCCAGTCGGCGTCGTAAAAATGGAAGCTCATCGTGCGGAGGAGGGTCGTGTCGTACAGGTCCTGAGCGCGGACGCGCGAACTCGCCGCGAAGAGCAGGACGGCGACGAACACCAGTCGACGTCGGCTGGGCATGAAAAACACGCTCAACCCATTATCGCAAATCGGGCGTCGATCGAGAAATCAAAACGCCCACCCCCCGCCTCGTCATCATTCGCTCATGCGAACCAGCGGCCCCAGCAACACCGCCGCCAGCAGCGCAATTCCCGCCAGCGCCACCACCAGCGCACCCCACGCCCACCCGCTGTCGCGCCCGGAGCGAAGCGCCCCGATCGCGCCATAAATCGACGTCGGCAACCCGATCATGAGCGCGCCCGTCCCGAGCGCGGCCAGGGGGTGCCCTCAGCAGAAGACCATTCGCAGCCCGACCCCCGCCGGGATCAGCAATGCAGCGAGAAACGCCAGTTTTCCGGACATGCATCAATCCTCAGTTCATCCATAAACATCATATCGGGCCGACTTTGCGATTACCGGTCAAAATTCCCGCCCGCCCGGCCGCCACCCATCGCTTTTCCTTCCATCGACGTCGGCGCGGGTCGCGGCGTCGTCGCCGCTCCGCGGCACTCAACCACGACCCCGGGAGGTTGGCCATGCGTAACTTGTTCCGAAATCGCTTCCAGGAAGATAACGACGACGAACGTTTCGCCCAGCACCTCCTCTCGCGCTGGCGATTCTTCATCACCGGCAACGGCTACTTCTGGATCCAGCCCGCCGACCCCATGGTCACCTTCAGCGACGTCGTCCTGCTCGTGAAGCGTCTGCTCCGGGCCGACCGCGAGAACCGTTTCACCGAAATCGAGTTGGATTTTACCGGGACAGCAGTCGTCGGCGCGCCGCGTGGCGCGACGAGACGGCTCCTCGGTGAGGCGGGGCGGCACCTTGGGCAGAGGTGCCGCATCCACCCGCCCCGCGAGCGTCACTTCGACCTCGCCTCCGTCGTCGATGTCGGCGCCCCGCGTCGAATCAGGGTCAACGCCGGCTGAGTTTCCAGAATTTCGCGACTCCTCCCGCGAAAGCTCCGCCGGACTACTACGTTCATAGTAACTGGCGTGAGCCAGG
>CAZONT010000003.1:0-54143 GCA_964581285.1 uncultured Planctomycetaceae bacterium | reverse complement strand
AGGATGTTCATCATGGGGGCCGGCAGAACCAAGGCGCCCGGGCCGCCGAGATACTGATAGAGCGGTAGCCGGTGCGATGCGGCTGCGGCCTTCGCCGCGGCCATCGAGACGGAGAGAATTGCGTTTGCACCGAGACGCGCCTTGTTCGCGGTGCCATCGAGGTCGATCATCGTCTGGTCAAGCCGGGCCTGCTCAGTCGGATCGAGGCCGGTGACGGTTTTCGCAATGGCGGTATTGACGTTTTCCACCGCGCGGAGAACGCCCTTGCCGCCATACCGCTTCGCATCACCGTCCCGTAACTCGACGGCCTCGTGCTGGCCCGTCGATGCACCGCTCGGAACCGCGGCGGAACCCGTGCTGCCATCGTCGAGCGTGACGTGTGCTTCCAAGGTCGGATTGCCGCGTGAATCGAGAATCTCCAGCGCGTGAACATCGACGATACGAGGTCTCATTTGATGATCCTGTGCACCTAGTTGAACCGATTGCGCTTCACTATACTCCCGCGCGACATGCGGTCAACGCACGTATGCGGGGCGTCTTGTTCGATCGCGACGAGCCTGTAGAATGAGCCGCCGAAGGTGTCTGAAGCCTTCCAGGGCGTGTGTCCGAGTGGCCAAAGGAGACGGGCTGTAAACCCGTTGGCTTTACGCCTTCGCTGGTTCGAATCCAGCCGCGCCCAGTTCTGACTCGCCGAGGTCGGTCTCCGACTTTGTGTTGCAATTCCCTGGATAATCCGCGAAACTATCGTAGGGCTCGCACCGGAGAGAATTCATGCGCACCAATATGCTCAGATTGAGCTTGTTGCTGTTGATTTCCTGCGTCGCGGTCACGAGGCCAGCACGTGCGTTGGCACAAAACCAGTCCGCCGATGACCTTCAGTTCGGCGCGGGGGCAAATTCGGTCCCGCGCGGGCTGATTTCGCCGCGATTGCGAGAGATCGCTCGTGTCGGCGACGCTGCGACGAGCCGAGGTGTGGCGATTCCGCGTCCACCTACCGAGTTCAGATTTCTTATCGATGACGCGGATCGCATCGCGGTGCGGCTTGTCGTTAGTGATCCGGCGTCCATTCGTCGGTCGTTGTCATCACTCGGTTTTGTTGAACTAGGTTCTCGTGACGCGCTGGGGATCATCGAGGGTTTGCTGCCGATCCGGCAGATTTCAGCCCTTGATGGCTTGGGCGCGTTTGGGCTATTGAGCGCCACTCCTGTGTGGCGTCCGGTGACGCAGGCGGGCGTGGTTGAAGATCCAGCGGACCTGATTCACAGCACAGCTCGCGTTCGCGCAGCGCTGCCCCTCGGCTTTGATGGCGCCGGCGTCAAGATTGGCGTTCTCAGCGACAGCTACAACGCACTCAACGGAGCGTCGGCGGGAATTGCAACGGGTGATCTACCGGCTGGCGGAGTACAGCTCATCCAAGATCTTTTTGGGTTTGACATGACGGACGAAGGACGAGGGATGCTTGAGCTCATCCACGACCTTGCGCCGGGATCACCGCTGGCATTCGCAACGGCATTCACTTCCGAGACAGGATTTGCGAACAATATCATTGCATTGAAAAACGCGGGGTGCAAGGTAATCGTCGATGACGTCCGCTACTTGGAAGAGCCGTATTTTCAGGACGGGATTGTGGCGCAGGCCGTTGATACCGTGAAAGCAGCGGGTGTTGCGTATTTTTCCTCGGCCGGAAATCAAGCCGCGCAATCCTATGAGTCGGCATCGTACGTCGAGATGAATATCCCGGCCGGCGAAGCACCTAACGGAATCGGCACTCGGTGGTTCAACTTCAACCCGAGCGGGACAGCAGATGCGAGGCAGCGTATGACACTTCCGCCGTTTGGTCTGATCGTCCTCGCACTGCAATGGGACGATCCCTTCTATCTCCCAGCCGCGCAGTCGAACCTTGACGTGTTTGTGGTTCTCGCCGGCACAACCACGCTGGCAGGTTCGCTGAGCGCCGGCTTGGAGAACAATCTCGTTACGCGGCGGGCGTTTGAATTTGCTGTTGTCCAAAACTCGAGCAACGCGGCTCTGGACGTCGATGTGATGATTCAGCGATTTGAGGGTGATCCGCCCGGTCGAATCAAAATCCTCAATTACGGGTCAACGCTGGGGTTTGGCACCTGGGAGTACTTTACCAACAGCGCTACTTGCACCGGACACGCAGCCGCTCTCGGCGCGATGGCGGTGGGGGCAGCGCCCTATTTCAACCACGGCATTCCCGAATCCTTTACGTCGATCGGCCCGGCCGTCCTGCACTACAACGCTTCCGGAATTGCGTTGCCCGTTCCCGAGATTCGACCGAAGCCGGATATTACCGCAGTCGACGGAACGAATACGACCTTTTTCGGCGGCAACGATGTGGAGTTCGACAGTCGACCGAATTTCTTCGGGACATCGGCTGCGGCGCCGCATGCGGCAGCCGTTGCGGCGCTCCTGCTGCAACAGCAACCGGCAATGACTGTCGACCAGGTTTACGACCGGCTTCGGTCAACGGCGGATGGACAGATCGGGGGCGCGGGCTTTGACGATCAGACGGGCGCCGGGCTCATCGACGCGTTTCGAGCGATATTCGGCGCGCCGGTCCCGACTGGTTTCCCGTTTGTTGAGGACTTCGAGAGTGGATTCCTGGGGACGATGTGGGAAACTCGAACGACCGTGAATGGGCGCATTCAATTGACCACATCGAATTTGCCGGCGGTTGAGTCGAAGCACCTAACGATGGATACTTTTTTCAAAGGTTCCCCACCGGTCGATACCCATTCACTCAATGAACTGATCCTGCATTTCAACGCGCCCCCAAGCGAACCCATCCGACTTTCATTCATTCAGCGAAGGTATTTGGATTCGGACGCTCCGATGTCGCCGACTTTTGTGGGTTCGGAGAACTCCAGCGGCGTGGCTCTCAGCGTCGATGGCACGAATTGGTACCGAATCATCAGTCTCATTAACCCGGCATCGAATACGTCGAATCAGACAAACCAGTTTGACCTTCGCGCGATCGCGCTGGCGAACGGCTTGACGCTCGGCAGCAATGTGCAAATCAAGTTTCAGCAATTCTTCGATGCACAAATCGTCCTCGGCGGCTTCGCCTGGGACCAGATTCAAGTGTACAACCCGACCGTCCCGCCCGTGTTCGTTCAGCAGCCGATCGCCCAGCAGGTCTGCATCGGTGAAACCGTGAAACTGCGGGTTCAAAACGCCGGCGCCGCGCCGATCAGCTATCAGTGGTTCCAGGGTGCGACGCCGCTTTCGGATGGCGGAGCGGTCTCGGGAGCCGGCACAAACGAACTTACGATCAACCCGTTTTCAGCCGCTGCGGTGGGGCAGTATCGTGCTCAAGCGACCAATATCGGCGGCACGAGTGTGAGCGACACCGTCAACGTCGCCGTGCGCGCCGCAGTTCAGATCGTTGGCCAGCCGTCGTCCACGGCGGCGTGCATCGGCGATCCACTCACGCTCCAGGTGGATGCGTCCGGGGCGGCGCCCCTGACGTATCAGTGGCGATTCAACGGAACGGACATCGCTGGCGCGACGTCTCCGTCGATCGCAATCAACCCGCTCAGTTTCGGGGATGCCGGATCGTACACGGTCATCGTTTCGAATGCGTGCGGTTCCGTCGTCAGCGTTGGGGCGAATGTTACGGTTGCAACGCTGCAGGCGTGCGATCCGACGACGGGTTTTCTCGGATGTCCGGGAGACGTGCAGCTGACCGCGACCAGTGCTGCCGGTGCTGCCCTGGCGTTTGCATTGCCGCGGGTGGATCCGGCGTCTGCGCAAGTGGAACTCACGTCGTCACACCCGCCCGGGACCATTTTTCCGGTCGGAAGCACGATCGTCACATTTACGGCCCGGGATCTCGTTCGAGGAACGACGCGAACCTGCAGCTTCACGGTCACCGTCGTGGCCGGGGCGACGAGCCCAACGGGCGGTACGACGAATCCACCGGGAACCGTCGGCGGCGTTCCCGTTGCCGCTGCGACGTGCTGTACGGCGGGAATGGTCGATGCGCTGATGTTGGGCGTGTCGACGATGCTCTTGACGCTGTGGCCGCAGATTCGCCGCCGACAGCGGCGCTAAGTCCGGATTGCACCTGCAACTTGCGGGTGATCGCATTCGTGTGGTACAAGTCCGACCGACGGCGCGGCGCCGTCTTCAGGGTCGAGCTTCGGAAGCCGGATGCGGATCAATCTGCCCAACCAAATTACGCTCGCGCGTCTGGTATTGGCAATCATTTTCTGCGTGCTCCTGACGCAGTTTGACGGGCGGCAGCGGGAACGCATGTGCGGCCTGGTCGATTGGACGTTCGGAATCTTCGTTGTTGCGGCCGTCAGCGACTTTCTGGACGGATATCTCGCGCGACGAAGCAACCAAGTCACGAGTTTCGGTCGCGTGGTGGACCCATTCGTTGACAAGATGCTTGTGCTCGGGGGATTTGTGCTGATGCTTGGGCAGAACTTCATGGATTCGAACGGAAAAGAGAACCTGACCGGTCTGGAAGCCTGGATGGTCGTCGTCATCCTCGGCCGGGAACTGCTCGTGACCGGTTTGCGCGGGTTATCCGAGAGTCGCGGGACGCAGTTCGCAGCGAACGCGGCGGGCAAGCTCAAGATGTGGGTCCAATGCATCACGATCGGGTGGATTCTCGTCTGCCTGACCCGCGGGCACGATTCGACAACGCTGATGGCAATGCGCGAGTGGATGATCTGGCTCGCATTGATTGTCACGGTTGCGTCTCTCCTGGCGTATCTCATTCAGGCACGGTCCATTCTCGTCGAACACGCGCAGGCATAGATAAGGTCTGCCGCCGTGCCGTGCGGCGCGCCGGGAGCGATCAATGTCGGATGTACTGAGGGCGGCAGTGCTCGGCATCGTCGAGGGGCTCACGGAGTTTCTGCCGGTTTCGAGCACCGGTCACCTGATCCTTGTGCAGCCACTGCTCGGGATTGACGCAGACATTCCGCCATGGAAGACCTTTCTGTACTTCATCCAGATTGGGGCAATTCTTGCGGTCGTGTTCTATTTTGGCCGTGGGCTCGTGCGACAGGTATTTCATCCGGTGCGGAAGGGATGGCGGACTCACCTGATCACCAAGCTGGTGGTGGCGACCATTCCGGCCGCGGCGATTGGGTTGCCGCTGAACAACTGGATCGAATCGCACCTTGAGACGCCGTGGGTCGTCGCGATTGCCCTGATCGTCGGGGCCGGCTTGATGGAGCTGATCGAGCGGCGGTTTCGCCGCACCGGTGGGGGTGACCCGGAGTCGATCACTCTACGGCAGTCGTTCTTGATTGGGGTGGCACAGTGCGTGAGCATCATTCCGGGCACGTCGCGGGCGATGGCGACAATCATGGGAGGCCTTCTGGTGGGGCTGCCAATCGGCCTTGCCACGGAGTTTTCGTTCTATCTTGCGATTCCAACGCTGCTTGGGGCGGGGACGCTCAAGGTTATCAAACATCGCCACGAACTACATGCGAACGAAGCAGTCGTGCTGGGCGTCGGATTCGTTACGGCGTTTATTGTCGCGCTGCTTGTCGTCGAGGGATTCATGCGATACGTGCAGACGCGGCGGCTACGGCCGTTTGCGATCTATCGCGTCGCGCTCGGGGCAGCAGTGCTCGCGTGGTGGTACGCGACCGGCCGAGCCGCATGAGGGAGCTAGAACTCCGGCGGTGTCGGCGTGTTGCGTTCATGCGTGATCGGCACGTGCTCGCCGTCTTCGGTTTTTTCCCGGACGAATCCGCAGCGCCGTTCGATATCGTTGGGGTTGAACCACTGCGTTTGCAGCAGGGCCCGCCGGAAGCTCATGAGCGTCTGTCGGCCGACGTTGTAGTACTGATTTCGGAAGGCATCGTCGCGGATGATGTTTGTGTCGGCGAGTCCGACGACGACGGCGAGACGAAGCTTCGGCAGTGGGATGAAGTTAACCGCAACCGGTTTGCCATCGGCTGAAGCGGTCGTGGGCGGCGGATTCGGGTCGGAGACGTCGACGGTTGGCGGTGTCCACAGCGGAGAAGTCATGTCGAAGCAGCGATCGACAAATTCGGCGCTGCGGGCTCCGAGCTCGGGGATCAGCGGGGGCTCGAAGATCGAGCCGCCGTCGATCGCGGTTTTCACGAAGGCCGCCCGGTCCGCGGCCGATCGGAACATTGGCTCGCGACGGGAGAACTGCGGCGTCAGCTTCGGAGCAAAGGCGTTCTGGTACTTTGCATCGTGCAGGTCGGTCGCGGCCTGATAGGCGGCTTCGATGCCTACGCGGCGGGCCACGGCGTAGAACTCCTTCGCGCGTTTTTCGGCCCGCGCGTAGGCGCGCTTTTCGCGGAGATCGCGCTCAACCTGGGCCCGAACCTCATCAATTCCGCCGGCAGCGCGCGGTTCCTGGAGTTCGACGACGCGGAAGACGTAGTAGTCCTCCGGTTGGCCGCCGACCTCGGTGTAGATGGGATTGTCGGTTGTCTGGAAGAGTGCCAACCGCAAGGCGGTCTCGCCTGCACCCTTGGCGTCAAATAGACCGGGGAGTCGGAATGCGTAGTCGCCGAATGTAAGGCGGTCCTTGCCCTCGCCAATCGTGACGGCCTTTCCAATTCCCTCGACGTTTGCGGCATCGGAATCGGTTACCAAGTCGGTTTCCTTATAGACCAACGGGATGCCGTACTGCTTCTCAAGCCGCTCCTTTGCCGCCGAGAGATAGGCCGGATTTCGGACCTCGTCCGGCGTGGGCTTGTACCCATCCTGGCCGACAGAGACGGCGAGCCAAGGTCGGGAGAGATCGGCCGCGACGCGCTGCATGGTTTCGCGGACGCGATTGACGGCGGTCCGGCGGCGAATTGATTCTTCGATCTTTGGACGAGCCTTCTCGTATGACATCGGTCGGTAGACGAGGATCTTTCGCACGACGGGCTGCGATGCAGGGCCCGTCGTCGGCCCGGACGTCGTGGGCTGTGTCGCCGCCGGATCGTCCTCGAGCGTCGGTTCCATGAAATCGGGGCTTGCGCGACTCTTGCGATATGTACGTCGGACTTCGTCCTCGTTAAGAGCTATGGTGGGCATCACGTCGGCGAGGCGTGCGCCCAAATACTGCACCCGGACGCGGCGCGGGAAGCGATAGCCGAGGCCATCGTCGCTGTCGGCGGGCAACTTGTCGCGGTGCTGCTCGTATAGTTCGGTGATTTCGGCCGGCTGGAGCTGCTCGCCGGGATCCAGGAAGTCCCTTGCGCGAAAGACCACCGTGCGGACGGAGACTTTTTCCTGCGTATCGCGAACGAAGTGGCGGATCTCGTTGTCGGAGGGCTCGTAGACATCGCATGCGTTGCGGGCGTATTGGTCAACCATCAGGAATTCACGCACGGCGTGGCGAATCTGCTCCGGGGAGACGTGATCATTGCGGCGGATGTTGTCGATGAGCTGCGGCGGAAAGCGCTGGGGGCTCAGGAAATCGTCGACGTCGAGATCGGGAACGTCGATTCCGGCCCGGTTTGCTTCCTGAACGAGAAGATACCAGTGCTCGGGCTTGAGGAGCTCCGGAGTTTCAGACAGGCCGCTGCCGAGGGTCCGCCACGGAATACCGAGAGCACCGAGAATATCGGTAGACTCTTTCGTGGGGTAGAGATCGCCACTTGTGATCGACTTGCCGAAAGCGGCGCCGACGCGGGCCTTGGCTGGATTCGGGGATAACAAGTCTCGAAGCGGGGCGCCGACGAGCCAGGAAACAAGAACGAACGCGGTAACGATCGCGAGAATCTTGCGATTGTGCTCTCGCAGGTACTTCATCATGGCATCAGACTCCGACTATGGTCCTAAGGCGTAACCAGTTGCGAATCGAGGAGTTTAACGCCACGGACATTCGTGGGCAAAGCGTTCGACGGAATAGGCAGATGGCACGCCAGGCTTCGGAGGATTTCGGAGTCATCGGGCAACCGCCAACCGCGGCAACTGAGATCTGGAGGATTTTCGATCGCTTGAGGTTCGAAGGTGGCGAAGATACCGGCTGCGGCATCAGACGAGGACGGCTGCGGACTCTTCGTGGGCCAGCACTTCTTCGGTTTGAACCATCGTGATGACATCCCAGGGGCAGACTTGGGCGCAGAGCTTGCAGCCGATGCAGCGCTTCAGATCGATGGTGCACACACCCATGGCGTAGCCGGGGTGCTGGGGGTCATGGACTTTGTCGATGCAATCGACCGGGCAAACGGTGACGCAGGCATCACAGCCGGTGCAGAGGTCCTCATCGAGGATGGCGAGTTGTTTCGGCAGCTTCTTGGCCATTTGGAACAGCAGACTTTAGCGTCGCGAACCGGCTCAGGCAAGGAGTTTGCCGGATGCGGGACGCGGAGTCCGCGGTGCTGCGGCGATGCGATGGGCAGCCGCTCGGCCATTGGTGCCGCCATTTCCTGGGGCGACGGTAAAGACACCCGCGCCCGCCAATTCGCCGGCACCGGCCGCATCGGCGGCGACGGGCTGAAACACCCGGACCGGCAACGCGTCGAAATTCACGATCTGGTCGGTGGTGGCGAGATGGGCGCCCTTGGCTTCGACCTGCCGGAGGCAGAGCTCGGCCTCCGTGCTGTTCCAGTGTCCGCAGGCGTCACGTATGACAACGACGTTTCGCTGCCGCGTGAGCAGGGCCAGGGCGGTGGCCTTGACGCAATGTTCGGCGAGGACGCCGAAGACGATCTGGTGCGTCAGTGTCATGTCGGTCAACAGGCGGTCGGCCTTTGGATTGCCGAGCAGATCGCGCGAGCGCTTTGCAAAGATGATCTGGCGGTAGCGCTGCAGAATATCGGGTGGAAGATCGAGCGTGTTGTCGCCGTCGAGCAGAATGCGCCGCGGCAGCAGGGTAAAGGGTAGTTTTCGCTGGCCCGGCGTTCGGTCGATGCAGTGCCGTGGGACGCCGTTGAAGGGCTCGTCGGGCCGGTGGGCGTCGAGGCTCGAAATGACCGGGACGGACCACTGTCGGGCCCACTCGAAGAGCCTGCGAATGTTTGGGATGATCTCAGAACGATTTGCAACCGGAACCGAACCACGCGGTAGCAGGTAGTCGCACTGCGTGTTCAGGTCAATGAGGACCCGGTCGCACCCCTTGCGCCGAAAGCTCGTGCTCAATTCCCACCTCCGCTGTCGCCGGCATCGTGTTACACGCTGGCGACGACAACTTGCTTCTTTGCTGAGTCGCGGCGGATGTCGTGCATGACGCACAGACTGAAGGGGGGAGACGGCCCGCCAATTCCCAGCCCGCGTAATGCTACACACGGGTTGGGGCGGGGAATAGTGGGCCGCAGAATTTTTTCACAGGTCATTAACAGGATCCAAATATCGGAAATCCCTTCGGCCGCAACGAGGCCGGAATGCATCCGGCACACACCGCGTAATCGGAAAACTCGGCGTATTTTGAATCGGGGCCGAAAACGGCGGTTTTGCTTGACAGGGCAGGCTGGGTGCCCGAAAACAGGTCTTTTCGGGGTGAAGGGAACGGCCTTGACACGTCAGCACATCGTTCGAACAGGTTGGATGTTGGTCGTTGCGGCGGCCGGCGTGGGGTTTGTTGCCGGTTGTGAAGACGTCGATTGGGATTGGGAGGCTCGCTGGTGGAAACAGCAGCCGCGGGAGGTAAAGCCCGATCGGACGGTCCACGCGGATTCCCGGCAGGGGAGCGCTCCTCGGCCACCCGCCAGTCCGGCCGTTTCCGAACCGAGCGAGTCTCCAGCGCAGGTCGCTGAAGCGCCGGCCACTCCGCCGCCGCCGCCACCGCCCTCGCAACAGCCACCTGCGCAACAGCCACCGTTGCAGCAGCAGCCGATGCAATCGCGGCCGGCAAAGGCACCCGTAGCGGGCGCGACGCCGAGTGGTGGGTCGGAATCTCTGCAAGCTGAATCGTTGTCGTCGTCGGATTCGCGACCGATAGCGCCGCCGGTTGCGCGACCGGAGCCGGCGCCAGCGCGCACAAGTCCTTCGACGCATGAAACGCCGCCGCAACCGCGACCGGTCGCGGCGGTAGCGCAACCGCCGGTAGCGCCCGCTCCGCCTCCTTCGACACCCCGCGGTGATACTCCGATGTCTGCAGGCGGGGATTCGTTTTATCGGGTTGTATTGGCGAGCGGATCGGCCGGCGGACGAGCGGGAGGCGACGCGACGGCGCTGCAAAATGTTCCGGCGGGAATCGCGGCACAAATACTCCAACAACTGTACCTGCCAATCGGATTGGGCGGCGGCGACGACGATCATTTCATGCTTTACCAGGACCGCGACGAGTTCGAGGCGGCAAAGTCGGCGGTGCGGTGGATCGATGTGTCGTCGGCGACCAGTGTCGGCGGATCGCAAGGAACGATGAACGACGCCATGATGAAGCTGGTCGAGATCGTGAAGTCCGGGGCATCGCCATCGCGTGAGTTGGTTCAGGAGACGCGGGCGGCCTTCGAGCGAGCGGCTTCGGGACCGGACCTGGAGGCACGGTCGCGGTGGGCGGCGGCGATGTTATCGGGACGGTTAGCGGCGGATCAGTTGTTTGACTACGAGGCCGCACGCCTGTCGTACGACGAGGCAGCAAAGCTGGCGACCAACGGTTCGGTTGAGATGCTCTCGACGCTGTGGGGGCGGGCCGAGAGCTACGACCTGGGCGGGGACAAGGCGACGGCGCGGAAGGAATACGAGCGGATTGCAAAGGACTATGCGGGCCACGGGCGCTCGCAGGCGGTGTTGCGAGCGCAGGCGGCGCGGCAGACGAGGGGCCGGTGAGATTCGGTCAGTTAACCGAGACCGCGGCCTTGGCGGGATGCTGCCAGCGGATGCGGTTGGAAATGCCTTCCAACTGACGCAAGTAATCGCTGAGTTCGTTTTCGGTGAAGCCCTGGAGAAACTCGGGGCGAACGGTGCGGTTGATCTGCCGGATGCGATCGATGAGTTCGCGCTTGGACATGCTGGCCAGCTCCAACGAATACCGGCGGCGACCGCCGAACATTGGGTGGGCCTCGAATGCCCGGCGATCAAAACATCGGCCCGGCGCGCGGGGGAACTTGAACTAGCGGCGCGGTTGGCGCGGAGCTTTTCGCGCTAGGGCACGGCGTGCGGCGATGGCGGGCGGTAGGGTGAGCGCGTGAATCCAGTTCCACATGTCACGAAACAGTCGGCCCGGCGCGAATTTGAGAATTGGGCGCCGTCGTACGACCGCTCGATTTTGCAGCGGCTGGTGTTCAAGCCGTCATATCGGACCTTTCTCGAAGAACTCGTTCGCTGGCGGCTGGACGACCCGCGGCCGTTCGATCTGCTCGACGTCGGGTGCGGGACTGGAACCTGGCTTGAGATGGTGGCGCTGACGGACCTTCCGGCGCGGAAGCTGTTCGGACTGGACTATTCGTTCAACATGTGCGCCCTGGGCGGAGCGAAGGCGCGCGAAGCCGGCCAGTCGCGCATGGCGTTTTTCAACGGCGACTCGGAGCATTTGCCGTTCGCGGACCAGTCGTTTGACCTATTGACGTGCAGCAATTCGTTTCATCACTATCCCCACCAGGCGGCGGTAGTCAAGGAATTCAGACGCGTCTTGCGGCCGGGCGGGCGGCTGATGATCATAGACGGGTTCCGTGATAATCTGATCGGCTGGATCGCGTTCGACGTGTTCGTGACCCGGGCAGAAGGGAATGTACATCACGCGGCGTGGTCGTTGATGCGACAGTATTTCCTGGACGCAGGATTCACGCAGCTTGTCCAGCGGAAATTCAACATCTGGATTCCGCTATTTGTCACCGTCGGCGTCGCCTGACGCAGGCGTGGAGCGTGGCGTGGCAGACCTATTCCCCCGGACCGGCGATCGGCGCATCGCGGACCTTATGGAGGTCCTGGATGTTTCGCGGCGCCTGGCGGCGACCTCGGAGCTGACGCCGCTACTGGAGACGATCGAGCGGGCGGCGCTGCGCGTTCTGAACTGCGAGCGGGCGACCGTGTTCACGTTTGACCGGGCGACAGATGAACTGGTGAGCCACGTTGCGACAGGGGTTGGCCAGTTTCGCGTGCCGGCTTCGCGGGGAATCGTGGGTGAAGTGGTCCGGACGAACATGGTCATCAACGTGCCGGACGCGTACCAGGACGCGCGGTTCAACCCGGAGATCGACCGCAAGACGGGATTCAAGACGCGGAACATGCTGACGTTTCCGCTGGTGGGGTTCGACAACTCGGTGGTAGGCGTACTGCAGGTCTTGAATAAGCGGGATGGGCCATTTGACGCGTGGGACGAGGAGCTGGTCCACACGTTCGGGGCACAGGCCGGGTTGGCGGTGCAGCGGCAGCTACTGCTCGAACAGTTTGCCGAGAAGCAGCGGATGCAGCGCGACATGGATATCGCGCGGGAGATTCAGCAGGCGCTGCTGCCATCGGAGGCGCCGACCGCACCTGGCTTCGACATTGCCGGATGGAGCAAGGCGGCGGACGAGACGGGCGGGGATTGCTATGACTTCTTTCCGCTGGGCAATGGAAAGCTGTCGGTCACAATAGCCGACGCGACGGGCCATGGAATCGGGCCCGCGCTGGTGATCGCCGAATGCCGGGCGCTGCTGCGGTCGGCGATTTCGCTGAGCGATGAGCTGCCAAAGGTGGCGACGCTGGTGAACCGACTGCTGTGCGACGACCTACCTGACAACCGGTTCGTGACGGCGTTCTTCGGATTGCTGGTGCCCGAGGAGCGGCGGATGCTGTTCCTGTCGGCCGGGCATGGGCCGATTCTCATTTTTCGAGCGGCGAGCGGGGAACTGGAGCAGCTCCAGGCGACGAGTCTGCCGTTCGGGATCATGGATGATGCGCCGTTCGATGAGACTGGCGTGGTCGAGTTCGCTGCGGGAGACATGCTCTTGCTGCTGACGGACGGGTTCTTCGAATGGGCGAATCCGGAACGGGAGCAGTATGGCATCGGGCGGGCGGGCGAGCTGGTGCGGCAACATCGCGAACGGCCGGCGTCGGAGATCATTGACATCATTTACAAGTCAGTTCTGACGTTCGGGGGAGGGACTCCGCAGGCGGATGATCTGACGGCGGTGATCGTTAAAAAGCTGTAGTCGGGCGGTTTCGCGGTTGCAGCCGGTTGGTAGAATCCCTCGCTTTCCTCGCCTTGCTAATTTGCCTCGCTACAAGGGAGTGATATGAGTTGCGCGAATCGTCGCGGCGCATGCGCCTGTGTATTTTTGTTTGTCCTTGGATTGCTGGCGGGGTGTCCGGCCGCGGACCTGACGCCGGTGAGGGAGGCGGAGACAAAGGACTATTCCGGGTTTGTTCGGTTTCAGCTATTCGGGGTGCGGCCGGCGTGCGCGGGGCGGTTAGCGACGGCGGAGATCCATGTAGAGGCGGGGGGGCTACGTGTTAACTAGTGCCGTTTGGGTGCGAGACGCGGGTGTGGCGGATGGAGTGGGGGCGTGCGATGATCCGGCGACGCTGGAGATTGCAGTGGAGAGTTCGCGGCTCCTGAGCGAGGATGAAGTAAGCCAGGTGAAGCAGGCGTTTTCGGCGGTGGAGGTACAGGAGTACGAGGTGCCGGTCACGCCGTTGTGCGGGGAGATGTCATTTCAGGGGGTGGCGTGGGACAGCTTTGCTTACGCGCTGCCGGCGGATTGCGCGAACACACGTGGACTTGCGCCTGTGGCGCTGGAGCGGTTTGCCGTGATCGAGGAAATGATCCTTGGACTGCGCACCGATTGAGCGGTTCCTTAATTGAGCACTTGGTTCGTAAAACGAACTCCATTGCCAAAAGACCAACTCGCGCATTCAAGGACTCCTCCGAACGGAGGTAGGTGCGCGATTCCGACGCGAAGCGGACGGAGTATTCCGTGGATGCGCGTCGCTCAGGGGTCCGCAACCTTGTCTCGGTTGCAGTGTGACACCGCCAATCGGATTCGGGAGATGCCTCCCGGCCCGCGTGCTGCGCGAAGCAATGGCTGTCGCGCCGCCAATGCAGGCGGGCACAGACCCACAAACACCAATTGCCGATCGCCGCTGTTCGGCGCTACGCCTTGACGCTCTAGGGCGGTGGCGTACTGGATCGAACGGATACCACGAGCTTGACGAGTTCCGCGATGGAATCGGCCTGGAGTTTCTGCATGACGTTCGCGCGGTGGACTTCGACGGTCTTCTTGCTGAGGCCGAGGGCGGCGGCGATTTCCTTGTTTACCTTGCCCTCGACGACCAAGTCCATGACTTGTCGCTCGCGCTCGGTCAGCGACGACATGCGGGCTTCCATCTTGTTGCTGGCGCCGCGCTGGGTGCGCCGCTCTTCGTCGGCCTTGATCGCGTCGCGGATGTGTTCGAGGAGCATCTGCTTGCTAAAGGGTTTTTCGAGGAACTCGAACGCACCGTCTTTCAACGCTCGGACAGCGACCGGTACATCGCCGTGGCCGGTTATGAAGATAGTGGGGATGTCGATGTGTCGTTGGCGAAGAGTTTTCTGTAGTTCGAGGCCGCTCATGCCGGGCATACGAATGTCGAGAACGAGGCAGCCGGGCTTTTCGGTGTCGTAGGCGTCGAGGAAGTCCTGCGCGGATCGGTAAGTCTGAACGGTGTGCCCGACCGACTTGATGAGCATTTCCAGCGACTGGCGTACGGCCTGATCGTCATCGACGACGAATACGGTCGCGCTTTGAGCGGACATTGCGTCTCCTTCTCGCGAGCGGGAGGGTGAAGTGGAAAGTCACACCGGACGTTGAATTGGGCGCCACCCAGATTCGCCCATCGTGCATCTCGACAATCGATCGACTGATGGACAATCCCATGCCCATGCCTTGTTTCTTCGTCGTGAAGAATGATTCGAACACCTGCGCGCGGGCCTCTTCGGTGATTCCCCGGCCGGAGTCGCGGACCGAGACGACGATGAAGTCTCCACGGTGGCCGGTGCGAATGCGAAGAAGGCGTTGATCGGAGGGCATATCGTCCATTGCATCGATGGCGTTTCGCACGAGGTTGACGAGCACCTGCTGAACCTGGATCGGGTCGGCGAGTACGCGCGGCAGGCGCTGACCGAGTTGGAGCTTCACGTTGACTTCGTGGTGACGAATCTCCGTTCGGGTGAGTCCGATGACCTCGCGTGTAACTTCATTGATGTCGAGGGCGGCACGCTGCGGCTCGCTCCGCTTCACGAATTCGCGGAGCCGGCGGATGACCTCCCCGGCGCGTTCCGCCTGCCGGGCGACTTCGTTCATCGCCTGGCGGAGCTCAGGTCCGGCGGGATTGGAGTCCATCAATTCGAGGCACGCCCCGATGAAATTGACGATGGCGCAGAGTGGCTGATTGAGCTCGTGGGCGAGGCCGGACGCCATTTCGCCCATCGTTGCGAGACGAGCCACATGCGCCAACTCAGATAGTTGCTTACGGCCACGATCATCACCGCGGGCCTTCTCGATGATGATGCCGGCCAGCCGTGCGGCCGCCGCTCCCGCCTCGAATTCGTCTTTTGTGGGCGAGCGGTCGTCGCAGAAGGCAACAGAGACGGATCCGAGGGATTGGCCGGTGATACCGATGACCGGCTCAACCCAGAGTGTCATCACATTTCGAGGCGCGGCCCAGGTCTGTAGAGAAGAAGCGGCGTCTGGGATTCGGGTCGTCGAACGCTCGGGCGTGTTTGCCAGGAATTCGGCGGGCAAGCCGAAAAGACCCGGGTTGCCGAACTCGCGGGCTTCGTTGCCGACCGATCCGCCATCGTTTGCGACGTGAATCCGACAACGCGCGCCGGCACAGTGGGACTCGAGCGCGTCGCAGACCGCGAGGAGCGCTTCGTCTACGGTCGCGCCCCCGGCGATGAGCTCGAGGATGCGCTTTTCGCTGGCGAGAATGGCCTCGGTACGCTTCCGCTGGTCGATTTCAAGCTGCAGGTTTTCGTTCGCGGCTGCCAACTCGGCGGTACGCTCTTTTACTGCGGCGTGAAGAGTTCCCTCGGCCCGGCGCTGGTCGGTGATGTCGCTTCGCGAGCCGACATAGCCGGCGAACGCGCCGTCGCCCGAATAAAAGGGCACTCCGCTTTCGTGCACGAGGCGGTATGCGCCGTCACGTCTTCGGAGCGAGTACTCGACCTCAAATTGCTTTCGGGTGTTGAAAGCGTCGCGGAACAGGGTCAGGACGCGCTCGCGATCATCGGGCGGAATGGACTGCGCCCAGCCGTCGCCGAGTTCATCTTCGGCCGCGCGACCGGTGAATTCGAGCCACGGTCGGTTGAAGTAGGTGCGCCGCTTGTCGACGTCGGCCATCCAGATCATGACCGGGGCGCTATCGGCGAGAAGGCGGAAGCGCTCCTCGCTCGTGCGAAGCTGGGCCTCATCTTGCTTTCGAGTGGTGATATTCCGTGAAATGACCGACGCGCCGATGATGCGGCCTGAATGGTCGCGGATCGGGAGGGCCGCCAGCGAAACGTAGACGGGCTGGCCGTCCTTCCGAATACGGACGGTTTCGACGTCTTCGACGCGTTCTCCGCGGAAGACGCGTTCCATCAGGGTTCTCAGCTCGTCGCGACGATCAGGAGGGACGATGCTCGATGTATCGGCTCCAAGCATTTCATCTGCCGTAAAGCCGTAGAGCCGTTCGGCTCCCTCGTTCCAAAAAAAGACGGTGCCGTCGATCCAACGACCGACGATGGCGTAGTCGTACGACTGGACAATCGACGTCAACAGGCCGCGGACTTCATCGTCGCTGATCGAATTCTGATGCAGGTGGGCGGGATTTGAATTTGATCGAGCCCGGCGCCACAGGCGCGCGGGCCAGCGGGAGTCAGAGGACTGATTGGAGCGAGTACCCGGCACTCAGCGGCTCCTTCTGTCGGCGCTTGTGCTGTTTGCGGGCCGATCTGCTCGATTGTATGCGACCATCAGGCAAACACCCTGCGGATTCGTTCAGTTCGAAAGCCGGCCCGGTGCATTCCTCCGGAATACCGGTCATGCAGATCGGCGGTCTATTTCACGCCGGGTTCTTTGTTTGCGAAGCGTCGAATGACATCGCGCGTCGAATCAGGCAGGCCGGAGTCCATCGCTGCCCGGAGCTCCTGGAAGGCCTCCGCCTCGCGCAGAGCGCACTCGGCGATGATCGCATCCATGTCCCCCAATGCGGACTTGATCTTAATCCAAGCGCGATGAAGTGTGCCAGCAGCGTTCGCGGCATGCCCCTCGAATTTCACCGGAATCGGCGCGGCGTCGAGTAGCGCGGCTTCCAATCGTGCCCAATTCGCCGCGCGACGCCGGAACCGCCGGCGCAGCTCAACAGATTCAGCAACTTCTGCGGCGGTGCTAAGAAATCCCTCACACGCTCGGCATACGTCGACGAGATGGACAGCCGGATCCCGCGACTGAGCGTGTGTTTCGTTCATGATGATCCCGTCGTCCGACCCGTCGTCGGTGTGTGCCGAGTGCATTTTGACTGAAGGGCGCCGCGATGCGGCAATGCGGTAGAGGTTTCGCGGATGCGTCGAGACACCTCCCGCTATCGCTTTATCGTAGGAATTGATCGTCATTAACCCTATTAGGAGGCATCCTAGTTCGGCTAGGGGTGTTCATCGCCGCACGGCCGGTTTTGTTCGTTGGTGCACATCGGCGTCGGCGAGCCCGAACCGTTCGGATCGCGGTTTTTGTGCAATTGCTCCCTGGATGGGAGAAGTTCCTTAGTGGAATGGGACTCATCCTAATAGTCGAGGCGGCCGCGCGTGAATTACATTCCAACTCGATGAGATTGGCGAGATCGGTGCAATCTTACGAGATGGGAACAGCACCGAGCAGGAATTGCTCGCCAACGGAATTGTGCACGTTGATCTGTATGAAATGGAGGCGACCGATGTACGCACTGTCGCGACGATTTGATCGTGCTGAGTCCGGTTCTTCGACATTCCCCCATACCGCGATGAGCTCACCTCAGCTCCGTGCAGACACAGAGACTCGTCGGTTTCGCCGGCGAGTCGCAACGAAGTTGTCGAATTCTCGGGCAACCGCGGGGTGGTTTCATCCACCGCCGTACATCATGAATGCGGAGTTCCTGCTCCCGACGACGAAACAAGACCTGTTCGGGAACTGGGTTGAACCAAGAAAGAGCGAAGCAAGGTTGGCCGTTGATGAGGAGACGCTGCGCTTCAAGCAGCTTCATTTTTCGGCGTACACGCTGAGTTCCTTGTATCGGCGGGCGATCAAGACGCAACGTCCGAACGTACAGGTCGAGTATGCAGTCTGGTCGCGGCGCTATCACGCATTGCGGCAGCGGCTGGTCGATGCAAATCTTGGTCTGGTATTTGATGCCTTGTGCCGCCATCGGTACCGAATCGTGGATCACGACGAAGCCCACAGCGAGGGATTGCTGGCGTTGCTTCGCGCGGTCGATACGTTCGATCCGTGGCGCGGATTCCGCTTCAGCACGTACGCTTGTAATACGATCTCGCGGGCTCTCAATCGATCCAGCTTTCGCGATGCGAGACGGCGGGCGACTTTCACGGTTGCATTCGATCCAGAGATTGACGGACTCGCCGGTGCGCACACGCCTGCAGACGACAGCGAATTGCTGCAGATTGAACGACTGAGAGCCATCATGCGGGAGAACCGAGCGAATCTCTCGGCGGTCGAGCGCGACGTACTGCAGAAACGATTTCCTCGAGCTGATGCGTGCGACGCCCAGACGTTTCGACTCATCGCGTCTGACATGCGCATCAGCAAGGAGCGTGTTCGGCAGATTCAGCGAACGGCGCTCGTGAAGCTGCGGCGCGCCATGGAGCGCCAACGGGCGTCGTGATCGAAGTTGACTTTCCCGGCGATTCGAGCGGCCGGTGCGGTGAGTCTCAAGCTCCGCACCGCCGCTCGATCGATGAGGCGATGTGGAAGGAGTTGAAACGTGTTGTGGACGATTGCATTGATTTTGATCGTGATGTGGGCGCTGGGGATGGTGACGTCGTACACGCTGAGTGGCTTCATTCATCTACTGCTCATCCTGGCGATCATTTCCGTCCTCATTCAGGTTATCCAGGGCCGTCGCCCTGGTTGATTGAGGGCGGGAACCGCCCGCCCCTCTGCCGGAACAACGAATCAGACCAAGGAGGAACGATCATGGTTACGAAGAATCGACGGATGAGACATTCGACGGGTGGAAACCAACACGCGGTTGCTGAACTGCGAGGACATGCAGAAGCGGTTGGCCGGGATATGCAGGAGCTTGCGGCAGCGGCGGGGCACGTCGCGCGAAAGCAACTTGATCCGCTGGCCGAGTACGTACAGGCCCAGCCGGTCAAGTCGTTGCTCATGGCGGCGGGTGTCGGTGCGCTGCTCGGAATGATCTTTGGCCGGCGATAGGGAGAATGGACATGGCGTCGGGAAAGCCCCCTGTCCGTGCGGGCCCGAATGGGTCGACGGCGCCTCACCGAACCGGACACGACGATCAACCCGATCCGCTGCAACAGCTGGCGGCAAGCGTCTCGGCACTACGGGACGAAGTCGGCAATCTTGCGGCGGCGCGAATTGATCAATTTCGGCTGGCGATTCGCGACCACGTTTTTGGCCTAATAGCAAAAGGGTCCGGGTTAATTCTCGGGCTCGTCATCCTGGCGGCAGCCGCAATGCTCGTCATGTTCGGCGTGGCGCTCGGGTTGTCCGAGGCATGCGGCGATCGGCTATGGCTGGGCTGTGTGCTGTCGGGGGTGCTGTTCCTTGTGTCGACTTTGACGGTCGTGCTCGCATTTGAGCGAGGCGTACGGATTCGCGAGTATCGGCGAATGGAGCAGAAATATGCACGATCCGAACGAGACGAAGCCGCGACGGACGGGACTGTCGCCCCTGATTCCGACGGGTGATTCGGAACTGGTTGCCCAAGAGGCGTGCCGCGCGGCAAATGGGGCCCTTGTTGCGCTGCGCGACCTCCAGCGCTCGTTGGTTGGCGTGTTCAATCCGCTGCGAATGGTGCGGCATCATCCCGTCGGGACGGTTCTGTCGGTCGGAGCGATTGCCGCGGTGGGCACGGCCGGCGTCAGGACTCCATGCGGACGAGCGCGAACAAAGTCCGCGATCTCCGGAGGCGCGAGATGGCTGCGGCGCGCGGTTACGGGTGTGGTTTTCAACACGATTCTAAGCAGGATCGTGCTGCCGATGGGCGCGGAGTGCGCGCGCACTGAAGACGGCAGCGGCCCCGGCATCTAAGTGAGCGACGTGAGGCCGTTATGGAATCAACTTTGCAAAAGCGACCCCGGCATGCGCAGGTCATCGTAGCGGCTACCGCCATGTTCGCGGTGCTGTATTGGGCCCGTGACCTGTTGATCCCGATCGCGCTGGCGATTTTCCTGGCATTTCTGCTCGCGCCGCTTGTTCGTCGCGTTCAGGGATGGGGACTTCCGCGAATTCCGGGCGTGCTTGTGGTCGTGACGCTTGCTTGCACATTCATCGGTGTCGGTGGTTGGTTTGTCGCATCGCGGGCGATCGGGCTTGCGGGCGAGCTGCCGAAGTATCGTGAGAACATCGGAATCAAAGTGCGGGCTCTACGGGAGTCAGTCGGAGGACGGTTGCGACCTGTCTCCCAGGTTATCGACGCGGTCACCGGCGAGACACGATCGTCCGCGGACCGATCGCACGTTGTTGGGCCGCCGAACAATCTCTCCGATTCGGCCGGAGAAGAGTCGCAACGCGCGGCGCATGTTGAGCCCATCGCACTGATTCGAACGGGGCTCGTGCCGCTGCTTCATCCGTTCGGCGTCGTAGGGCTTGCTGCCGTTTACGTCGTGTTCTTTCTGATTTTTCGCGAGGACTTGAGGGATCGCGTGATTCGGGTGTGCGGCGATGTCCACATTGATCTTACGACGGCTGCGCTGTCCGACGCAGGTACGCGGGTGAGTCGGTATTTCGGAGGAATGGTCCTGGCCAACGGACTGCACGGGACCGCGGTGGCTGTTGGTCTGATGTTGCTGGGAATCCCAAACGCCGTTGTATTCGGCGTCCTGGCCGCATTGCTTCGGTTTGTTCCATTCCTGGGACCGATCATCGCGGCCGTCTTGCCGACCACGCTTGCACTGGCATTGACGGACGGATGGACGACTCCTGTCCTGGTCGTCGCGCTATTTGTCGTGGTCGACCTGTTGAGCGCCAACATGCTCGAGCCGTGGCTCTATGGAGCACGCACAGGTGCTTCGCCCACGGCGATCATTCTTTCGACGGTCGTCTGGACGTGGCTCTGGGGCGCGATCGGCCTGATTCTGGCGACTCCCATCACGGTTTGCCTCGTGGTGCTGGGGAAATACGTCGCGCCGTTCCAGGTCTTCTATGTGCTGCTCGGAGACGAGCCGGTTCTCGAACCGCACGCACGGTTTTACCAGCGGCTGCTCGCGCTGGATAAGCGTGAGGCGAGTCAGATCGTGCGATCGGCGGCACGCGACCTGGCGCCGGAGAAGGTGATGTCGGAACTGGTCGTGGCCGCGCTCGCAATGATGGCCGTCGGCGATGTGTATGGATCGCAGAATGCGGGTCGCGAACTGGCTGCGAGCGAGGTGGTGAACGACTTGCTCGACGAGCTTCACCCGGTGCCGGAGGTCCGGACCTCAACTGGCGGCGCGGCCGGGCAAACGACCTTGGTCATCCCCGTGCACGGACCGCTCGACGAAATCGGGGGGAGAATCCTCGCGCGAATCTTTGAATCGCACGGTGGCGCTGTGAGGGTGGCGTCGCCCCACATGCTTATCGCCGAGTTGCTCGAGGGCATCGTCGCGGAGACCCCACGGACGATCTGCCTGGTGAGCGTCAACGCCGCTGACATCGGGCGAGCGGAGTTACTGTGTCGACGGCTGAGTGATGCCGGGGTTGAATCTAGCATCATCGTCGGAGTCTGGGACGCAACCGCGGACCTCGAACGCGTGAAGCGCCGCCTGGGCCGATTCTCGGCAGTGAACGTCTTTGCGACCTTGGCCGCTACGCTTCAGGCGCTCGAGGCGTGTGCGCCGCCGCGACGTCTCGAAAGCAGTGCTGTGGGTGAAGGCAGCACCGTTCCGGCCGTCCCTGCGATTTCGCCCGGATAACGGGGCTCACCTGCGATCAATCCTGATCGAACTAGGACTGAACCTGATGGGCCGGAGGCATCAGGCGATCTATAAATCCGTTGGCTCGATCGCAGCGTGATGGTGCGATTTGTGAAGCGTGCAATGGACGCGACGGGCTCTCGACATTCAGCGATATCGGGCCGGGCGTTGCGCTTTGGCGGCATCCCTCCCCGTTGGAGTGCAGCGACCGAACCCGAGTTCTGTGCCCATCCCGAAGTGTCGTCGGCAGTCCGTCGCTCTTTTTGCAATGCGAGGACATGAAGAGGAGATCGCCATGAGAGTGAGCCAGAATAGATTCGGGACCGAGACGGTGACCGTCCCCGATCTTGTCGCGGTTGAGTTCATCTGTTCCGGTTGCGGAAAGACCCTGCCGCTCGTGGCACCGGAGGCAAGACCGGAATGCGCGAAGGAGGCAGCGATGAAGCTTGGGTGGACATTCGAGAAGGACGAAGTGACACACGGCCCTGAGGCGTTCTGTTCGGATTGTTCGGGGGATCGGCAACGGCTGAGCAATGAAGGCGGAAGTGGGCGGGCTCAGCTTACGACTTCCCCTGCGGAGAGTCGGGTGTTATCGCGGCCGTGTCCGGATTGAGGCATGCGTCGACCTTGCAACGGAGCCGTGCGATGCAGGACTCGGCCGCTTCGATATGTCCGGCTTGCGCGAACTGCTCGAGGTCCGTGGCTATCTCGTCAATCGAGCTTGGGTTGGGCTGCGTAGCGGTGTCCTGAAGGCCTTGGGCGATGCGAGCAATCAGGTCGGAATCGCCGGCCGCGAGAGTTTGTTCGATCACTGCCAGATCGCGCTGGACCTGTTCGACGATGGGCTCCAGGCCGCCGGCGGCGGCGGGAGATTGAACGATTACGTCCGCTTCACAGGTCAGAGTTCCTGGAGTTCCAACGACTTCGGTACAGGCCCCGAGCCAATGGACGATCGAACACTTCTCGTCGTAGTACGGAAGTGCGCGGCAGTGAAACCAGCGATACTCGCCCTCGTGTTCGCGAAGACGGCAATCGAGTTGAAATGGGTTTCCGGTGCGAACCGAACGAGTCCAGTGTTCGAGGAACGCCAGGATGTCATCCGCGTGAATGGCTCGCTGCCATCCAAAGAATTCATTCGTCGAGTGCTTGAGTCCGGTGAAGGCAAACCACCGCTCATTGAAGCCGTCGATGCGACCGTCGGCGCGGGCAGTGAATGTGATGGGCGGTTCGCCGGAGGAACCGAGGAACGCAGCGAAGTCGGCATGTACCGCGTAGGACGAAACAGGATTCGCGCGTCGTCGCGACGTTGGCGGTCCGATGGTTGTCCGTCGTAGCGAGGGCATGGCTCTTTCGTCGTAGCAATCGGGTCCGAAGTTTAGCTTACGATTTGATCCGCGGCGGGGCGAGGCCAGCCGGGCATCGGGTATCAAGGTTTTAGGGGTTGCAAACCGCTGTGGCAGCGGGAAAAGCCTGTCCGCGCGTCCGGGGATGCTGGTTTGACGAGGCGCGGCCGGACAAGAGACGTGTCGGATCGAGCGCCGCCGAATGGGGACGGGATTGAGGCCTAGCGGGTCGTTCTTGCGGCGACTGCGCGGCCAGCAGCGAGTCGAGCGCTGAGACGCTCGAGCGCTTCGCGGCGCTTCTGCAGCTCCGCGCGGTATTGGCGCGAGTCGGTATGGTGAATTTCGGGGCCTGACTCGCGGATCGCCTGGGCGACGAGCTCCGTCACGATCTCCAATTCGTGCTCGTTCAGTTCGAGATGCATTACATACCTCCGGGCCTGGACATGGCCGACAAGCGCCCGATGGCGGCCGACAGGTCGGCCCAAAATATTCTAGCCACGCAAGCCCGGGTTGGCGGGGGGCGATTGCGGTCTTGCGGTCGTGGGGCGAATGCGATCAACATGGGCGGCGATGATGGTACATAGCGAACCGAGCGAGATTGTAAGGACGGACCGGGCGCGCCCGAGTGCCGCATCGGAACACTTGGGAGACTTGGTTGCCGTCGGTGTGTTATTCGCAGCGTCCGTCGTAGTGTTTGGGTGGCGAGCTAGGACGCTGGGGTTGCACAGCGATGATGCGGGGTTGCTTGTCGGACTGGGTGATCAGAGCTTCTCCGGCGCGCTGCAAGCGATGCGAGGGTACACTCCCGGTCGGCCACTGCATGTCGTATGGGCGTGGATGATCCTGCAGGCGGCGGGGAACCCAACGGAACACCTCGGGCGAATGCACATTGTGCAATCGCTGCTAGATGGGGTAGCGGTCGGTTTGTTCTTCGTGTTGCTGCGAACGATTCGGATACCGCGATTGTGGGCATTTGTGGCGGGGCTGATATTTGCTTTCTACCCCAATCACGGGGAGACGCACTACTGGCTAACGGCCGCGCCGCAGAACATCGCGTGCGTCATTTTCGTGTTGTTGAATTCGCTGACGGCAACTATGTCGATCCGGGAGGCGGCGCGGGGAAGGTGGCGGTGGGCGATGGCCTGGTGCGCGGCGGGGTGGGCGGTGTTCACGCTCGGCGCGTTCACTTATGAGCAGGGGCTGGTATGGATGGGGCTGCTGGGGGCGGTTCAGACGGTCGTCCTGGCTTGGATGGGTCGCGGCAAGAGCCGCGTCGGTTATTTCATATTGCCGGCCCAGGCGGCTTCGGTCGCCGGGGTGGTATGGTTGAAGTCCGATGGGTTTCGGGCGATGGACTCGGGGCCGACGATGCAGTTTGTGTCGGCCGAACACCTTTCGGCGCGGTATGGGGAGGCGATGCGGTTCAGCTTCGATCCGTTTCGGTATCTCTACGAGCCATTCAATTTGGCTGGTGATTGGATACGGCTGGTGGTGCAGCCGGTGATGGTTGCGGTGGTGGTGGTGCTGCTGATCGCTTGTGCGGTCATGGTGTGGCGATCGGATCGGGCTGCAGGCGGGGCGCGGCCGGAGTGGTATTACTTTGCGCTGCTGGTGCTGGCGTGTGGTCTGTTCTTCGCGGCGTATCTGCCGGCGTGCATGTGGTTCATATCGCCGCGGCATAACTATCTTCCGACAGCGGCGGTCTGCGCGGCGGGGGCGTGTGGGGCAACGCTCGTGGATCGGACTGTTGCGCGGCTTCTGCCGCGGGCGGCGAATCGGTACGTGGTGCGGCCTGTGATTGCCGCGGTGGGGCTTGTGCTCGCGGCTGCGGGGATTGCGGTGGCGGGAGAGGAGTCAGCGAACTGGGCGGCGTCATATCAACTCCGGCGCGGATTCTATGCGGAGATGCTCGCGCACAGGGACCTGTCGACCGCGCGGTCGGTAGTTCTGGAGGGGTTTCCACTGTTTCATCGCGGCGTGCCATGCTTTGCGAACGAGTCGATCCATGCGTTGAAGTTTGAATCGCGGCGGCGGGTGAACGTGGACTGGGTGTCGGAGTCGTCAATCGACGTTGAGGCGGGCCGGTACCTCAACGTACGTGCGGACCGGTGGGGGCCGGAGGGGATCAAGTTTGTCCCGGCCGGGCGTTCCGCGAAGTTTGTCTGTACCGGAGTCGTCGGAGAGCCGCCGCGCGTAAAGTTTGACGAGTCGCGCGGGGTGACGGCGACGGAGGGGAGGTATCGGATCGAGTTCTTGCCGATGGAGGTGGCTGGTTCGCCCGCGACGGGGACGGCGATCGGTGTGGAGACCGCGGAGCGATCGGCGGACGGGTTGCACGGGGATGAATTGCGGATCCGCGGGTGGATTGATCGGCGGCAGCTCCGCATTCCGGTGGAGGGGAGCGCGGGGTTGCTGCTGTGGTGGTTTGATGAAGCCGCCGCGCGGTGGGAGCCTCATACGGCGGGCGAGGCGTTGAAGCTGCTGATGCCGATGCACGTGGGGGCGTCGGCGGACTTGGCCGGGCCCGCGGTGGGGCGGGTGCGATTTGTCTGCATGATTCGCGACGTACCGGCGGCGAAGCGGTACCGTCTCGTGGTCCGCGGGTTCGACACGGCCGGTGGGGTGCCGGGCGGGGAAGCAGAGTTTGAAGCGGGGCCCGGTACTGGCGCATCTGCGGATGCAAAGTCGATTAGGAGCGTAAGGCCATGAGCGCAATTGAGCCGGTTGCATTGCGGCGGACGCGGTTTCGGGAGTTGCACTCGGGCGGGTGCTTTGTGATGCCGAATCCGTGGGATGTGGGGACCGCGCGGTACCTGGCTTCGCTTGGTTTTCCGGCGCTGGCTACGACGAGCGCGGGGTTTGGGTTTTCGCGGGGGCTGGCGGACTCGCCGCTGGTGATGAACCGCGAGATGGTGCTCCGGCATGCGGCGGAGATCGTGGACGCGACTCAGCTGCCTGTGAACGCGGACTATCAGTCGGGCTATGCGGACGACGCGGCGGAGGTGGCGGCAAGCGTGCGGCTGTGCGTCGAGACGGGTGTGGCGGGGTTATCGATTGAAGATTCGACTGGCCGGGCGGAGCGGCCTTTGTATGAAGTGGCGGAGGCGGTGGAGCGCTTGACCGCGGCTCGGCGAGCGATCGACGCGACGAAGTCGGGCGTGGTTCTAACCGGGCGGGCGGAATGCTTTCTCGTTGGACACCGCGATCCGCTGCGGGAGTCGATCCGGCGGCTGGAGGCGTATGCGGCGGCGGGGGCCGATGTGCTGTTCGCGCCGGGCGTTCGCGAGCGCGACGACATTCGGGCGATCGTGGCTGCGGTGCGGCCGCGGCCGGTGAATGTGTTGATGAGTGCGAATACGGGGTTGCGCGTGGCGGACCTCGCGGAGCTTGGTGTGCGGCGGGTGAGTGTCGGGTCGGCGCTGGCTCGGGCGGCTTGGGGGGCAGTCATGCGCGCGGCGGGGCCCCTGGCGAGCGAGGGGAGTTTTGAGGGGTTGGAGGGCGCGAGTACGTTTGCGGAATTGAATGCGTTGTTCGTTGAGGCAGTCGGGAAGTCGAAGACGTGATTCGAAGCGTCAGGGTATTGTCGGCTTGCTGGTCGGCGGGGGTTCGATCGATCTGGACGAATTGAAAGCCATCGCGACCCGTATCTCGTGAGCGGCGGATTTCGGGCCACATGCTTTGGATGCGAGCGTCGAGCGTTGTCTTGCGGCCGGTGCGGGGCGTTCTCCGTCAGAGTCCGTCGGACTTGGGTCGAGGTCGGAGAGCGGGAATCACCTCCACGGCGCCTCCATTGAGGGTTTCAGAGACGAATCTGTCGATGGTTTCGCAATACTGTTCGAGGGGCAGATCGTCGCCGGTTGTGCCGAAGGGTTCTTCAATGGCTTCGGCAGCAAGTTCAACTCCGAACAGAATGGCGCAGGCCACACCGACAACGGGAAGGCTGAGCCAGCCAGCCCAGGCCGCGGCCGCCCAGGGCGCGAGTATGAAGTTCAGGATGATGGTCGCGCGAAGCAGGGCGCGATAGGAAGAGGCGAGTGGGGTGTTCTTGATGCGCTCACATGCGCCGCAGATGTCCATGAATGCGCCGGCGTGACGGTCGAGCAGCCAGACGCTGGTGAGGAGCTTTCCGGTACGGTCCCAGGTGGCGAGGGAATCGAAAGCGCGGCCGGCGATGTAGCCGGGGGCGTGCGCGACGACGGCGGTGTCGGACTCAAAGCCGGGAACGGTGCGGAGATCGCATTTGCCACGGAGGTGCATTCGGAGTGCGTGGGCGAAGCCGGTGAGAAGACGGGCGAAGTCGCGCTGTTCGGCGGCGTCCAGAGTCGCATAAGTACGGGCTTTGAGCGTGAGATTGCGGGTGTCGTTAATGAGCTGACCCCAGAGCTTGCGGGCCTCCCACCAGCGGTCATTAGCGGCGTTGTTCCGAAAGACGACCAGTACGCCGATGAAGGCGGTGAGGACGGTGGAGACTTCTTCAGCGAGTTCCCAAGTCGGAAGCGACTTTGTCTTGACGACAAGCGTGACAATGGCGGTGTAGACGAGAACGGTGGCCGTAACGACGGCGAGCGGTCGGGCGACGTGGAGGCGCGGGAACACCGATCACTCCGAATCGTGTCGCTCGAGCAGTTGAGCGATGCCGTCGCCTGCGGCGAGGCGCATGCAGAGCGATTCGAATTCATTGTCGTCGGCGGGGGGGTCGAAGAGGGCGGTTCCGTCTTTCGATCCGACGCCGTTGGGGAGATTTACGGCGCGGGTGACGAGGTTGTAGACGCCGTAGACGATACCGATGCGCTCGGGCGAAATTCCGCGAACTTCGAGCATGAGGGTGCGGGCAGTGATGGCGGAGTTGAGGACGACGCCGCACTCGATCAGGGCTCTGCGATAGCCGGGCGCGGTGGTGACGCTCTTGCCGCGAGTGCGTTCGAGGGCGTGAGCGGCGGCGCGGACTGGGATAACGAGGCGATCGACGATGGCGCGGAGGGCCTGCGTGCCGGCGACGGTGAGGTAGCGGGCCGGCGCGAGAAACGTATCGACGGCGGCGGTGACGGCGCCGCAGCCGCTGTGGCCCATGACGACGAGGAGTCGGAGGCCGGCACCGAGCTGCTGTACGGCGTATTCGACGCTGCCGAGGCACTCGTCGCCGAGGACGTTGCCGGCGACGCGGACGACGAAGAGGGCGTTGCTGGCCTGGTGGAAGATGAGTTCGGTGGGGGCGCGGGCATCGGAGCAGCCGAGGACGAGGGCAAAGGGATGTTGACGCGGGGCTGCGCCGTTGATTGCGCCGACGCCGAGGTCGGCGAGGTCGAAGGTGATGACCTGCCGGGACGCGGCGGTGGCGTTTGGATCACCGATGAGACTGACGAACTCGCGATTCCCTTCACAGAGGCGCTGTCGTGCCTCGGCGGGCGTGGCGGGTGTCGGGGTCGGGTGCGAGGAGCGCGGGTCGTAGCGGTAGACGATTTCAAGCATGACGAGAGTTTGCGGCGAATCGGCGCGAGATGCAACGGGGTGACGCGCCGACGGCGAAAACGCCCGTAGCAAATTCAGACACCCGGGACGTCCGGCCGAGCGCGGCTGGCCGCGTCAGCGGGCTAATGCATCCCGCCGGCAATGATGAGCGTCTCGCCGGTTATCCAGCTTGCATCGGAGGATGCGAGGAAGACGACGGCGGGCGCGATGTCGTTGGGCTGGCCGATGCGTCCAAGCGGGGTCTGAGCCTCGACGAGCTTTCGGAAATCCCCTTCATCGATCTTTGCGGTGCGAACGCCCTCGGTGAGAACCATTCCGGGTTGGATAGCATTGACTCGGATGTGTCGGGGGCCGAGTTCCTGTGCGAGGGTGCGCGTAATAGAGTTGAGGGCGGCCTTGGTGGCGCTGTACACCGCGGTGGCGGGCATTGGAGCAGTCGCGGCGAGGGAACTGATGTTTATTACCACGCCGCCGGCGGCGTTGAAGTGCTTGATGGCTTCGCGGGAGGCGAGGAGCGGTCCCAGGACATTCAGGTCGAACATCTTGTGGAAGTGTTCGGGGTTGATGTTCTCCAGCGGGGCAAACTCATAGATGCCGGCGTTGTTGACGAGTATGTCGAGCGGCCCGAGGGCTGTCGCAGACTCGGCGAACAGGCGGACCACGTCGGCAGGAATCGCGACGTTGGCCCGAATCGCGACGGCTTTACCGCCGCTGCGAGAAATTTCGGCGACGACGCGGTCGGCGTCGGACTTGCTGGAGGCATAGTTGACTGCGACGGCGGCGCCTTCCGCAGCGAGTTGGCGGGCGATCTCCGCGCCGATGCCCTTGGATGCGCCGGTGACAACGGCGGTTTTGCCTGCGAGTTTTTTCGACATGGGTTTACTCCTCTCGTGAGACGGCGATTCGTTCGGTTGGTATAGGCGCGAAAGCGGACTGCGACTCTGTTCGGAATGAAACGCGTGTCTTGATATCGAGACTGTGTATGGTCGGTTATGCAGTTACGTCCTGGGCCAGCCGGACCTGGCCCAGCGCAGGGCGTCCTGAGACTGGAAGGACTGGTCGACTCGGCGGAGCGTGGCGGCAAGCTGGGCGGCGTGATGCTGAATGTGGCGGATGTTGTAGATATGCAGCTCGGTGCGGGAGAAGGCGAGGCGGGCTTGGCCCGAAGGGCCGCCGAGAGATTGGGATGTCTCCGCGGCAAAGGTATCGGCGGCTTTGCGGCGGCAGAGGTCGGCGTAGGCGCGGAGTTCGGGTTGTTCGAATCGGCGGCTGGGGTATTCGTCGTTGAATTCGCTCCAGCCGTTGGGGTGCATTGCGTGTGGGCGGAACTGAGTTTCATCGGGCGAGAGGTAGAGGTCGGCGAAGCAAAGCGTGTGATAGGCGACGAGCCAGAATGGGTACTTCGCGACGAGGGCGTCCCAGTGGGTAGCCGGGCAGACTGTGATGCAGTCGGTGAGCATGGCGAGGGCGGCGTCGAACTGGGAGTGAATGATCTGGCTGAGCGAGTCGGACATGGGCGGGATTGTAGTGGGAGTTCAACGGGCGATGCGGACACGGGCAACGGCCTTGGGGGCGAGTTCATTCAGCGAGCGGGAATAGTCGGCGAGGGTCGCGATCGGGCCGGTTCGGGGGAGCAGAACATAGTCGTAGCCGGCAGGGAGTTCGCGCTGAGCCAGGCGGAAGGCCTCGCGGAGGAGCCGCTTCTTGCGGTTGCGGCGGACGGCGGTGCCGTGTCGCTTGCCGACGACGACGCCTAGACGCGGTCGGACACCGTTGAATGGGGCGGCATAGACGATCAGCCGTGGGTCGCCGGCGGAAGCTTTGAGCTCGAAGATCTCCTTGAAGCGCGACTCGGCACGAATGCGGGCGGTGCGGGATAAGCGACGGGGCATCGGCGTAGCCTAGCGAGCCCTTTCGGCGGGCGAAATGGCTAAATGTAAGATATGGAATTGCAATGGGTTAGAATTGCTCATTGACGCCGGCAAGAATTGCCGTTAACACAGAAGGCGCGCGGTACACCCGAATTGGCATTTCGATGACGGTTCCGGACCGCGCGACGTCCGGAAATTAGTATTCGGACGTTCAGAAGGAGATCATCCCATGAAGCACTCAAGGTATCTTCGTCGAGTCCGAGCGATCGGGTTTATTGTGACATGCGGGGTGGCATTTTCCGGCCTGAGCTGCGTTACGAAGGCGGCGGATGCGGTTGTTGGCGGTGCGACGTTTGTAGGTTCAACGGGGGCGTTCGGGCTACTGAGCCCGGCGGTGGTACAGATTGGCAGCGGGATCAGCTTTGTCGGTGATCTCGTCCGCTTGTTCCGTTAGTCAGACTCGCGCCGGGGCGGCCGGGTGTGCGACGGCACGCAGTTCTTCGTCCAATCCACATTCGGGTAGCAAGAAACGGTGTTTGAACTGTTCGGAGCGGCCTGCGCTTTTCTGGCGTAGTCGAAGGTCGTGCTGCGCCAGCGTTCCGGCCGGGAGCGGGCAGGGCTCGATTGGGCCGAGGCGGTGGGTCTGACGCTTGGAGGCGTATTCGAGGTTTTGAGTGCTGAGGGCCCGATCGAGATTGCCGGCGAGCTCGTCGGGCCGAACCGCGGCGTCGAAGTAGAGTCGATAGTGCGGCGGATCGGAGAAGGCGGGGGCGAGGACGAAGTTTTCGGCGGGGTGAGGGAGGGAACGCATGGCGGAGACCACTTGATGCTCGGTGAGCTTTTCGCCGGCGAGCGAGGCAGTGTGTGCGCCTTTGCTCAGGAACTCGATGATCGGAGCCTGGCCGAAGAAGCCGGTGACTCGAACCCGGTCGCCGATGTCGTAACGGCAGAGGCCGGAAGAAGTCGTGAGGAGGAGGAAGTACTCGGCGTTGGATTGCAGGTCCGCGATCGTGACAGCGCGGCGCGAGGGGGATTCGTATTCGTCGGCCGGGATGAACTCGAAGTAGTGGCTGGCGACATCGAGAATGCCGGCAGCAGTGTTGTCGTCGATGGGGATGGACATGCGACCCTCGCTGGCCAGAAGGCCTGGATCGCGAACGGGGACGTCTCCGAACCATTCGGCGAAGCGAGGACGGTAGAGGCCCATGGTGCCGCCGGTCCAGTGGGCGAGGAAGCCCAGAGACCAATAGTCTTTCGGGCGAAGCGCGGCATGCGAGCCGGCGAGGCGGTCGAGGCGGGCGGCGGCCGCGGGGTCGGGCTTGAGGCGCGAGGCGAGCTGATGGCGCACGTCGGCGGGGATGTCGAAGTTTGATGAGAGCGTGCCGTCGCGGATGTCGCGTATCAGTGATTCGCGGTGGTCGTTGGCGGTGCGGGCGAGCAGGAGCAGCGTCGCAGGATTGGCTGCAATCAGGAATGCGACGTCGCGCGGGACGGCGAGGCGCATGATGGCATAGTACTTGGCCGTCGCGTCCTTGATGTGGGCGACGGCGAGCGGGGCGGTGTAGTACTTGCGAACGAGGCGCTTCTGGGTGGCGGCCATGAGGCCGGTGATTGCGCCGCAAGGGATGCCCGTCGGCGTCGTGATGTCGTTCATGGGGCTGCTGACTTGGACGATGTGTCGCAGGAAGCTGCCGGGGTGGTCGAGGAGCGCGCGGAGACCCCAGCAGTTCCAACCGCGGCGATATTCTTCGAGGAAAGCTGGGGTAACCGGGATGTACTTTGGCTCGCGGGTGGTGCCGCTGGTGAGGGCGAACATGAGGATGCGCTGGCCGGGGCCGACGAGGGCGTCGGGGCGACCGAGCTTCATTTTTTCGATGTAGGGGGCGAGGTCTTCGTAGCTGGAGATCGGGACGCGAGCGGCGAAGTCGCCGGCGGTTCGGATGGAGTCGAAGTGGTGGGTGCGGCCAAAGTCGCTCGCGGCGTTGCGGGAAACCTTTTCACGCAGGACGCGGGATTGGGTGGCGCGGGCTTCGTGGGCGTCGCGGAGAAACCTGGAGAGCGTTGAACGGGCGTGTCGCTCAGCGACGAGCAGAGCGAGGCGGTCGAGCAGCGAGAGTCGCGACATGGGCTAATCGCGTTCGCGGGCGCGGACGAGAGATCGGGCGGCGGCGGGTTTGCGGGGGCGAGGTCGCGGCGTGCGGGGCTCGGGCGGAGCGGTCGCCGACGATTCGACGAGTTCGGGAGTCGTCCAGTCGGCGAACAGGCCCTGCTGGTAGATATTGTCGGCGGCGCATTGGCTCGAGAGGAAGCGATCGAAGAAGTCGACGGTGCGGCGGGCGTAATTGGTGGGCTCGACGTCGACGCACTGGTTGTGCTTGGCACGGGGGACGATCCAGAGATAGCGCGGCTGAGGGGCCTGGGCGTATAGCGTCTGCGACAACTCGACTGGGATGTAACTGTCGCGCTCGCCGTGGATGACGAATATGGGGCGCGGGAGCATGTTCCGGATAGTCTTGCGAACGGAGGGGAAATTGCAGCCGAACTTCCGCTCGGCTTCGCAGATCATGCACCAGCGAAGGAACATCCAGAATTCGGGGGGGTGATTTTCGTAGACGAACTTCACGGTGGCAAAGATGTAGGCCCAGCGTTTCATGAGGTATTCGAGGGCAGCGTCGGAGGAGAAGACGCCGTCGGTGACGAAGCACTTGACGTGCGGGTCTTGGGCGGCGACGAGGAGGCAGGCGCCGGCGCCGCGCGAAATGCCGAACATGCCGATGTCGGGCGGGCGATTGTTCTGGCGGAGCCAGTCGCGGACGAAGGCGACGGCGCCGCGGATGTCGGCGATTTCGCGATCGCTGGGCCACTGGCGTGGCGTGTAGCCGACTTCCTCGGCGGACTCGCCGTGGCCGCGGAAGTCGAACGCAAACACGTCGTATCCGGCTCGGAGCAGCGGGAGGCAGTACCGGGCGCAGCTATGACGGTCGCTCTTGAACTCGGGCGCGAAGAGGACGAGGCCCTTACGCGGGACGTCCGGTGGCGGATGGAGGAAGAGTCCACGGAGGCGGAGTCCGTCGGCGGACCAGAAGTCGATCTCATCGCCGGTGAGCCGCGGGTGGCGGAGCTGACTCATCGAGAGCGGGGGATGAGTGTCGGTGAAGATGTTGAGACTGATGCGGACGTATTTTCGAAGGACGAAGTACGGGACGATGAGCAGTATCGCCATTGTGGCGATCATGCTACAGAGCGCCCAGTTGTGGGAAATGAAGTGCGAAGCGTCGTTGATCAGCGTCATCATCTGCGAGGTCGGATGACCATCCTTGATCGGGAGTCATGATAACTGGCAAAGGAGTGTATGCCAATCCGTGACAAATGGGGCTGTGAAACGCGCAACGACGTTGGCTAGTCGGTCAGAATGACGTATTCTTGGCTTGCCGAATGCGGATTGGGCTAATGTGATGGATGGGTTCGTCGCGGAATTGCTGGCGGCGCTTGGGGGAACCTGGCGAACCGTCCTGGGGTTCGAAGTCGTTTGCAAGGTGGCATGGCTCGTATTGCTTGGGCCAATGGTGGCCGGGCTGTTGCATGCGCTGATCGTGCTGGGTGGGGAGGAGTTTGTCGGGAACGCGCGGCTGGCGAAGTTCGTGATGTCGCCGCTGGGGGTCCTGAGCATCGTCGTGACGGCCACGCTGGGTCTTGCGTTGGTGCTTGCGGAGGTGGCCGGGCTGGTGGTGATTGCCAATGCGGGCCTGCATCGCGAGCCGGTACGTCTCGTCGGCGTGCTAGACGTACTGGTGCAGAGAGCCGTGCCCTTGCTGCGGGTGTCGGGGGCGATTGTCGGGGTGCTGCTGTTGGCGGCGCTGCCGTTTGTTGCTATCGCGGCGCTGGTTTACAGGCTGCTGCTTTCCAAGGGAGACATCAACTTCTACGTGACGACAAAGCCGCCGGCGTTCCGTGTGGCAGCGGCGATCGGCTGCGTCCTCGGGACGGGACTGGCGGCGGCGGTTACGTGGGCGGTGGTTCGGTGGGTATTTGCAGTGCCGATCATCCTGGTTCGGGATGAGCCGGGGCTCAACGCACTGGCTGGGAGCGCGGAGCTGGTTCGGGGGCACTGGTGGCCGGTGCTGGCATGGTTTGTCGGGTGGCAGGTCGCGAGCCTGGGGTTTGTGGCCGGCGCGCTGTGGCTTCTGCGGCGTTTGAATGATCGCATCTTGCGCGTGGCCGAGGAACGACTGGGGGTCGGGCTGGGCACGGTGCTGATGGTGCTGGCGTTCGACTGGCTGGTGCTGTCGGCCATCTCCATGACGAACGTGGTTGGGTGCGGATTCATCCTGGCCGGCCTGTCGGAACGCGTCGGGCGAGCGCTGGGGGTTGATTGGGGCGTGGTGTTGCGGAGCAGCGCGACGCGGGGTTCGCGGACCGGTGCGGTGGTAGTCGTGTTGGCGCTGGCGGTCGCGGCGTATTTGCACGCCCGGATTCTGCTGAAGCGATTTGCGGAGCGGCGGGCGGTCGACGTGACGGCGCACCGGGCCGGGGCGAAACGGGCGCCGGAGAACTCGCTGAGCGCGCTACGGGGCGCGATCGAGGAGGGGGCGGAGCTTGCGGAGATCGACGTTCAGGAGACGGCCGACGGCGTGGTGGTGGTGATTCACGACAGCGATCTGAGGCGGCTGTGCGGCGTCGATCGGAATGTGTGGGAGACGCGGTACGACGAACTTCCGGCGATGGACGCCGCAGTGACGTTTGGGGCGAAGTTTGCAGGAGAACGGATTCCGACGTTTGACGAGTTCGTTGCAACGGCGAAGGGGAAGATTCGACTGAATGTTGAGTTGAAGTACGACGGGCACGATCAGAAGCTGGCGGAGCGGGTGGTCGAGATTTTGCGAAAGCACGATTTTGCACAGGGAGTGGTGGTGACTTCGTTGGAGTTGCGCGGGCTCAAGGAAGTGCGAAAGCTCGATCCGACGATCAAGCTGGGGTATATCCTGGCGGCGGGCGCGGGGGACCTGGGTCGGCTGGATGTTGACGTGCTTTCGGTTTCGACGCGGTTGGCGACGCCGAAGATGGTCCGGCAGGCGGCGAAGCGAGGGCTCGGGCTGCACGTTTGGACGGTGAATGACTGGGACGAGATGGTGCGGGTAATGACCATCGGGGTGGACAGCCTGATTACGGATGATGCGGAATTGGGGCGGCGGGCCGTGGCGTGGTTTGGCGGGCTGGCGGATGCCGAGCTGATGCTGATGCGGCTGAGGCAGTGGTTGAAGCGGTAGGTGCCGGATGTGCGCGAGCGATTGCTCACAATTGGGCGGCGGTGCTCGCGGCGGATCGAAGTACAGCGATTGGATCATGTCTCCTTCGTCTATTACGCGATACGCACTTGTCCTAGTGCTGATCAATGTGGCTGTCGCAATATTGGTGATAACCCGACCGCGCGTACGCAACTTTGGTCCCGATCAAAACGCACTCGTTGCCAGTGGTCGACACGTACATCGGCACGATTTGTTGTATCAATGGCGGGTCCTCGGCATTACGGTCGCGGAATGGGTACCGGAACGTCTGTATGTCTACAATCGTGGACAATTCTGTTCGGTCGGGCCGACGCCCCCTGAGCGGGCTGAGTATTATTCCCTGCGCGGTGCGTCAACGGCGCAAAGTACCATCAAGCAGTATAAAGGTTTGAGTGCTCCCATTGCATCCCCGAGCAATCATTCCGTGGCGATCTGCTGGGGTCCCCTCATCGCGGCCTTTTTTCTCATCAACCTGCTCGGGGGAGCCACTTGCTTCTTGGTGGCACGGGCTTGGCGGAGACGACGGGCACGGCGCGTAGTGGACGGGTGCTGTCAGCGGTGCGGCTACGACTTGCGCGCTTCGATCTATTTCGGTCGCTGCCCGGAATGCGGTTTTCCAATCCCGAACCAGGGTTGATGACACCTCCGGCTTCCGAAGACATCCAATCACTGGGTCGGATGGACGTCGGTAGGCGATTTCCCCGGGCTGGCCGTAGTGCGTGGAGGTACGAGAATGCGAATTGTGCTGTGGAGTTTGCTGACAATTGCCAGCGCGGCCGGCTGTGCAACGCCTATCAAGCCGCCCGACCTTGGCGGGCTGTACAGCCGTGAGGCGAAGACGCAGCGTCGGAATCCGGTGATCGTGATACCCGGGATCTTGGGATCGAAGCTGGTCGACGAGGAATCGAAGCGGGTGGTGTGGGGGGCGTTTTCGGGAGACTACGCGAATCCGGAGACGGCCGAAGGGGCGCGGCTGGTGGCGCTGCCGATGCGCGAGGCGGCGACGCTGGCGGACCTGCGCGATGACGTGCGGCCGGATGGGGTGCTGGATCGAGTTCGGCTGAAGCTGGCCGGCGTGCCTGTGGAGTTGCAGGCGTACGTGAACATTCTGGCGACTCTGGGCGTGGGGGGGTATCGGGATCAGTTGCTGGGGCAGGCGGGTGCGGTGGACTATGGGTCGCTGCATTACACGTGTTTTCAGTTTGACTACGACTGGCGGCGGGACAACGTGGAGAACGCGAAGCGGCTGGCGGACTTCATCCGGGAGAAGCGGGCGTATTGCGTGAAGGCCGCGCCGAAGGAGTATGGGTTTGACGAAGCTGGAATGAAGTTCGATATCGTCGCGCACTCGATGGGTGGGCTGATCACGCGGTACTTCCTGATGTATGGGGGCGCGGATTTGCCGGAGGATGGGAGTGCGCCCGCGGTAACGTGGGCGGGGGCGACGGACGTCGAGCGGGTTGTGCTGATCGGAACGCCGAGCGCGGGGTCGGTGGAGGCGCTGAACGAGTTGGTGAACGGGGCGGAGATCGGGCCGCTGCTGCCGACGTACTCGCCGGCGGTGCTGGGGACGATGCCGTCTGTGTACCAGTTGATGCCGCGCGGCCGGCATGGGGCGCTGGTGGATGCGACGGATCGGTCGAAGAAGATCGAGGGGATCTGCGATCCGTCGTTGTGGGAGCGTATGAAGTGGGGGTTGGCGTCGCCGGGGCAGGAGCGGACGTTGGCGTGGCTGATGCCGAATGTCGCGGATGCGGGCGAGCGACGGCGGATAGCGGTCGAGCACCAGGCGAAGTGCTTGAAGCGGGCGGAGCGTTTCGCGGCGGCGCTCGATACGCCGGCGGCGCTGCCGGGCGGGTTGAACTTGTACTTGTTTGCTGGGGATGCGGTGAAGACAAATGCGGTGGCGGCCGCGGATGGGAAGACGGGAAAGCTCTGGATCGTTGGGACAGCGCCAGGGGATGGGACCGTGTTGCGGACGAGCGCGTTGATGGATGAGCGAGTCGGTGGAGAGTGGTCGCCGGTGTTGCGATCGCCGATCCCGTGGACGGGCGTGAACTTTTTGTTTGCGAATCACCTGGACCTGACGAAGTCGCCTGCATTTTCGGATAACGTGCTGTACCTGCTGCTCGAGAGTCCGCGGAGCGAGCGAGGAGTGGGGAGGCCGGGTCCAGCATGGAGCATCTCGAAGGGCGCGAGTCGGTCCTAGCGGCGCTGGCGGCGGGGCGTCGGCGATTTCAGATCATTCTGATTCGACATGGGAGCCACGCGGAGAAGGTCCGCGCGGTGGTGGAGCTAGCCGGGAAGCGCGGCGTGCCTGTGAAGTATGTCGAGCGGGCGGAACTCGACGCCATGGCGCATGGGGCGACGCACGGGGGTGTGATCGCGATCTGTTCGGGATTGCGGCGGACGAACGAGGGAGAATTGCTGGAGATTGTGACGCAACTGCGCGAACCGGCGCTACTTCTGCTTCTGGAGGGGATTGATGATGCGCGGAACCTGGGGTTCGTGCTTAGGACGGCCGAGGCGATGGGGGTTCATGCGGTGCTGATCAAGAAGCACGTCTGGGACTTTGACGAGGTCGAGGTGGGGCGGCCCGCGTCGGGGGCGCTGGAGCGGCTGCCACTGGTGATGGTGGAGAACCTGGGGCTGCTGAAGGAATTGCGGAAGCGCGAATTGATGGTGGTGGGGTGTGTGCCGAAGGCGAAGCGGCGGATTTACGACATCGATTTGGCTGTTCCGACGGTGCTGGCGATTGGCGGCGAGAAGCGGGGATTGAGCGGGGCGGTGAGGGGGCTGTGCGATTTTTTCGTGACCATTCCGACGCGCGGGGCAGCGAGTTCGCTGTCGCTGTCGCACTCTGCGGCGATCGCGCTGGCGGAGGCGATGCGGCAGCGAGGCGAGACGGCGCCGCGAGAGGCGGAGTGACGGCGGCGGTCAGCGTTTCGCCTTACCGGAGAGTGCCTTCTTGAGTACGCGCGTGGCGGTTGCGAGTTCGTCGCCGGTGGCGAAGGCGATGTAGCAGACGTTGGACTTTCCGGGGGAGGCGGCGGAGAGACCGCGGATATTGAGGCCGGCGTCGGCGATGGCGCGTGTGATTCGTGCGCCGAGACCGGGCTTGTCCGGACCCTCAATGCGGAGGGCGTGGGTGCCGTTGGCCTTGTGGAGGCCGACATCGGCGGCGGCGCGGACGGTCTTGGCGGTGGTCAGCGGGGCGATGAAGACGCGCGAGGTGTTCTCGGTGAGGCGGCGCGCGATGACAAACTCGAGGTTTGCTCCGGCGGCAGAGACGGCCTCGAGGATGCGGGCGAGCATTCCGGGCCGGTTCATGACGTCGCCGGCGTAGACTTCGACACGGCTGATCTTGTAGGGCATCGATGGACTCCGTTTCGTGGGGCGGATTGTAGCAGAAAGTTTTCAGGAGTTGCGAGCAGTGGCGACGGCTTCGACGAGAACTGCTTCGAGGCGCTTGAGATTGGTGACGCGGTCGAGTCGGGTGATGACGGTCTGGCGGTTGGATTCCAGGGCCGAAGCCACGATCGGGGTGTTATCAAGTGCGAAGCGGATGCCCTCGGCACAGGCGGCGTCATCGCCGACGGGGAAGAGAAAGGCGGTCTTGTGATGTTCGAGCCAGTCGCGATTCGCGCGGATGTCGGAGACGACGGGGAAGACGCCGGCGGACATGGCTTCGAACAGCGAACTGGCTGCGCCGTCGGTGGTGGAGGCGGAGGTGTAGATGTCGGCCCAACGAAGCTGATTGGCGACCTGGTTGTGCGGGACGCCGCCGATGAATTGGACGCAGGAGTCGAGGCCGAGGTCGCGGGCGGACTTACGGGTGTCATTGTCGAGGCCACCCGTGCCAACGAAACGGGCTTCGAAGTCGAGGCCGTCGCGCTTGAGACGGGAGAAGGCGCGGAGGAGCGTGAAGTTGTCGTAGAGCGGGTCGAGCTTGCGGGTGCAGATGAGACGCGGCGGGCCGGGGGAGCGAGGGCCGACGCGCGGAGAGAATTCGTTGGAGTCGGTTCCGACGGGGATGATGCGGAACTTGTTGGCCGGGACGCCGATGGCCGTAAGTTCTTCGGCGAGCTGTGGACTGGAGGCGTGAAGCAGGTCCGCGCGACGGGCGACCCAACGGGCCGCCATGCCTCCAAACGGCGCGGGGAGGCCGAAGTGAAAATCGGGACCTCTCGACGATACGACAAGCGGCGAGCATTTGGTAAGCGCGCCGACGAGGCCGTTGGATTGGAAGTAAGTGGCAAGTGTGACGTCGGGACGGATATTGCGCAGGAGGCGGCGGACGCGGCGGACGCGGGCGAAATAGAGCCACTTTGGCAATTCGCCGGAGCGATCGGCCTTGCCGACGAAATGGACGTTTACGTCGGGCAGGGAATCGGGGTGAAACGATATGACGTGGACTTCGTGGCCGCGCGCGTGGAGGTAGGCCGCATAGTGCGGAGCCCAAGGCGAATTGGTGTGGGCGATCAGGGCGATGCGCATGTCACTCCCGGCAACGCGCGGACGCGTTCATTGGTATCGGCATTCGGGGAAGGACTCAACTCGTTTGGCCGGATTCTCGAATCTGCGGCTCGCGGCCGTTGGACGGGAGCTGAGTCCAATCGGGTTCGGACCAAGTCGAGACTCGGCCGTCGGGGAGCATGAAATGAACTTGGCCGGCGGCTTGTGCCGGTGAATCGCCGATCGTTGCGTACGCGTAGGTCCACGTTTCTACGGAGTCGCGTCCGCTCGAAACAACATCGCGGCGGGCGGGCTCGCCGAGGAGTTTGTGGACGTCCTTCCGAGTCAGCTTGTGTGAGATCAATCGCCATTGCCGAAGGAGCGGCGTGAGACGCGTCAGGGAGCGCACCGAGACGGCGTCGCACGCCATTCCGCAATTTCGGCAGAAGCGAGCCAGTTTGGGATTGAGCTTCCCGCACCGTCGGCAGAGACTCGTCATTCCCGGCTTCCTCGGGTCACGCCGCAACCGGCTTCATCGATTGGCGTATCTGCGACCGAATCTTCTCGGCCTCGGGATTCGGCGGAGGGCTGCCGCTGCCGTTTCCGGCGAGATCGTGGCCGAGCTTTTCCGAAAGCAGCATCGTCAGCAGGGCTTCCATCACGCTGCCGCTTGTGGAGCCGGGCTGGCCGCCGATGACGATTTTGGGGACGACATCGACGCGCGAGGTCTGGATCGCTTCGGCGAAGCGGGACATGACCTGCTGGGTCAGTTGGTACTGCGGTCCGCCGTAGGCGCGGACCTGCTCCTCGATCGCAATCGCGGTCGCGGTTCCGATGCGGGCGGCCTTTTCGGCCTCGGCTTCGGCGAGGGCGCGAATCTGGGCGGCCTGTTGGAGGGCCCGCTGGTACTCGGCCTTGCCCTGGTTGCTTTGGACCGTGATTGACAGCTCGCTCTCGGTGAGCTGCTGCTGTTGGCGGGCACGGGCCTCGGCTTCGCGAAGGTCGCGCTCCTTGGCGGCGGCCTTTTCCTGGCGGCCGTAGGTCTCGATTTGCTCCTCGGCGATTTGCCGGGCGCGGAGCTGGTTCAGGATGACCTCGATGCGCGTGTCACCGTCGGCGGCCGTCGGCGTGCCGATCAGCACTTCCTCGAGTTCGAGGTTGTAGTGCGTGAATTTCTCCTGCATTTCCTCGCCTGCCAGTTTCTGGATCATGGCGCGGTCCTGGAGGAGCTGAATCAACGTACGGGTCTGGCCAATGTTCTTGAAGTAGGCCGAGACCATCGGGTCGAGGGTCTGCTCGACGAGACGCTTGACGTCGCCGAAGCGCTGGATGACCAGCGGGGCCTTGCGGTAGTCGATGTGGACGACGACCGACAATGGAAGCGACGGCTCAAAGGCGTCTTTCGTAATGAGCGAGACCTCGCTGAGGTTTTCGTCATAGCGGTGCATGCCGCTCTCGTTGCGAATCCACTTCAGGATGAAGTTGGTCGTTGGGACCGAGATGACCTTGCCGGCGTACGTATTGAAGGCGTACTTGCCGGGGAGTAGTGCCTCGCTCCAGACGCCACGCTGGCCTCTGCGCACGAGTTCGCCGTGCTTGTACTCGACGCCCGAGAGGTCGGCGCCGATCTCGCCGGTGTAGGAGACGACGACGCCGACGTTGCCGACTTCGACGACGGTCTTCGCGATCATCTCAATGGTCGCGAAGAGGCGGTTGAGATAATAGGTGCCCTCGACGAGGACCTGAAGCTGGCGGCCGCGACGGCCACCGGCTTCGAGGAACCGTTCGGGGTCTTGATAGTTGTTGTGGAACGACTCGGCGTCGGCTGCGGCGTTGCCGACCACCGGCGCGATGATCTCGCCATCGGGCAGCGACGGGCCGTCGTGCACGGTCACGATGCCGATGAGGTCATCGGTGCCCTTGATGACGAGGGGCTCAAAGCCGTGGCGCTCTTCGATGAAGCGGGCCATGCGCTGGAAGATCGCGCCATCCTCGTGATCGAGGGCGAGATGGTAGACCTGGTCGGCGGTGATGACGACGAACTGCACAAGGTTAATGGCGTAGGTGCCTTCGCGCAGAATCTTGCGCTGGGGACCGCGCTGGCCGGCGTGGGTCAGGAAGTGGCGGACGCTTTCAAAGTCTCCGGCGGCGACGTTTGAAGCGAGGGACTGGACCGGCTGCAACGGCGCGCCGTCGCGGGCGAAGATGTAGCCGATCTTGCCCTGCGGGATCGTCACCAGCGGGACGCTATGAACGCGGAACTGGAAGGGCGTTAGAAAGTGGAGTCCGCCGCGCAGGACTTCGGGTTGGAAGCCGGCTTCGCCGCTGAGGGCGATGAGGCCGGCGGGGACCGAGCCCTTGCGGCTCCAGCGTTTCTCGACGATTCCGACCCGCTTGTTGGGAATGTAGCGGATACCGGCGACGAAGACGCCGAGTCCGACGAGGACCAGCAACGTGATCGTGCCGACGATTGAGGTCGATGCGAGCATGAGATTCGCGAACATGTGTGCGCTCCTTGAGTTACTACCAGTCGATGGCGCAGAATGCGCGCGTCGACGGCGACGTTGACTTGGACTTTACATCCGCAGACGCCACTCACGGCGCGCGGACGCAGACGAACAGGGCTGCGAACAGGGACAGGACGATCGAGCTATGTCGTATCAGACATGGCTGTACTCCAGCGGCGGCCTACGGGGTTAGCTGACGGGCTCGCGACGCTGAATTCGCGTCCGCCGTATGGCGGATTCGCCCCTGCAACAGCCTGGCTCCAATGTTGCCGGCCGTCGCCGATTGGGTTCCCCGTTGCCGTCCGGGCTTTATCCGGGCGGCACTCGGCAGTCTCAGCTACATGACAAAACGTAGTCAGTCAGGCGGTGATTTCAAATCCAGACACGGATTGTGCGGAACGTTTCGCTGCTGCTGGGTTTGGGACAAACCGGCGTGCGCGGCACGAGAATTGCGTACGCGCGTGTCGATCAGCGCGTGGCGTTGAACGGTGCGAATTGGACACGGGGAGTCAGGTAGTCGTCGCGCGGCGACTCGTCGCGGCAGAGGTCGGTGGAGAGATACTTCTTGTTAGAGTCGGGCAGGATGGTGACGACCGTCGCGTCGGGGCCGAGTTCGGCGGCGAGTTGGAGCGCGCCGACAACGTTTGCCCCGGATGATATGCCGACGGCCAAGCCGAGTGAGCGACAGAGCAGTTGGGCCATGAGGATCGCGTCGCCGTCCCAGACGTCGATGACGGGATCGAGCTCGGTCAGGTCTATGATCGAGGGGATGAATTCGTCGGAAATGCCCTGGATGCGGTGTTTTCCGACCTTGCAGCCGGTGCGGAGGGTTGGGGAATTTGCCGGTTCCAGCGGGTGAACGCGAACTCGCCGGCCGTCGCGTCGGAGATAGCGGCCGACACCCATGACGGTGCCGCCAGTTCCGACGCCGGCTACGAAGGCGTCTGCCCTACGGCCGAAGGTCGCGAGTTGCTTCTCGATTTCGGGGCCGGTGGCGGCGAAGTGGGCATCAATATTTGCGGCGTTGGCGAATTGCTGCGGCTGGAAGACGCCATGGTTTTCGCGGGCGAAGTCCTCGGCCATGGCGATGGAGCCGAGAAAGCCGCCCTGTTCATGAGAAACGGGTATCACCGCTGCGCCGTAGGTTTGCATGAGCTGGACGCGCTCCGGGCTCATCCAGTTGGGCATGTAGATGCGGACGGGGTGGCCGAGGGCGCGGCCGATGGCGGCAAAGGAGATGCCGGTGTTGCCGCTGGAGGCCTCGACGATGGTGTCGCCGGGTCGGAGTTCGCGGCGTTCGTAGGCGCGGCGAACGATATAGGCGGCCATTCGGTCCTTGATGCTGCCGCTGAGATTGAGGATTTCGAACTTGGCGAAGACGCGATGAGGTTTGCCGTCGAGGCGGGCGTGAAGCTCGATGAGGGGCGTGTGGCCGATCAGGGCGTCGAGGGCATTGTTCATTTGCAGCGGAACTTATTCGCGCGCTGCGTTGAGGACAAGTTTGGGCATGTCGGCGGCCATCGCCACTCAATCCCCACAGGGGTCGTTCATGCTCGCTTCTTGAGCAGGTCGCGGATTTCGGTGAGGAGCTGTTCCTGGGTCGGGCCGGCGGGGGTGGCCTCCTTTGGTTTTTCGAGCTTGGCTCGGGCGGTGTTGATGGCCTTGACGAGGAGGAAGACGGCGAAGGCGACGATGGCGAAATTGATGAGCGTGGTGATGAAGGCGCCGTACTGCATCACCGTAGCGGGCTTGATTTCCTTGCCGTTCTCGATGACGGCGTTCTTAATAGTCCATTTGAAATCCGAGAAGTCGACGCCCCCGATGACTGCACCGAGGGGAGGCATCATGACGTAATCGACGAGGGCTTTGACAACGCCGCCGAATGCGCCGCCGATGATGATACCGACGGCCATGTCGACCATGTTTCCCTTGAGGGCAAATTCGCGGAACTCTTTGATCATTCCCATGGCGGGCTCCTGACGGGCGGTTTCGCGTGGGCGGACCGATGCGCGGGTCCACATGGCGCGGCGTTGGGGGGGTATTGTGGCGTCGGTGGGCCGCAATTCAAGCGGTGCGACGAAGAGTTCTAGCGGGGGTAGTGGATCGTTAGAATAGGCGTTGCGAGGAGGAATCAAGCATGTGGCGTACATTCGCGATCGTCGTTGCACTCGCGCTCTCAGCTGAAGCGATTGCTTCACCCGCGGCGCTGCAGGTCAATCCGGGCGCGTCGAGTCTTACGATCACGCTTTGTCTGACAGCTTGCGGGACGCAGTGCGACTCGGACATATCGCCCGTGAGCGGATCGATCGTCGCGGGGCTCGATTGCTTGACTCAGCCGACAAGTCTGGCGCTGCATGACTTCACCTTCGTATTGAACAACACGGTCCAACTGAACCTCAATTTCGGATTCGTCTGCGGGCGATTCGATGCCACTGGGTCGGGCGTGACGATGAATTACGGAACGCCGGGAACGCCGATGCCGGAGACGCCGATTACGGGCGGGGAGTTCGCCTACGTCGGAGTGCCGTCGACGACAGCCGGTACGCTCGCGTACACATCGACAAACCTGGTCTGCGTCGGGTTGCAGGCGGCGGGGCGGCTTTGCAACGACACGATCGATCTGGCAACCGTCGGCGCCGGGTCGATCGGACTGGGCGGCAACGTTTCGGTCGTCGGGAGGGCGGTGACAGTGGCACTGAACATTAACTCGTCGGGTCCGATTGATCCGAGCACGCCCGGACTCGGGACGCTGTCGATCGTCGGCACGGTGGTGGCGTCGGGGAACGTGCCGCTGCCGACCGTCGACACGTTTTTGTCAGTGCTGGTGGGGACGAATGTGAACCTGGACGCGGCTTGTGAGTCGGACATCAATGGCGATGGGGTCGTTGATGGACAGGATGTGCAGCCGTACGTTGATCTACTGCTCGGGTAGACAGCGAGTCGACTCGCTCACTACATCAATGGGGGAAAGCCCATCGCGCGGCGCGACACGGAGAGTTGGCCGAGGTGCACCGCGGCATGGGTCGTCATCAGGTGGGCGAGCAATTCGCCGACGGTCTTGATTGGGGTGTCCTTGAGAATGGCGGCACCGTGGGGCTTGGCCATTACGGCAGAATCGGCGTGTGGAATGGCTGCGGCGACACGTTCGTGGCCGGACTTGATCGCATCGAGCAAATCGGACTTCTTGACGCGGAAGCCCGGAGCGGGGGATGGTATTGAGCCGGGTCCGAACTCGCGGTGCCACTCGGCGGGGCAGGACTTGGGCAGGCCGAGACAACCTGCGGCGAAGTCGGTGGCGATGGCGAGGTGACCGAGGATCCAATGGGGCGGGTTAACGCCGGGGGCGATCTGGTGGGTGAGCTTTTCGTCGGGAATGTCGAGGGTCAATGTTCGGCAGTATTGCAGATTGAACGCGTAGAGGGTCAGCTCGTACTCGAACATTTGATTCTCCGGACTTCCAATTTGAGGGAAACTACGCGGCGGGCATTCCCACTGCGCGGCGCCAGGCGCTCACTTGGCCGAGGTGGTTCTGAACGTGACTTCCGACATAGAAGTTCAGTGCGGCGCCGATGGTTGGAAAGAGTTCACGCATGCGTCCCTCGGCGGGGTTGGGCCTGACGAAGGCTTCGTCGGGGGCGGAGCGGATGGCGGCGACAGCCGCCTTGTAGGATTCGAAGAAGTGGCCGGTAAGTTCGGCCATCGACGGGTAGATTCCTCCGTCGGCATCGTCGAGACACTCGACGCCGTTCTTGAAGAGCGCTTCGTATTTCGGGGGATAGGCGCCTGGTCCGACTGGCCGATCGAGGGCAGCGAGGACGCGGACGGGATATAGGGCGAGGTGTCCGAAGACCCAGGCAGGGTGGTTGGACTGGATAGTGACGCCGCCGGGCCGCGCGAGGCGGGCGAAGGACTCGGGCTTGATGCCGGCGACGAGGCGTTCGGCGGACATGATGGAAAGATTGCCGGAGGCGGCGATGATGGGGCCGATGTGGGACATTCTAATTCTCCCGCGAAAAGCGCTTTTTCTGCGCGTCGCGGATCATAGCGTCGAGAAACGCCGCGGACGACGATGAGGCCGTTGCGCCGATAACGCACTTGTGATTCCCCTGTTGCCGCGTTCGCCGTGCGAGTGTTCGACGCGCAATAGCGGCGTGGTGACGCTCCGATAGAGCGGGTGGGCGGGGGAGTTGTCGGCGTTGCGGGCAAGGATGAGGAGGGGGACGCGGACGTGGCGGCGGATTAGCGCCTCGACGGCGGCGGCGCGGGTGGCGATCAGCGGGTGAAAGTGCAGGCCCCAGGCGAGAAGGATCGCGTCGGCTGCGCGGCAGGCGGCAACGATGTGCGAGTCGGTTGCGCGGCCGATGGGGTTGCGGTCGCGAAGCAGCGCGGTCTTGTCCGTGCTGCGCAGGGCGAAGAGATTCACGATTTCGAGTTCGCGATAGCCGTTCGCATCGGCGAGTCCGCGGCAGAAGGAATCGACGGTGGGGTCGCGATGGGTCAGTGACGCCGTTGAAGGGTTGAGGCCGACGACGAGCAGGCGGCCGACACCGAACGGGTTAACTTCAAAACCCAGGCGGTAACGGTGGCGGCAGAGTCGGAGTGGGACTTGGTACGCGTTGGTGCGTTGAATTCGGCCCGGCGGGCGGGGCATTACTCGGTGAATTCGCGGGTGTAGCGCTTGAAGTCGTCCATCAGGCGGCGCGTGATCGGGCCGGGTTTGCCGGTGCCGATGGGGCGCTTGTCGATCGAGACGACGGGGCAGATTTCGGCGCCGGTGCCTGAGATGAAGGCCTCATCGGCCATGTAGAGGTCGGGGCGCGTCAGCACGATTTCGTCGACCGGGATTTCGCGTTCGTTGGCAAGTTTGATGATCACGCTGCGGGTGACGCCCAGCAGCAGACCGCAATGCGGAGCGGGAGTCTGCAGCCGACCCTTTGTGACGATGAAGAGATTGTCGCCCGTGCACTCGGCGACGTAGCCCTCGTGATTGAGCATGACGGCTTCGAGGCAGCCGGCGTCGATGGCCTCGATCTTGGCCATGATGTTGTTGAGGTAGTTGAGACTCTTGATGCGGGGTGAGAGGGCATTCGGGTGATTGCGGATGGTGCTCGCGGTGATGATGTGCATGCCCTTTTCGTACATCTCGGGAAGGTACATCGCGATGCGATCGCAGATGATGAAGACGACGGCGCCGGATGTTCGGAATGGATGAATGCCGAGGGTGCCGGGACCGCGAGTTACGACGAGGCGGATATAGCCGTCGGTGACGTTGTTGGCCTTAACCGTGTCATTGAGGGCCTTGGTGATCTGCTCCGGGGTGTACGTCATCTTGAGGCGAATGGCGATCGCGGAGCCGAAGAGGCGGTCGACGTGGGCCTTGCATTCGAAGATTCGGCCGCCATAGACGCGGATGCCTTCGAAGATCCCATCGCCGTAGAGGAGGCCGTGATCGAATACGCTGACTTTCGCGTCGGCTGTGGGAACCAGTTCGCCGTCCATCCAGATCTTGAGGTCCGGACTGGGCTCGTAATGATCGGCCTTCTCAATGTTGGCCGCCGTTCGTCTGATTGTGTTGGTCGGCATTTTTCTGTCCCAACCTATCCTAGGCGCCCGTCTGACAGGCGAACAACGCGATGGGCGATCTTGGCGACCTCGGCGTCGTGAGTGACCATGAGGATGGTCTGGCCCGCCGTGTTGAGGCGTCGGAAAACCGCGAGGATGCCGCCGCCGGTCGTAGAGTCCAGATTACCCGTTGGTTCGTCAGCGAGCAAGACGGCGGGCTGATTAATCAGGGCGCGGGCGATGGCAACGCGCTGTCGCTCGCCGCCTGATAACTCGCTGGGGAGATGATGGAGGCGCTGGTCGAGGCCGAGAGTTGTGAGGATTTCCACGGTACGGGTGCGGGCGGCGTCGCGGTCGGCGAACCAGCGGCCGGCATCGCGGCCGACAACCTGCGGAAGGAGGACATTTTCGAGGACGTCGTATTCTGGGAGGAGGTGATAGAACTGGAAGACGAAGCCTAACGATCTGTTGCGGAGTTGGTTGGCTGTCGCGTCGAGCCGGGCGGGCGGGAGGGCCGCGCCGTTGGTTCGGGCGGGTCGATCAGCGGCTTCGTCCGGAAATCCGCGGTCGGACTGTGGCGGGAAAACAGCGTTTCCGCGGAAGTAGACCTGACCTCGCTGGGGCACATCCAATGCGCCGAGAATGTGAAGCAGCGTGCTCTTGCCGCTGCCGCTGCTGCCCATGATGGCGACAAACTCGCCGGCGGCGACAGAGAGATCGACGCCGCGAAGAACGGGCAGCGAGGTTCGACCCAAGTAATACGTCTTGTGAATCTCCGTGGCTCGTAGAATCGGTTCGGGCATTGGATTACTCGTATCGCAGGGCTTCGACGGGCCAGGTTCGGGATGCTCGGATGGCCGGGATCACGGCGCCGAGGATGGAGGCGATCACGGCGGCGATGGCGATGAGGATCATGTCGGAGGTCTGGACGGCGTCGGGAATTTTGTCGAAAGAGTAAGTCTCGGGACTCCAGACGCGCCAAGCGGGATTGAGGCGGGCAAGCCAATCCTGGACATCGTTGATGTGGCGGACAAAGAGGAAACCGATGATAGAGCCCAGGACTCCGCCGACGATGCCGATCGCCGCGCCGTACGTAAGGAAGATGGCGGCGACGCCTTCGGCCGAACCGCCGACGCTCTTGATGATGCCGATGTCGCGCGTCTTCTCGATGACGATCATGTAAAAGATGCAGAGGACGAGGAAGACGGCGACGAGACTGATGACGGAGAACATGATGACGACAAGGACTTTTTCTTTCTGGATGGCGGCGATGTACTCGCGCTGCAATTCCTCCCAGGTCATGACCTGGACGCTGTAGGCCATTTCGAAGTCATCAGCGTCGCCCGGTCGGTGCCGGAGGGCAGTACGCCAGGCGTTGGCGACGCGGGCCTTCATCTCGAGAAGGTCCTGGCCGGGCTTGAGCTTGACCTGGATTTGCGAGCAGCGCGGCGGGGCTGTGCCGGAGCCGTCGGCGCGTTGGGCCGCGTCCATCGAGAGCTTTTCCTGGAGTACGTTGAAATCGACGTAAACGTTTTTCTTGTCGATGTCGTAGATGCCGGTGCGCGAGTCGTCGATGTACCGAAAGGCGGGCGTTGGCGGCGATTCGGTGATGAGCGCTCCGGTGCGCGACAAGGGGAGCATCGTGAGGGCGCAGCGGCAACCGCGCGGGAAACGCTCAGGGCGCTGGTATTCCCCGCTGGGAAGGCGGCGGAAGAGGATGTCGCGGCCGATGATGATTCCGGGGCGTTCGGGGTCTTTCAACTGGGGCTTGAAGTCGGGGTCCGTGGTGGTCCCATAGACGCCGGGGCCGGGGAAGTAGCCGCTCGGGATGCGCGCGTACTGTTCCTGAACCTCGATGGGCTGTTTGGTGAGCCACTGATCGAGGGCGGATTCATAGGGTTCGGGCAGCACGGGCTTCGACGTTGCGAGGTTGTACCCGTAGAGCGGCTGCGCGATTGGGGTGAGGACCGTCGTGCCGGGATAGCGCTGGTTGTACCAGAGATCGCGGCCGAAACTGTTGACCTGGACATACTCGTCGAGCGTCACGCCCCAGATCTGGACGGGAAATGTCTCGCCGCGTTCGAAGCGAAGCGTGCCGTAGGAGTAGATGAGGGCAGTGGCCTGCTGGACCTCGGGCCACTGCCGAATCTCCTTGAGGAACTCGTCGTAGAAGGGAAAGCCGCGGAGGTCGCCATCCATGACGAGGTCGCCGAGCAGACCACTGGCGCGGGCGCGGATGGTGTCGACGAAGCCGCCCATCACGCTGATGACGATAAGCAGCATGGCGACGCAGAGCGTGACCGCGCCGACCGAGAAGAACGCGATGCGCTTACGCTGGAGAAGACGCGCGGCGAGAAACGCGCTGTAAAAGCGCGGCGTCGCGATGCCTGTTCGGACTCGGATAGCCAGTCGCCAGATGGCGGCGGCGAGCGTGAGCATTACCAGCCAGCATGCGACGTTGAGCGTGACCCACTGCGGCGGAAACCATTCGAAACGTTGCTGGTTGAAGCACCAGGTCAGCGGAGAGATGGCCGCTTCGAGCCGGGTTGGCGGCGATTCGTCGCGGGGCATGAACTCCGGGCGTGTCCATGTCAGGGTGAGCCAGAAGACGGCGACGGTGGCGGATACTCGGATGATAAAGGAGATCAGGCGAAGGGCGGTCGAGCGGTGGCGCGGCGAGACGCCGGGCCAGCGGATCATGAGAATCAGTGTCAGAAGCAGCGGGCCGACGAGGAAGCGACTGAAGGACGTACCGTCGGGCGAGACGTCGGCGGGTACGTAGTACCACGGAATACCGGCGAGACGCGTGCGGAATTGATAGGGTAGCGACGGACGATCGTGAACGGAGCGTTCGGAGCCGAAGTCGAGCTGGTCATCGGCGAGCATCTCGGCGTGGTAGGCCGCGTCGGGAACGTTGCGATTCTCGCCATTGATGAACGAATCGCGCAAGGCGGCGCGGCGTTCCTGCATCGACCTGGGCAAGTTGCCGAGCGTGGTGTGGCGGCGGGCGGCGACGGCGTAATCGCCGGCGCCGGTGACTTCGCGCCCGATCAGCTTCATGGCGAGGTCGGCGTCAATCGAAACGGCGATGCACCAGAGGAAGATCGCAGTCCACGCGGCGCCGAGAGCGAGTGACGCAATGCGTCCGGTCAAGCCCGTTTGCCAGCGGCCGATGGCGATCAGTCCGCCGATGACGACCTTCACGCACCAGATGGCGAGGTGGGCGGTAAGCAGCGGGGCGGCGGCCAGAATGATCAGCGGGGAGAAAAGCCAGAAGAGTGGCGCGGGTAGGGGGGCGGTGCGGCCGAAGAGTCGTGCGAGCGTCATCTCGCCGAGCACGAAGAGCGAGAGGCCGGCCAAATTGACGTAGGCGAGGTAGAGCAAGTAGAGCGGTACCGTCACCGGCGCCAGCAGGACGAAAATGATTCGCGGAAGGGACCAGTTCATTTCGGTGCGGACTATAGCGGAACGGGCGGTGCGCGCGCAGCGGACTTCCGGTTGAATAAGGTGCTTTGCATTGAGCCCGAGCGGATTCCTAGGGGGACGTCGCGGCGGGGCGCTGGAGCGGGAAGAGTATTACGTCGCGGATGCTCTGTGAGTTCGTGAGGAGCATGACGAGGCGATCGATGCCGACGCCGAGGCCGCCCGCGGGGGGCATGCCGTATTCGAGCGAGAGGAGGAAATCCTCGTCGAGGACGCGCATGGTTTCGTCGCCTTCACCGTCGAGCTGTTGAGAGAGCGTCTGACGCTGAGTGGCCGGGTCGGTCAATTCGGTGTATGCGTTGGCGAGTTCCATTCCCGCGACGAACAACTCGAAGCGCAGCGCCACGGAGGGATCGCCTGGCTTGCGGCGGGTGAGCGGGCAGAGCTCGGCAGGGTACTCGATGACGAACGTGGGCTGAATGAGCGTCGGCTGAACGACGTTGTCGAAGATTTCGGCGGCGAGGATGGCCGGCGCGACGTGCGGCACGGGTTGGCCGGGCAGCTTCGGCTTGAACTTGTGAAGAAGCCCGAGCGAGTGCGCCTTTTCGTGGACGGCGCGTTCGTCTTTCCAGTCGAGGGCGGCGTGCTGGCGGAGGAGGTCGCCGTAGGTCGCGCGTGCAAACGGGGCGGCAAAGTTGATCTGGTGGTCGCCGAACGGTCGCGTGGACTCGCCGCCGAGTCGCTGGATGGCGCGGGCGATCATGCCCTCGGTGACGTTCATCATGTCAGAGAGGTCGCCGTAGGCCTGATAGAGTTCGAGCATCGTGAATTCAGGATTGTGGCGCGGGCTGATTCCCTCGTTGCGGAAGTTGCGAGCGATTTCGAACACGCGCTCCATGCCGCCTACGAGCAGTCGTTTCAGGTAGAGCTCCGGGGAGATGCGGAGGTAGAGCTGCATGTCGAGGGTGTTGTGCTGTGTTGTGAAGGGGCGAGCCGCGGCACCGCCGTAAATGGGCTGAAGCGTGGGCGTTTCGACTTCGAGAAAACCGAGTTCGCGGAGGTATTCACGAATGGCGTCAATGATTTCGATGCGGCGGCGAAAGGTTCGCATGACCTCGGGGTTCGTAAACAGGTCGACGTAGCGGTGGCGATAGCGGATGTCGACGTCCTGTAAGCCGTGCCACTTTTCGGGGGGGACCTGAAGGCACTTCGAGAGCAGCGTGAGCGAGTTGGCCCAGACGGTAGGTTCGCCGGTCTTGGTTCGGCCGAGCAGGCCGCGGACGCCGATGATGTCGCCAAGGTCGAGTTGTTCGAGGAGCGACCAGTCGGCTTCGCTGACGTTCTTTTTTGAGATGCCGATTTGCAGATCGGCTTGCGAATCACGGATCTCTAGGAACGAAAGTTTTCCCATGTGGCGAAGCAGGACAATTCGGCCGGCGGCGATGACGGATTCTGATTCGGCCGTCTGGCCTGGAGCGAGCGAGAGTTGGTCGACCTGGTTTCGAATAGCGGGGTTTGCCTGGACGCCGGGAAAGCGACTTCCGTAGGGATCAACGCCAAGCCGGGCGACGCTTTCGAGCTTGCGGCGGCGTGCGTCAAGAAGGTCGTCAGCCATTGGGTGGGGCGGGGGTTCGCGGGTGCGAGACGGCTATTAAAGCTACAATAGGGCCGGAATATCAGTAACTGAACGTCGTCACGCCGGAATCATGGGATTCGGATCGCTATGCGGCGGGGGCTTCGCCCTCAGCTTTCTTCGGGGTGCGGCGGGCCTTGTACTCAGCGGCGGCTTCGGTCCAAAGCTTGTAGGCCTCGGCTCGCTCGCCCTTGCGGTACTTGGTGGCGGCTTCTTTGCGTTTTCGCTTGGATTCCTTGCTTTTTCGCATGTTTGCTCGTCTCCGATGCAGGGTCCTTGATAAACGAAGGCACCAGTATAGCGGCGGGCGAAGTTCGAGGACAGGAAGATCAGATCGTAAGCTGCGAAATCGGCGCGAATCCACGCGACTTGTCGTAAGGCGTGGTTTGGGCTTGAGTTAGGGATTGCAAAAAGCATGAACAGGCGCGTCGGAATGGTCGAAATAATGTGTTGACAGTATTGGGAAAGCTGCTAGGATTTCCCTGCTCGCGACCGAACGCAGCATTTTGCAGCGTGGAAACGCGAGACTTGAGTCGAGGTGAGAAATCGTTTGGCGTTCGCAAAGATGAGCGTTCGCGTTAAAGGCTTTTCATCGGCATAGCTGCTGATCTGGATATTCCCT
>CAZONT010000002.1:3884-54737 GCA_964581285.1 uncultured Planctomycetaceae bacterium | reverse complement strand
TACCAAGCAAAGAAGACTTCGGCTGCAGAAGCCAAAGCCCGCGCCCCCGACCTGAACTTCGACATCCCGAACGAACTGCCCGGCGGATTCAAGCTGGAGGAAGCATTTACACTGCGATTCGGAGATCAGCCCGGCGCGGCTGCTGTATACATGCGAAACGGAGAGTTCCTCGGCGCGATCTTTCATCCACCGGTTCAGCAGGAGGCGTTCGGGACGCATAAGGACTATTCGTGCGTCATCGGCCAGCACCGCGGTCACGCCGTCGCGGTTGGAGATTGGAAACTCGTGCATCTGACCGACGCGACTACCTGCCATTGCGTGCTGAGCAAATTGAACGAGCAGTCGGAACTACCATCAATACTGGCGACTGTTGCCCCACACCCTTCGACGACGACAGCTCCGGACGCGCACTTGGGCCACAACCGCTGATAGCTGAGTCAGCCGGCTGGAAAGTCCGAATTCCGACGACTCTAGTGTATCCTCCGACGATCAAATCGAGCCCGTCATGATTCTCTTCATCTCCGTGGCCCGCGACAGCTGCTCAAGACCTCGTCAACAGACTGCCCTCAAAGCCCGTCTCGACACTGTACCCAGCCATGCAGGAACAGTACGTCAGCGGGACACGCAAGCACCTGGTCGTTGCTGGCATTATCGCGCAACGCAAGTGGGTGGAATAATCTGCAAAAAAGCGATCCAGACGGTGTCCCTTCCTCTCCCCGGCTTGTCACATGCGCTGCGATTGTGCGCAGACGCCGCCGAATACTCAGGCCGCGCATCTCCCGACCGCCAGGGTTAGACCGCGACGATCTGGGATTGCCGAATCGGCATCGAAATCGGGTTGCAGCCGCCAGCGTACGCCCGATCCGCATCTGGCGATCCGCTGATCCGGAAGATTGTTGAGACCGGGTGCCGGTGTACGAGTAGACATGATCATGCTCGGTCCGATTGTTCCGATGAGTGGGCGTGTCGCCGAAAACAGACTTGGCACTATCGCCACACAGGCTTCATTTTGGTCACCCATGAGTCGACCTGTAAATCACCGATATCGAGAACTGCCAGCCATGCTAGCTGGAACTCAATGAGAGCCCTCGGGCTGGAAGTGCTTGTACACTAAGGAAAAGCGGGCGAAGGGATTCGACCCCTCGACGTCCAAGTTGCAATCCTTCGCACGGCATCGCGTTTTTTCGCGGTATTGGAAGCGCAAAACGGTACAAAACGGTATAGCTTTTTTTGACGATCGAAGCACAACTTCGCAGAGTCGCGATCCAGGGACATTCAGGATCAAGCTTCAACCGCAGCACATGTGCGGTGGCATGCTTGGCCGTCGCGCGGTGATGTTCAGGCTGGTGACAAAGTCGCTCGTATGGCATTCGGACGGAAGCGCAGCCGCGATCTTTTGATACAGGGGGTCTTGGAATGATGTCATGGTCTTGATGTAGTCGCTCTTGGTCTCAAGCTGAAGGTCGGTCAGCCCAGACTCGCGTGCGAATCTCTCCGTGTTCTCGACCAGTTCCGCCCCGGCGATGCAGCCGACCAATGCTTCCACGTCAGCCCGCACCGATTCCGGCAAGGGCCGAAGAAGTGCAAGATCCGAGACTGCGACACGGCCGCCTGGCTTCAATACACGGGCAATCTCTCGCCACACCTGAGGCTTGTTGGGCGAGAGGTTGATCACGCAGTTTGAAATGATCACGTCAACGCTGGCATCGGCCACCGGAAGGTGTTCGATCTCACCCAATCGAAACTCCACGTTGTCCAATCCGGATCGCTCGCGATAGGCCGAGATGTTCTTGCGAGCCTTCGACAGCATCTCCGTAGTCATGTCCACGCCGATTACGCGGCCCGACGCGCCGACCTTTGGTCCAGCGATAAAGCAGTCGAGTCCTCCGCCGGCACCGAGGTCGAGCACAACTTCACCCGGCTTGAGCGAGGCAATTGCCGTTGGGTTTCCGCAGGAGAGGCCCATATCGGCGCCCTCGGGCAGCTGAGCCAGATCGTCAGGGTCGTATCCGACTCCTTCCGACACGCGCTGGTCGCCACAACAAGCCGGTCCGCAGCATCCGCCCGAACCCATCGTCGTGCCGCGCGTTGCAATTTCCGCGTAGCCCGTCCGCACTTGCTTGCGAACATCGTCGTGTGTTTGCGTGTCTTGCGTCATCAAAGCTCCTTCAGCTTGTAATGAATTGGGGGGCCTGGTTCATCGAGCACTGTTCATGACATAAAGCATTTCGCGAGCGATCTGGGCGCATCGTTCATCGTAGGTCGCCGCTTCCTTTGGTGTTCCGTCCGAGATTTTGGGGTCAACGAATGGAATGGCGATCCGGCGATTTGCCCCTGCGACGGAAGGGCATGCTTTGTCCGCCTCACCGCACACCATGACTGCCGCGAAGTCAGCCTTGGGATTCGGGGCGTTGTCGTACTTCTTCGAAAAGCACGTCATCGCCGGGCGATCATCACTGAAACGCACGTGGTAGATCGGGTTGTCGTCGTCCGTTGTCTTTTCGATTCTGAATCCGGCTCGCTCCATCGCGGAGACAGCACGCGGATTGAACGCGCTTGATTCGGTGCCGCCGGAGTATGCCGACACCCGGAACCTATAGGCCTCGGCGGCCACAGTTGCCCAGAGCTGAGCCATGTGGCTACGCCGGCTATTGTGCGTGCACACGAAGACCAAGCGAACGGGCTTCCCGGCGTCCCGCCGCTCGCGAATGTAGGTGCTTAACTCCTCTAACTGCGCCTTCCGCGACGAGTCGATCTGGCCGAACTCGGCCTGTCGTGCTGCGATGAATTTTGCAATTGGCTCGTACATCTTGCCTTTCTCGGTGCGTGGTTTCACCGTTAAGTCGTCCGCCCATGTCGCGGGACCTGCTAGAGCCGCAACAATTACGAGAAACAAAAGACATCGCCGTTTAACAGCAGTTGCCATTTCCTCCGCCTTTCTGATCTGGGCAGCACTCCTCCAGGGCATCCGCGAGGGACCGGAGCGAATCGCAGAGTTCCCTGTAGCGGACGCGGTAGAACACCGTCCGCCCTTGCTTCTTGGCTTCCAGGACTCCTGAGCGACCCAGCAACGCGAGGTGTCGGGACACGACCGAGAAATCAACCGAGCAGCACTCGGTAACCTCGCCCACGGAACACCCCCGGCGGCACTTGGCGATGCAAGCGATCAACGACACACGGGTTGGATCTGAAAACGCCTTGAAAAGTTCCGGGTTGAGGCATTCGTCCAATGGGCCGCAACGGGCGGCTGCCTGTTTGGGGCTCGCCGGTATCCGACGTTTGCTTATTTGCGTCATAGTGCAAGTATAGTGTGCGGGTCCGTCGGGTTCAACCCCCAGCCAAGAGACCGCGGGAGATGCTCGCCACGGCGATGAGCCTTGCGATGATGGGTCGCTTGATCGCCACTATTCCACGGTATAGTGTAATAGCAATGATCACCGCAAAGCCTGGGTCTATCCTACGACAGGCCCAAGCCCTTTGTGCTTGCCCGCCCAAGCCGGCGATCGAGAATCGACCGCTCATCTCGCCGCGCAGAGCCAAGGCGCTGATGAGCGTCTTCAAGGTGCTCGCCAACGATACGCGCCTCCGGCTGCTCCATGCGCTCGCGCGCAATGGCGAGTTGTGCGTGAGTGAACTCGCGGCACTGGTCAATATGGGCCAAACAGCCGTGTCGAATCAACTTCAGCGATTGCACGGTCGCGGCATCCTCGAATCACGCCGCGCCGGCAATCAAATCTTCTATTGCATCGTTGATCCATGTGTAATCGCGCTGCTCGATCTTGGGCTGTGCCTCACTGAGGATGCGCGCAAGCGTCACCAATGAAACTCTCGCTGAACCTCATCTCGCCTGACACCGCCAAAGCAGTCTCCGAACTGCGCGAGGCCACAGCCGCCAAGAAGTGCTGGCGGTGCGGCTGCTTGCACAGCACGCTCAAAGCTATCGATGCTGAGATTTCACCCGAAGCGCGACCGGCTGGGCTGAGCGATGTCATGGCCGATTCGCGCGCCAAACTCGTCGATGTCGAATATGACTGCCTGGGCTGCGAAGTCTGCTGGCCGGCGAATGCCGTCAACGCGCTGGGCATCGAAGGCGAAGCGTGCCCGGCTGAACCCATGCAGACACGAGAGGGTTGGCCGCCATTGCCGGGCAGCTACGCGGTCTTGCACTACCATGCTCCGGTCGCAGTCTGCACGCTCAGCGACTCGACTCTCGCCGCCGCCATCGCCCAATCCAATGATCCCGCAGCCGCAATCGTTGGCACGATGTTCACGGAGAATCTTGGCATCGAGCGCCTGATCGCAAACGTCCTGGCGAATCCAAACATTCGTTCGCTGATCGTGTGCGGCAAAGATTCCGGCCAGCAGATCGGTCACCTCGCTGGTCAGTCGCTGGTCGCGCTGGCGCGCAACGGCCTCGATGAGCGAATGAAAATCATCGGCGCGCGCGGCAAACGTCCTCGGATAAAGAACCTTTTCGCCACAGCCGTTGAGCACTTTCGCAACACGGTTGAAATCATTGATATGGTGAACAACTCCGACCGCACTGCGATCCGTGAAAGAATCGAGCGATGCGCCGACAAGAACCCTGGCCCCGCTCAGCCCTTCTCGTCCCAGAAAGCCGTAAAGCGCATCGAAGGCCACATCCCGAACAAGATGGTCTCCGATCCGGCTGGCTACTTTGTGGTTTATCCTGATCGCGCGCGGAAACGGCTGTTGCTGGAGCATTACCAGAACAACGGCGTGCTGGACATCGTCATCGAAGGATCGACTGCCTCGGAGTTGTATTTCCCCGTGATCGAGCGCGGCCTGATTTCGCGCCTGGATCACGCGGCCTATCTCGGCCGCGAACTCACGCGTGCTGAGCGGTCACTGTCCAACGGCGACACTTTCATTCAAGACGCCGCACCCGAACGCCTCCGCCTCAAGCCACCTGAATCCTGCGGCTGCCAGGGCAACTGTGGAGAAGCCTCATGAAACGGACATTGACATTCGTTGTGCTCGTCGTCATCGCTGGCGCTGTGGCGTTCGCCGACCAGTCTAATAAGTCCGATGCCCCGAAACCCTTGGGTGTTGATGATTTCATGAAGCACGTCGATGACCACAAAGGCGAGGTCACCATCGAAGGCGTCGTGAGCGCCGTTTCCGCAAGCGACAAACGCGTGGCCCTGATCGATGTGACGGAGTTCGAGCGCTGCAAGGTCGTGACGTGCGCGCAATACACCCTCCCCGTGCAATGGTCCGGCGAACTGCCAGCGATCAAAGACAAAGTGCTCGTCCGCGGCAATGTCAAAACGCAAGGCGGCAAACTCGTTTTTGTGGGCGCGCCCGTCGCCAAATCCATCCCCGTGGTCTGCTCGCTGACGCCCGACGATTCCAAGCAGCGCAAGGAATTGCTCGCGAAACTCGGAGAGCAGATCGTCGAGCGGCGCGAGATCGATGATGGCCTCTCGTTCCGCTTCAAGCCGACCGACAATTTGCTTGCCCGGCTCGGCAGGATGATCGACATGGAGCGCCGGTGCTGCCGGTTCCTGAAGTTTCGGCTGACTGTCGAGCCTGACGATGGTCCGGTATGGCTGGAGTTGTCTGGCCCGGCGGGAACGCGCGACATCCTCAAGGAGTATTTCCCAGTATCGTCCGCGGCGGAGAAAGCAGGCAAATGAGCGTTAATCGCCGCGCGAAACGCCTAATCCTTCCTGTCACGGTCTTCGTCGCGGCGGTAGCTGCTCACATGGCATACAAGGCGATGTTCCCCGACACGGGGCCGGAGCAGGATCGCTGGGCTGCGCCCTCGCAAGCCGAAAACGCGTGGTTTCGGCTCTATGTCGAAAGCGGCATGCATTATCTTGGCTTGTCATGCGCCTGCTCGATCACGTTTGCCGCAGTGATGTTTCGCCGCTACCGGGAACAACGCTTGTGCGCCGATCGTAACCTAGCGATTGGAGGCATAACGCTTTCCGGCGTCTTGAGCGTTGTCGGCTGCTTCCTGATCGGGTGCTGCGGCTCGCCGATGCTCGGCGTGTATGTGTCCTTTCTCGGGCCATGGTTCCTGCCTTGGACCGGGCCTATGACGCTCGGCCTAACGGTACTTTCATTGGCTGGCGGTTGGTGGTGGATGTGGCGGCGGGAACGCCGCATTCCGTCGTTGGCGGAGGCGTGCCCGACCAGCGCCGCCTGCGATTGCGGTCCCACGTGCCGACAACCAGAAGCGCCGATGCATTAGTGCAGATAGGACCAAGTGGCTGCCAGCCAGCGAATACGAATTTGTGATCAAGCTGTGAGCAGATGCTATTGAGTTTTCGCCGCGAAAAGCGCGGAGGTCACATATCGTTCCCCCGTGTCCGGCAAGAGGACGACTATCATCTTTCCGGCAGACCCTGCCCGTGAGGCCACCTGCATTGCGGCGTGGAGCGCAGCGCCCGACGAGATGCCGGCGATGACGCCTTCACGCTGGCCGAGTTGACGAGCGCACGCAAAGGCTTCGTCGTCCGTCACAACGATGACCTCGTCGATGATGGCACGGTTTAGTACTTCGGGAATGAACCCAACGCCGATGCCTGGCATCTGGTGGCTTCCGGCTGAGCGGCCGGAGAGCACAGCTGCGCCTGCAGGCTCCACCGCGACAGTCCGCACGCTAGGTTTGCGCAGCTTCAGAACTTCGCCCACGCCGGTAATCGTCCCGCCCGTGCCGACACCGGCTACGAAGACATCCACGGCACCTGCTGTCTCGTCCCAGATTTCGACGGCTGTCGTTCGCCGGTGAACCTCCGGGTTGGCTGGGTTCTTGAATTGATTGAGCATGATGGCGTCTGGAATCTCCAGCGTAAGTTGCTCGGCGCGGGCAACGGCCTCGGTCATGAGAATCCCGGGTGTCAACACAACTTCGGCGCCAAGATGGCGCAATAAAGCGACCCTCTCGCGCGACATCGTTTCGGGCATGGTAAGAACGAGCCGATAGCCGCGGATCGCCGCCACAAACGCCAGGCCGATGCCGGTATTGCCGCCCGTCGCCTCTACAATTGTAATGCCAGGGCTCAGCACGCCTCGACGTTCGGCATCCTCGATCAACGCCAAGCCAAGCCGGTCCTTCACGCTGCCGCAGGGGTTTCGCATTTCCAGTTTTGCAACCACCCGGCCGGGCAGCGCCCCGCATAGGCGCTTGAGTTCGACCATCGGCGTCCTGCCGACTGTGTCTGCGAGATCAACGTGAATCACTTTTTTCTCCATGCCACAGGCATCCGGAAGGCAATCATGGAGGTGGGACACCGGCCCGATACTTGATCACCTGGACGCGTTCGAGCGTGACCAGGCCTTCCAACACCATCTGATCGATGTGCGGCATCAATTCGTCGATCTTCTCCTTGCTATCCACGATTTCAATAACCATTGGAAGATCTTCGGAAAGGCGCATGATCTTTGCGGTGTGCAGGCGGCTGTTCGCGCCGAAACCCATGGGCCCGCGGAGCACCGTAGCTCCGGCCAAGTGTAGCTCGCGCGCCTTCAGCACGATCGCCTCATATAGCGGACGGCCGTGCCACTTGTCGCTTTCCCCGATGAATATACGAAGCAGGAACCCATCGGTTGGAATCTTCATGGTGTCATACTCCGAGACAGCTCTGCGAAAGCCGATACCCCGCCCAGACGGCCGTTAGCCCAACCGCCACGCTCAGCGCGACGTTCGCCGCCGCACGGAAATACTGGCCATCGTTCACGAGAGCAAAGGTCTCGACTCCGAAAGCGGAGAACGTGGTGAATCCCCCGAGGACGCCGACGATCAGGGCGATGCGATACTCCTCGCGGATCAGCAGGCGTCCGGAGAACGCGGCCGTCAGGAACCCGATGAGCAGGCAGCCTGTGATATTTACGACAAGCGTGCCGAGCGGAAAAGTTCCGTTGTTAAGCTTCTGCACCCAACCGCTGAGCGCATAACGCAGGATGCCGCCGACTCCGGAACCGAAGAAGATAAGCACGAGCTTGAACATGAACGGACTCCTACTTGCGCACAACGGCGCGCTGCCGTTTGAAAGTAGGAGTCATCAGACCCGAGCCGGGTCGGTTAAGGGCGGACTCCATCGCCGCTCACATCATAATCCAGCGGGCTCTCGCTCTCCATCGGCAGGATCGCGCGACGCGCGGCCGAATCTGCCGCTCCGCCGAGTACCGCGGACTTGTCGCTCTAGGGACGCCCTCAGCCAGTCGAGTACGATGTCCTGCCGTGCAGCCCTTCGAAATCACGGTAATTCTTCCCTGCATGATTCTCCTCGCGGCGATCCTGTATTCGGCCGTCGGTCACGCGGGAGCATCGGGTTATCTCGCAGCAATGGCGTTGATGAGTGTCGCGCCGGGAGTGATGAAGCCCAGCGCGCTCATCCTCAACATTCTCGTCGCGAGCATCGCCACATTTCAGTTCTATCGCGCCGGCGGCTTTTCCTGGAAGCTGCTTTGGCCGTTCGCCGTCACGTCGGTCCCATGCGCGTTTGTCGGCGGGGCCATCACGCTGCCCGGCCATTGGTACAAGGCCACCGTCGGCTTCGTGTTGCTGTTCGCCGCGGGGCGAATGCTCGTTACTTCGTGGAGGAGGTCGAGCCAGCCGTCGCACGCGCCGCCGCTGTGGGCAGCGCTAATAGCCGGCGCGATCATCGGCCTGCTCTCCGGGCTAACCGGGACCGGCGGAGGGATTTTTCTCAGCCCGCTACTGCTGTTCTGCCATTGGGCGGAAACGCGAGAGACCTCGGGAGTGTCGGCTGCGTTCATTCTCGTCAACTCGGTCGCGGGCATCCTGGGAGCTATCTCGAGGGTGAAGGGTTTGCCAGCCGAACTTGCGGTCTGGGCGGTCGCGGCCGTGCTCGGCGGCGTGACTGGCTCGTATCTTGGTAGCCGCCGGCTGTCGACGCCCTGGCTCCGGCGCCTACTGGCAATGGTGCTGGTGGTCGCGGGGTTGAAAATGATCTTCGCATGACTTCCCCGAAGAGGGTCAGTGCGACGCATGCAATCACGTCCGCAATGAGCGCGACCGTTCACCTGAATGCTTACATGCAAAAAACTGCCCTCAACCTGCCCTCAGATTGCTTCACGAGATGGTAGAAATCCATGCAAGAATAGAACATCAGCGAGACGCATGAAGTCATTGTCGGTTCGCAGGTTCGGCGAGAAAGTGAGGATTCGGAAGAAGGTGGCGACCCGGGGCAGATTGAATCCCCCCTCTCCGCTAATTCCGCCAGTGCATCCATAAGGTCGACAAGCTCCGGCACTTGTAATCGAGTCTCAATCTTTGGCCCAGATGCTGCCGTCAACATCCGAGTGGAAGTTGAACGTACGCTGGGGGCTCTATGGCCTACCGCACGACCAAGTCGCCCGCCTTGAACGAGGAAAGAAGCACTCCGTAGATGACGGCCTTAGGCTTTAGGCGTTAGGCGATTTTCTATCCCGCGGGCCGTCTGATTTCGGTGAAGGAGTTTGATTAGCAAGGAGCCGGTCGCCCCGTTACTGCCGGCGCAGCGCTTCGAGTTTCTTCCGGTCGTAGGAGCGATACGCGGTTAACGCTGAGCATTGAATTTTCCGCTGCGATCACAGTTGCGACCTGTCCGGGCCGAGACTCCGAGCAAGTTGGCTGCCTGCGATACCGCGTCAGGAATGTGAAACGTATCACGGCCGGATGCGAAGGGGTTTCGGGAGAGTTTCCGACACCCAGACCGGTTAGGAACCGACTACCGGTTTGGTGTGCTAATACCGCGTCAGTATGCGAAAAAACGCGATGAAATGCGACGGATTGCGAAACCAACATTAGCTCGCTAAGGTGGGGTCATCGAAGGACTTCCACGGTTTCGGTTCGCCTTCCTCGAGGTGCTTCCCAAGCTGGACGTCGAGGGTTCGAATCCCTTCGCCCGCTTTTCCTCCCGTATCAAATGCCCGCGAAAACGTGGTAGTCCGCAATGCCTGGCTCGCGTGGCTTGACAGGTGCAGCCGCATGTCAGACGGGGCGACGCCGGCGACGCTGCTTGGCCGATGTCGAACGAATGACCACCGACCCGCGGCCGGCGCGCGCGAACGGCACGCGATTGCGTGCGATGGCCTCGTCGATCAGGCGCGCGACCGCCGGACGAGCGAGTGTGGATGCGCCCTCCACGTCAATCGAGCGCACCTGGCCGCCGGACCCCTGCAACAGTTTCTCAGGATCAGGCAGTTCCTTGCCTTGATTGAAGTAGAGCTTAACGCCGGTCGCGCTACCGCGGATGGCGAGAACGCCCTCGTACCCGCGCTCGCTCGGTGAATAGCTGATGACGAAGCAGTCGCGATACTCATACACCACCTCATGCGCGGTGGGTAGACGCTTTCGCAGCGACCGTCGCATGGCGCTAACGAGCCGTAGGTGCGCGGGCGCAAACTTGGCGATGAGCGAACGCAACTCGGCTTCCGCCGATCGTCGCGCCGCCGCAGACTGGGTGCTCAATTGTGAAGTGCTCATGATTTGAAGATCCGACTAACGATCGAGGATCGCCCTTTCTTGATGCCGCCGGGGTCAAGGTTGAGAATTCGAGAGCCCATGGATTAACCAAAGCACAAGCGTACACTCGCCTTCCAACTTGTGCATGATTGAGTCTTCTCAATTGTCCGTGCCTCTCAACGGTTCATGGCAGAATGGTAACGATTCGCCGCACGAGTACACCGTCGAGACGCTCAATCGTGTTGTACCGTTATGCGGTTTCGATATCGCGATTTGACTCGAAAAACCACGCCACGGAAATCCAAGGATTCTCTCAAGCTGGACGTCGAGGGTTCGAATCCCTTCGCCCGCTATTCCTTTCAGCTTTGGCGCTTGCATTCGCCTTCACGGCGCAGTCTCTAACTATGCCCATGCATCGAGATCGGACATCATCGGTAGTGATAGACCGCGCGGCGAAGTCTCGACTGCAGCATCGGACCTGAGTTCAGTCTCGATACGATTTTGGATTGCCCGCTACACGTACGATCTTGCAGCTCGCAAAACTGCACAGGTTCTAGCGTCAGCGGTGCGCTTGGTTGTGTGCGAGCCAAGCTGCTGAAGACAACGATGGAGGGTCGCGGGTCAACCGTCAGCGCGGCCATGCGATCTCAAGAACGAAGGAGCCGGTTCATCGTGGGCAACGGGTCGTTGGAGTACTGCGCGCCGGTTCGAGCGGTGACCTCGGATCGCAACCGAGAGATCGACTCGCCCTCGCCAAGGCCTATCTGAAGTCGAAACCAGGGCAACGTTAGGTAAATACACGCGATCATCGCGAGCACGGGAATCATCCACCACCACGAACAAAATCGGCGTGTCCATTGCTCCGGCAGCAACGCAGCCACGAGCCCAACCACGAGCGCGCCAAGCGCAGCGGTGGCAGTCCAACCGTACCAGTACATCGCCGGCGCAAGGAACCCCATCGCAGGATCGACGGTATCTCGCGAATGTTGCGTGCCCAGAAGGACGATGCCGAGTGAGGGATAGACGGTGAACAGCGCCAGATCCAGCTTGAGCGCGACGACGTAGAAAACGGCAAACGCTGTCCCGTAGGCAAATGCGAACCGGCGAAACGCATGCGACGATGTCATGCGCCAAATCCGCGCAGGTTATTCAGGACATGGCCGATCACAAAGCTCCACCAGACGATGCAGGCCAGGATCGATGTCAGGATTGCGCGCGTACGGGCGGGTTCGTGGGTAAGGGGTCGCCGCCAACACACCCAGTAAGCCGGCAGTAATGCCAAGCCGATAGAAACGAAGTGCTCCTTGATATCGAAGAGACCCAGGGTTTGCCAGTACCCGGCTTGCTCCAATCCCGGTCTGATGTCGACTCGGAAGTACAAATACACGATTCCACCCAGCAGCGCCGTCGCGAGATACAGAACGATTACGGCGTTGGCAAAAGACGCGGCGGGCACGGTGCGAAAGCGGCCGAAGAACGATGTGGGCCGTGCACCGACCGACGCCCAGCTCGCCAGGACCTGATGGGTAATCGCACCGAGCAGGGCGACCGCGACCAGGCCGTGAACGATAAGCAGTGCGATCACCATGAGCGCGCTTCTGAATCACGGTCCGCGGGATCTACTTGAACAACTCCACCCTGGCAAACGGCTCGGCCGAACCTGGCCGGAAGCGACTGAGAGTGAAATTCGTCGTCGCGCCCGGCTTCACGTCGACGAGGACATAGTTGTACTCCTCCTGGGGCGGCTGACCCTTCCAGTAGAGGTCCTGCGGATAGTCCGCCGGCAGCTTGATGCTCGTGCGGCCGGGAAGAATCGGGTCCTGTTCGGCGCCGCCTCCACCCAGCATTAGATACTTCACCCCGTCTACGTCAAACAGCTCGGTCGTATGCACGTGTCCGTTGAACACGACAAGCTCCATGTCGTTGGCGTAGGAAGCGATAACCTTGTGCGGATTCGTGTCGGCGGGGATGGGACCCAGGCCCGACCGCGCGAACACCGGGTAGTGGAATGTGATGAAGGCCTTCTTGATGCCTTGGCTCTTGGCCTCGTCTAACCACTGCTTCAAGCGCGCCATCTGCTCCACGTACTTGGGCCGATCGGCATCCCACAACGAGGGCGACCGATAGTCGTACTTGCCGCTCCACAGATAGATGAAGCGCACGCCTTTGAAGTCGAATTTGTAGATGAGATTATCGGGGGTGACGCCAAACTTTTTCAACCAGGGAACAGCGCTCAGCACACCCTCAATCTTGGGATCGTCCCACACCTCGTGATTGCCGGGACTCACGAACCACCGGGCGTCCAGCCCCGCCGCGCGCATTTCGGCATCCGCGGGTGGGAGCAGTTTCAACATCGTGTTGTTCACGCGCTTCCAGTAGGGGCTGTCGGAAACGGTACGGCCCTGATTTCCCCACCAAACGAGGTCGCCGCTGCTGACCACGAATCGAGCGCGCCCGGACTGGACATCCCTCACGATTTCGCGCGCTACCCAGTCGCCGCCTTCGAGCCGGAAAATCGTGCGGTGCACGCCGGGAAGCAGCTTTACGTCCTCGACCGAGGCTTCCGTGACCCAGCCCTTGTCCACCGTCAAGGTCATGACTTCCGTCTTGCTCATGAACGGCATGATCACTCGAATGAGTTCCTTGGTGGCCGGATCGAAGATCAGCTTCACATCCTTTTTGACCACTTCTTCTGCGACCTTCTCCGGCAGGACCAGGCCGAACATCTCGACGAAGAGCTTGGTCAGGTCCGGTCGGCCGTCTTTCGGCGGGAGATACATCATGGTTCGTGAATCGCCGTAGGCGGCGAACGAAAAGCCGGCCTGGGAAGGCGGTGCTTGTTGTGCGCTCGCCGCTTGGAGTTGAATGGCAAGTCCAGCAGCGCACGCAAAGAACGTGGAGCGAAGGTTTTTCATTGTCCGTTTCCTTTCCTGCTTCCTACGCAGCGAGCGGCCTCGTCGGACCGTCCGCGGCACTGTTTCCAACCAATGCGAAAATGCTCGCCACCTGTCGCTGCCCTCGATGTTCGGCGACTTGTTAGGATCGAGCGCGGGCACGGTATTCTCTGGTTTTTCCCATGGCGCGGCCCCGCTCTGGGGCATTCGACACGCAGCATGATAAGCACGAAACGTTGAGAATAAATGTCCGGCTCAGATGGGCACCTCGCACCCGGGCATCGTGGGCTGAAATCCCAACCCCCGATTTGTTCACGCTCTAGTGCCGTACGCATTTCAAGCGGAGGACTTGACACGAGGTTCTACGACATTGCGGGTTTGGGCTGCGATGACGGCCTCCTCGTCTGTCGGAATAGCCCAGACCGACGGCGTCTTGCCCGGCGCTGAGATGCATCGGCCATTTCGCTGATTGGCATCCCGGTCGAGTTCAATGCCGAGCCACGCGGAGGCCTTGCACACCCGTTCGCGGATGACCGGCGAGTTCTCACCGATTCCAGCCGTGAAGATCAGGGCGTCCAGCCCGCCCAGTGACGCGGTGAGTGATCCGATCTCGCGCGCGGCTCGATAGACGAAATACTCAATCGCCTCGGCCGCGAGCGGCGACTGGCTTTCAAGGAGCTCGCGAACGTCATTACTGACGCCCGAGATGCCGAGCAGGCCCGACTGTTTGTAGAGCAGGGCTTCGATCCGATCAGGCGTCCATCCGTCACGGAGCAGAAAGAGCTGGACGCCGGGATCCAGACTGCCGCATCGCGTTCCCATCGGCAGGCCGTCCAGTGCCGAGAAGCCCATCGTCGTATCGACGCTGAGGCCGTCCTTCATCGCGCACATGCTCGCTCCGCTGCCCAGGTGGGCGACGATCACACGTCCGGCGGCAATCTCCGGCGCGATCCGGCGGAATTGCGTCGCGATTGAATCGTACGACAAGCCGTGAAATCCCCAGCGTCGTACACCTCGTTGGAAGAGCTCGTCGGGCATGCCGAGGCGCTCGGTGACCCTGGCCCTTCCTTGGTGAAATGCAGTGTCGAAGCAGGCCACCTGCGGCAGTTCCGGGTGCAATTTCGCGACAGCCCGGATGGCCGCCAGGTTGTGCGGCTGATGGAGGGGGACAAGCGGGATCAATTCTTCCAATCTAGCCAGAACGCTCGCATCGACGAGCGTCGGTTCGATGAAGTCCGACCCTCCGTGCACGACTCGGTGGCCGATCGCGAGGAGTTTTAGTTTGCCGGAGTATCGCTCTCGCACCCACTCCGCCAGGTGCGAAAAGGCCTCCCGATGGCCCAAGTCCTTCGGCAGCTCTTCCAGGGCGCGATCCACCAAGGGCTGGCCGGCTGAATCTTTGGCCCCAAAACGCGGTGCAGTGCCCAAACCTTCGATCTGCCCGCGGGACTCGAGGCGGAGTTCGTCCTCGGTGACCGCGTAAATCGAAAACTTCAGACTCGATGAGCCGGCATTCAGAACGATGATCGCGCCGCTCATGGGCTCGTTCCTCGGACACCCCGTCGCTGGGCAACGGAGTCCACGGGGTAGGCTCGGGGACCTCCGCAGCCATTCGAGGCTTCGTTAGATGCTCCGAGGTGCAGCTTCACTTGACCCGGCAAAGGCGGCGAACCGACATCGGACATGGCAATCCCTCTGCAGTTCCCAGTAGGATATGACTTGCGGCTGGCCTCACTACTTGTGTTCGACATGATTGATTCCACGCGGTTGCAGCACATCCCCCCATGGGGCGCTTCATCGGTTCGTTTCGTATGCGTGCTCCTGCGCGCCGTAGAACGGGTTCGTTTCATTCGAGCGTGCGACGGGTGTGGGCTCGATCATATTGATTCCTCGCAGAAATGCGCGTGTTCACGGGCCGTGAACGTAAAACTAATTGACGCGCATGAAATGTGCCACTAACCGCCCGGGGCGACGAATCGGGCTGAGCGGTTAGTGGGCTCAACGTTCAGACTGTGCTGCGGCGCGGGGTGTTTCGCGAATTCGGCCCGTTTCTGCCCAGGTCGCCGTGGACCTTTCCGCGTCAGGCAGGCTGCGAGAGGGTGGTCGCTCGTCTCGATCGCACAGGATACGCTTAGGGCCGTGGCAGCGAATGCGAACGAGAACATGGAACGTCTCACACTCGACGGATGCCACTTGTGGTGGGCCGAGACGGCGGGGGTCGATGCCGCAGGGTTGGAGCGATGTCGGGAGTGGCTTTCGGACGAGGAGCGAGGGCGGCTGGGACGGTTTGTCTTCGAGCGCGACCGGCAGGTATTTCTATTGACCCATGCGATGTTGCGCGACGTGCTGCATCGTTACTCGGGTGAGCGGCCGGAGGCGTGGCGGTTCCTGGCAGCGGCGGGTGGGAAGCCCGCGATCGATTCACCGACGCTGTTGCAGCGCGTGACATTCAATCTCTCGCACAGCCGGGGATTCGCACTGTGCGGCGTGGCGATCGATCGGGAAATCGGCGTGGATGTCGAGGACATGGAGCGGTCCGTAGAGTTTGCCGAGTTGGCGACTCGCTATTTTGCCGCCAGTGAGGCCGCGGATGTGCTGCGGCGCACGGGCGGCGAACAGCGACGGCGGTTCTTCGAGTACTGGACGTTGAAGGAAGCAATACTCAAGGGCGAGGGGGCGGGGTTGGCGAGCGGCCTGTCCGGGTTCGTGATTCAGTTCGGAACAGATGGCGCGGTTGACGCGACTGAAAGAGCGGGGGAGCGCTGGGATCTCCGCCTGGTCACCCTGCGAGAGCGTTATGCCATGGCGGTCGCGCTGGAGCGCCGCGGCGAACGCATGACACCGCGCGTTTCCGAATGGCGCCCGCCTCCGAACGTGTGAGCGTTCAACGATCGAGCATTTCCTTCAGCAGGACGTCGACTTCGCCATCGGAAAGGTCAGAGACGCTGGCCAGCAATTCGCGTTCGGCCGGCGCCACGTCGTCGGCGGCGGGCGGAACGGCTTCGCCACCGGCCGGGGATACTTCGGCGAGGTAGGCGACGAGTCCGTCGATGGTGGGGTGGTCAAGGGCGACGGTTGTCGGCAGCGAGCAGCCAAGGCCGGTTTCGAGGCGGCTCTTGAGCTCGATCGCCATCAGCGAATCGAGGCCGAGTTCGCCAAGGTGCTGCGTGGGGGCGGGCGTCCGGGTCGCCGGCAGGCCGAGCACCTTCCCGGCTTGTTCGGCGACGAAGCCGCGAACCAGGTCGGGTCGTTCGTCCGGGCGTGCGGCGAGCCATCGGGCGCGGAAGGCGTCCGTCTGGGCCGGCGCTGCGACGGTCGCTCGCTCGGGTTCGTCCGCGGTGGTCGCGAGGTCGGATGAGAGCGGCGAGCGATAGTGCTTCGTGAAGAGCGCGACGTTTAGAGGCATGACAGCGATTTGCGCGGTGTCGCGCCGCAGCGATTCGCCGAGGGCATCGAGGCCGCCGTCGGTCGTGATGGAGCCGACACCGCTCGCCTGCCATTTGCGCAACGCCTCGACGCCAAGTTCCTGGGCTGCGCCGATCTCGGACCACGGTCCCCAGTTGATGCTGGTGATTCGGCGACCGCGAGCGCGGCCGGCGTGGGCGAAACTGTCCATAAAGGCATTGGCGGCGGCGTGATTGGACTGCGAAGGCGGACCGACCAGGGCGGCCATCGATGAATAGAGCGCGAAGAAATCAAGCGGCAGATTGGCAGTGGCGTCGAAAAGCAGCTTTGTGCCGATGATCTTTGGACCGAATACCTTCTCGAAGCGCGACCAATTCTGCAGACCGAGAACGCCGTCATCGAGCACGCCCGCCGAGTGCATGATCCCGCGGAGCGTCGGCATCTCGGCGGCGATCATCGAGACGAGATTAGCCACGTCGGCTGCATTCGAGACATCGCCATGAGCGATTCGGATCTCGGCGCCGGCAGCGCGGAGCTTTTCGATAAGCGCCGCCGTCGATTCGATCGGGGCGCGACGACCCATCAGGACGAGATGGCGCGCGCCGTGGGCGACCATCCAACCGGCCACGGCCGGACCGAGTCCGCGGAGACCGCCGGTGATGAGATAGGTGGCATCCGGACGGAAGGAACCGTCGGCGGGCGGCGGCGAATCGTGCTGAGACACGACGATCTTGCCGATCTGGCGGGCCTGGGCCATGTAACGAAACGCGTCCGGCGCTTCGGTGATGGGGAAGGCACGCAGGGGCAGCGGCCGAATCTCCCGCGTGTCGAGCAATCGCATGACTTCCTGCAGGAGGTCGTGGACGACTTGCGGATCGGTCTGGACCATTCGGTCGAGGACGATGATGTGGTTCTCGACATCAGGACGATAGGAGCGGACCTGCTCGTCGCTCCAGACTCCGGTCTTGCCGAGTTCGACGAAGCGACCGTTCGGTGCGAGGACGTCGATGCTGCGCGGGATGAACTCGCGGGCGAGACAGTTCAGCACGATATCGACGCCTCGGCCGGCGGTGCAGTCCATGACGTCGTTGGCGAAGTCGAGCGAGCGTGAGTCGAACACGTGCTTGACGCCGAGGCGGCGCAGATAGGCGCGTTTGCGCGGGTTTCCGGCGGTCGCGATGACCTCTGCCTTGGCACGTTGCGCGAGCTGGAGTGCGGCGAGTCCGACGCCGCCGGCGGCAGCGTGAATGAGGACGCGGTCGCCGGCCTTCATGCGGGCCCGGTGGATGAGGCCATAGATCGCCGTGGCGAAGGTCGTGGCGACGGTCGCGCCTTCATCGAAGCTCAGTGCCTTGGGCTTGCGGGCGACGAACCGGGCATCGACCGTGAGGTGCGACGAGAAGCAGCCAGCGGCGAATGCAACGACGTCATCGCCGACGGAGAGATCTTTCACGCCCGGTCCGACGGCCACGATTGTGCCTGAGCATTCACCGCCGAGCGGCCCGCCGGCGGCGGGCAACGCGTCGAGGGCATTCAGCACGTCGCGGAAGTTGAGACCGGTAGCGGCGACACGGAGCTCGACTTCGCCTTCGCGCGGGGCACGGCGTTCGACGGGAGCGAGCTCCATTTCGTCGAAAGTGCCGGCGTTTCGAGTTTGCAGCTGGAAAGCGTCAGCCGACGGTGGCTGGAGGCGGCGTCCGGCCGGACCCGCGAGCGGCTCGCAGCGCTGTAGTCGCGAAACAAAGCGTTGGCCGGCCCGGTAAGCGACTTCGTCCTCGCCGTCGCGGTTCATGATTTCGGCGTGGAGGTCGGCGGCGACCATTGCTGGATCGGCGTACGGATCGAGATCTACGCGGACGCAGCGCAGCGCCGGAAATTCGTGGGCGATCACGCGGCCCATGCCCCAGAGCGACGCAGCTGCGCCGTTGGGAAGTTCTTCGTCAGCCGTGACGGGCTGAGCGCCGCGCGTCGCAAGCCACAAGCCGCCGGGAACGCCGTCGGAACCGGACGTCAGTGTCTGGACAAGGTGAAGACTGCCGCCGCACGTGAGTTGTTGGGCGTTGCGTACGCCGTCAGCAGGCAAGTCGAGTGGGTTGGCCGTGTCGAGTGGCCAAAGGTTGACAACGCCGCGGAGAGTCTCGCTTGACGATTCGCGAAGGTCGGCGGCGAGTGTCTTGAACGCTTCGGCGTCGGCGGCACTCAGTGCATACTCCCGCCCGGAAACGACGCGTTCGAACTTCGAGCCATGGCGGACAACGATGCAGTGGTGGCCCGACTCTCGTAGCTGAGTGACAAGGTGGTCGGCAACGCCGGACTTGTCCGCGAAGACCAGCCAGCGGTCAGACGTCGGTGCGGTGCTCGATTGCACGGGTGCGGCGTCGGCGAGCGGGCGGCGGGCGACGATGAGCGACTGGAATACACGGCGATCGGTGTCGGCATCTACAACGGCCGTGGCACCTTCAAAGTCGGCGCTGCTGAGGAGGTTCAACCACTGCGGAGTCGTCAGCAATGCGCCGTCGGGGCGGAGCTTGTGATCGGCAAACCTCCACCAGCCCTCGGTCAGACCGAAGACGAGGTCGGCCCAGTTCATCTTCCAGGTGGTTTCCACGAGAAGCAGGACGCCGCCGGGGGCGAGCATCGACCGGGCGTTCGCGAGTGTTCGACTGAGATCGGCCGTCGCGTGGAGCACGTTGACTGCCACCGCCACGTCAAACTTGCGATCGGCGAAGCCCTGGTCCGCGGGCGGCCGCTCGATATCGAGCATCTCGAATTTCATGCCGGGCTCGGCGGCGAATCGGCGGCGGGCCTGGGTCAGGAACATGGGCGAGACGTCAGAAAAAACGTACTCGCGGTCCCGGCCGGCGGTCGCGGCGAGCACACAATCGGTTGTGCCCCCGGTGCCGGCGCCGATTTCCAGGACGCGGACCCGCCGGTCGGACGGTACATCCGCGATGGCGGCCTGAATCGCGGCTTGTACGGTCCGATTCGTCGCCCGGGCAAAGGGCGATTCGCCATAGACGCGGCGGAGTGGTTCCACCGAGCCATCGGGAAATAGCAGCGTCAGCGGGTCGCATGAGCCGCGCAGGACGCCGGCGAGATTTTTCCCGCAGCGGTGGAGCAGTTGCAGCTCGGCGTCGCAGGCAGGGAATGTCTTGCGAATTCGGTCCCAGTGTGTCTCCGCCGTCTCGCCGTTGAACTCGGCGCAGACCTCCCACGCTCCCTCGCGCGGTCGGACGACGCCGGCGCGGGCGAGAATGTCGGCCATACGACTGAGCAATCGGCGATGCGGCGCGGACGCACGGATGTGGTCGGCAAGAGCTTCAGGTGAGAAGCGCGAGCCGGGGCGAATGGCGACGCCCAACTTCGTCAGTGCTTCCGCGACATAGCGTTCGCTGAGGCGCTCCATGTCCTCGAGCATGCGGGCATGTCGCGGGAGATCGTGCTCCACCGCGGCCGCGGACCAGATCGGCCCCGCACTCTGCACAATGGCGGCAGGGGACAGCAGCGATGCCGCAACGTCCAACGCGGCGGATTGCGGTCTCCAGCGTATTTCGTAGAGCCAGTCGTCGATGCGGCGTGAGCCCGCGCGGCGAAGCGATTCGCGAGCGGCGCGTTTCAGTGTGAGGCCGTTGATGGAAGCGGTCGGGCGGCCGGCGTCGTCAAACAGCCGCACGTCGACATGCAGCGAGTCTGCGCCGTTCTGCGGCGGGCGGATCGACGTATGAACCCAGGCCGAGTCACCGGGCGATGCGAACAGGTCAAGCGAATCGACACCCATCGGGATGAAGAGGCCTTCCGCGGCGTTGGGTGGTCGAATTGCCGCCACGGTCTGCCACGCGGCGTCGAGCAGCAACGGATGGAGTCGGTAGGCGCCGATGTCGGCCGTCGCGTCAGCGGGGATGCGGATTCTCGCGAAGCTCTGGTCCGGACCGCGCGTGATGGACTCGATGCCGCGGAAGCGCGGGCCGAACTGGAGACCGCAGGCCGCGAGCCCATCATAAAGGCCTGGGACGTCGACGGGTTCCGTGCAGAAGTCGCGCGCGACCGACATCGCGCTGGACGACGGCGACTCGGCGTTCCTGGTCGCGCGAACAATCCGCCCGGAGGCGTGGGTGACCCATGCGGCGTCGGATGACGCGTCGTCTCCCGACTGGCTGAGTATCTCGAAGCGCGCAGCGCCACCCTGTTCGCGATGGATGATGCACTGGAGGGTTCGTCCTTGCCCCTGTTCGAGGACGAGCGGTGATTGAATCGCGAAGCCCTCAAGTCGGAGCGGGCCGTCGCCATGCAGGTCGCGGGCCGCGGCGAGACCCATCTCGACAAAGCACGCGCCGGGCAACAAGACCATCTCATAAACGCAATGATCGGCGACGTATGCGGGAGACTCGGTCGACAGTTCGGACTCGTATTGGACGGCGGAGAGTGCCGAGCGGAGCCGGCGCTGCAGGAGCGGATGCTGCGTGGACTTCGCCCCGCGGCCGACGTCCGCGCCGCCGGGGCGTCGGAGCCGCCCATCACCGATCGGGTACGCGTCGCGCTGGAACGGATAAGTCGGCAGGGCAACACGACGCCGCTGGAATGGCCTTTCGAACGCCTCCCAGTCGATTGATGCGCCTCGGGTGTAGAGCGCGGCGACGCTCTCGGAAATTTGCGCGGCCTCGCTGACGCCGCGGCGGAGCGACGCGAGCGAGGCGATCTTGTCGGATGCGCCCCCGGCGCGGGCGAGGCTGAGCAGCGCCGTTCCAGGACCGATCTCGATGATCGCGTCGACATCTTCAATGAGAAGGGTGCGGACAGAATCAAGGAATCGCACCGGGCGGCGAATGTGATCGCGCCAGTAAGACTTGTCGAGGATCTGGTCAGCGCGAACGAGCTTGCCGGAGACGTTGGAGACGAGCCCGAGTTGCGGCGCACCGAATGACAAGCCGGCGGCGCGCGACTCGAATTCGGCGAGGATCGGGTCCATCAGAGCCGAATGGAATGCATGCGACACGCGGAGCCGCTGGCCACGCAGTCCCTGTTTCTGCGCCGTGGCGAGAATTGCATCGACGGCGGCCGTTTCGCCGGAGATGACGGTCTGATTCGGGCCGTTGACCGCGGCGATGACCGCGCCGGGCGCAAGCAGCGACATCACCGCCTTTTCATCGGCGGCGATGGCGGCCATCGCGCCGTGACCGGGAGCGCTCTGCATGAGCCGGGCGCGCTCGGCGATCAGGCGAAGCCCGTCTTCGAGCGAAAGTACCCCGGCGACCGTCGCGGCGACGTATTCGCCGGCGCTGTGGCCCATGACGACAGCCGGCTCGACGCCCCACGACTGCCACAGGCGGGCGAGCGAGTACTCCAGCGCGAAGAGAACGGGTTGCTGATTGGCGGTTTGTTCGAGGAGTTGCTCGGACTCCATGAGCTTGAGGACCGGCTGACCCAGCAGCGGTGCAAGGACGGCGTCACATGCATCCATCGCTTTGCGGAATACGGGCTGCGTGGCGTAGAGTTCGCGACCCATGCCGGCGTATTGACTGCCCTGTCCCGTGAAGAGGAAGGCGATGCGCGCCGGGCGACCTGTCGCGCGAACGCCGCTGGTGACAGCTGCCGCGTCGCCGGCGATGAACGCATCGAGCTTGCCGGCAGCTTCGGCTGCGGTCGTTGCTACGAGCGCCAGGCGGTGATTGAAGTGCGAGCGGCCGGCGTTGGCGGTGAAGCACACATCGGCGAATGCGGCGGCGGGCTTCGACTTCAGGGATGTCGCGTAGCGCTCAGCGAGGGCGCGGAGCGCCGCATCGGATTTTGCCGAGAGCGTCAGCACGTGCGGGGCATTCTCGATCTCCGGCGCGGCCTGCGGCCCGGTCGGCGGTTCTTCGACGATGACGTGAGCGTTGGTACCGCTGTAGCCGAATGAACTTACGCCGGCACGGCGTGGCTTCTCACCGGTGGGCCAGGGCGTCGGCTTCGCCGTCACCTGAAGCGGCAATGTCGACCAATCCATCTTGGGATTGGGTGTGTTGAAGTGCAGGTGTTTGGGGATTTCGTTCTCGCGGAGCGCCAGCAGAACCTTCATCAGTCCCGCTGCGCCGGCGGCGGTTTCGGCGTGACCGATGTTCGTCTTACAGGAGCCGATCTGGAGCGGGTGGCCGTCCGGACGGGCGGCAAAAACCTCGCTCAACGCGCGCAGCTCGATCGGATCGCCGAGTGCGGTACCCGTGCCGTGGGCCTCGATCAAGTCGATATCGGCCGGGCTGACGCCGGCGTAGTTCAGTGCGCTGCGGATCAGAGTTTCCTGCGCGGGCCCGTTTGGAACGGTGAGGCCGCTCGTGCGACCATCCTGGTTGATTGCGGAGCCGCGCAGCACGCCGATGATTCGATCGCGATCGGCGAGGGCGTCGGACAGGCGCTTGAGGGCGAAGATGCCGCATCCGTCGCTGCGTACGAAACCGTTGGCGGAGGCGTCGAAGGTCTTGCAGCGCCCGTCAGCAGCGAGCATCCGCATGCGGCAGGCGAGAATCGTTGAAATCGGCGAGAGGATGATGTTGACGCCGCCGGCGAGTGCAAGGCGGCATTCGCCGGTTCGCAAGCTTTGGCATGCGAGGTGAACCGCGACAAGAGCTGATGAGCAGGCCGTGTCAATCGAAACCGTCGGACCCTGCAGTCCGAGGGCGTAGGCGACGCGGCCGGCGGCGATGCTGCACGCACTCCCGGAACCCATGTGGACATCGATCGCCGGGAGTTTGCGATCGTCGATCATCAGCCGCATGTGGTCGTTGGTCGCGACGCCGAAGAACAGGCCGGTGTTGCTTCCCGAGAGGCGATCGGCCGGCTGGCCTGCGTCCTCGAGGGCTTCCCAGACAGTCTCGAGCAGAATGCGGTGCTGGGGATCGATGGAGGCGGCTTCGCGCGGGGCAATGCCGAAGAAGCCCGCGTCGAACTGCTCAATGCCTTCGACATAGCCTCCGTAGCGGGTGTAGATCCGTCCCGGCGTTTCGGGATTGGGATCGAAGTACGCGTCGATGTCCCAGCGGTCGGCGGGGGTTTCAGATATGGCGTCGACGCCGTCGTGAAGAAGCTTCCAGAACTTGTCCGGAGTATCGACGCCGCCGGGTAGGCGGCAGGACATTCCGATGACCGCGATGGGCTCGCGACCGCTGCGTTCGGCGGCGACGAGGCGGGCTTCAAGCGATTCGATGGCGACCAGCGCTCTCGCCAGCGCCGCCCTGCCTGTTGCCGTTTCGCCTTCCTGCTTCATCGCTCGCCCCTCGATTCGATCGACTCCAACTTTCTGAGCAGGAGGGCTTCCAGCTCGCGTTCGGGCAGTGCCTGCAGTTCGTCAATCCTATCGGATTCGGCCGAAGAATCGACCGCTGCGGGCGGATTCTCGTCGGCGGTCATGAGGCCGGACAGATAACGACCCATGCGCTCGATCGTCGGGTGGTCGAAGACGACGGTGACAGGAACATCGCAGCCAAGCTCGGCGACCAGGCGCTCGCGGAGTTCAACGGCGCGCATGGAATCGAAGCCGAGTTCGTGCAGCGGGCGGTCGCGATCGAGCGGCGTAGCCGGGTCGAGGCCGCTGACTTCCGCCACCATTTGGCTCAGGCGGTCATTCAGGACGTCCTGGCGGCGCGACGGAATCTCGTCGGCCATTCGGCGTCGCACGCCGGCGTCGTCTTCGGAATCCGTCGAGCCGACTGCGGCGCTGGGCGGGGTGGTCGAGCACCAGAATCGCGTCTGTTCGAACGGGTAGGTCGGCAGACTGACTCTGCGATTGGAGCTCTGCGTGCCTTCGATTTCGGATCCGGCCACGAATTGTCGTGCGAGCGGAATCGTCTCACGATCGCCCAGCACGTCGCCGGGATTGCCCTCGCCGGACGAAAAAGCATGCAGTGCGGCGGAAATTGTTCGCGTGGTATCGCCCACGACAGCGACGCGCAGGGCAAAATGAGTCCGGCCGTGCAACGCGGTGTAGCACACGTCGGCAAGGGAATCAGACGTCGTCTCCAGGTGGTCGGCGAAGCGGCGGGCAAGTTCGCGGAGGGCGTCATCGGTTCGGGCCGAGAGGCAAAGCACGTGCGGGGCGGCTTCGTGCTGCGGCGAACGAGTCGGCAATGCGGCTGGGCCTTCGACGACCATGTGCGCGTTCGTCCCGGACATCCCGAAGCTGTTGATGCCGGCGAGTATTCGGCCGTCGGCGGGCCAAGCCCGAAGCGAGGTCGGAATTTCGATCGGGAGTCCGGTCCAGTCGATCTTCGCGCTCGGCGTACCGAAGTGGAGACTCGGCGGGATTTGCCGATTCCGCATGCTCAGGACGGTCTTGATTAGGCCGGCGACGCCCGCGGCCGATTCGGTGTGGCCGATGTTTGTCTTGACGGACCCGACGCAGCAGCGCCGAGCCGGTGCGCCGTTCGCGCGGAGCACATCAGCAATGGCGGGAATCTCCGCCGCGTCGCCCAGCCGCGTGCCGGTGCCGTGCGCTTCGATGTACTGAACATCGGCCGGCGACACACCGGCCGACTCGTACGCGTCGCGCATGACGGCCACGACGGCGTCGCGCTGCGGTGTGGCGAGGCTATCGCCGCCGCGTCCCTTGTGTCGCAGGGCGCTGCCGAGGATGACGGCTTCGATGCGATCGCCGTCGCGAAGCGCGTCTTCAAGTCGTTTGAGGGCGACGAGCGCGACACCCTCGCTTCGAACGTAGCCATCGGCGGCGGCATCGCCGAACTTCGTCCGGCCGTCGGGAGCGGCCGCGCTGCCGCGCGAAAGGCAAATATGGATGTACGGCTCGAGGATCACGTTAACGCCGCCGGCCAGCGCGAGAGTTGATTCACCGTTTCGCAGACTCTGGCACGCGAGGTGTACCGCGGCGAGCGAGGATGAGCAGGCGGTGTCCACAACCATGCTCGGACCCTCAAGGCCGAGGGCGAACGAGACGCGGCCGGCCGCACTGAATCGACTGCCGCCGGTCATCGAATGAAGATTTAGCTCGTTGGGTGAAGAGAAAAGCAGGTCTTCGTAGTCGTTGTAACACATGCCGACAAAGACGCCCGTGCGGCTTCCGACGAGGGTATGGGGCGGAATCGCGGCGTCCTCGAGGGTTTCCCAGGCGGTTTCGAGTACGAGTCGGTGTTGCGGGTCGATCCGGACGGCTTCGCGCGGCTCGATATCGAAGAAGGCAGCGTCGAAGCAATCGACGCTTTTCAGGAAGCCGCCGCGGCGCGTGACCATGCGACCGCGCTTGGCCCGGCCGCCGGCGTAGTAGGAGTCGACGTCGAAACGGCTGCGGGGCACGTCGGTTATGGCGTCGACACCGTCGCGGAGCATCGCCCAGAACTCGGCGGGCGAGTTCGCACCTGGGAAGCGGCAACCGAGCCCGATGATGGCGATCGGGTCGGCACGTCCACAGGATTTCGCAGTTTGCTGAGGTGAGGAGCTATGCATGCTCACCCAGGGGCTCCTTCGCGAGGAGGCTTTCGACGTAGCCGGTCAACAGGCGCTCATCGACGCCCGGACAAACGACGCCCGCCATTCTAAGCGATTCTGTCGTTTTCCGGCAGTCGATCTGCGGCCGGCGCAGGGCAGCCATGAGGAATTGCGGGGGAATGCGGGCCGGGATGAGACTGGCGAGGGGCAGGATGGACTCATCCTGGGTTTCCCGCAGGAGTTTCTGAAGTGCGGCCATCCACGTATCGACGGAGACCGTCTCGATGCGGTGGCCAGCGGCTCGCACGGCGGCGAGCAGCGTCTTGATGCCGAGCGTCTGCGGATTGATGAGATGCCAGGTGTTTACGCCTTCCGGTTTGTGCTGCGAAAGGGCAGCCAGCGCCCGGGCGACGTAATCGACGGGTGTGATTTCCACTTCGCCGTCGAGCATGGGCATGGCGCCGAGCGCGACGCAGCTCCTGAGCAAGGAACGAACCAGATCATCCGCGCCGGCCGCGCCGGTCCGGCTGTCGCCGCTGATGCGGCCTGCACGATAAATGGCGACGTCGAGCCCGCGCTCGGCCGCATCGCGGACGAGTCGTTCCGCGACCCACTTGGTCTGCGAGTATCCCCCGAACAGGTTGCCGCCATGATCGAGCGGGGTGTCTTCTGTGTACGTCGGGCGGCCGCCGGCGGCGGGGGCGGCGAACACGGCGAGGGTCGAAACGTAGTGCAGCGTTTTGGGCCGGCCGTCCGAGGTGAGGCGGAGCACTTCGATGGTGCCATCCACGTTCGCGGCCTTGAGTCGATCGTAGGGGTGGACGAAATTCACCCACGCACCGCTGTGATAGACCGAATCGATCGCAGCGGAGAGTTCAGCGAAGTCGGACGGTGACATCCCAAGGCGCGGGCGGGCGAGATCGCCGCGGACTGGTACAACGCGTGTCAGGTCGGCGCCGGCGGCGATGCCGTAGCGGTCGAGCGCCGCGCGAAGCCGATCGAAGGCGTCGGCGTCGGAGTTGCCGCGGACAAGACAGTGGACGCGCGCGTCAAATCGGTCGAGCAGGTCGCGGAGCAGGTAAGCACCGAGGAAGCCCGTTGCGCCCGTGAGGAAAATGTTCGCCGGCGCGTTGATGGGGCGCGATGGCTTCGCCTGACGAATTTCCGCAGGAAGGACAGCGCGCTGCGCCAGCTCGGTGGTTGAGACGCCGGCGAAGGGACCAACCGGCGCGGCGTCCGTTCGGGGGACGACCACTTCGCGTTCGTAACCCAGTTGGGCCGCGAGCTCGGCGGTCGGCTCACCGAGCGTGATTGCGGCCTTGTTGGCGCGCCAGCGATCGGCGACGGCGGGATTGATCGCGCCATGCTCGTGGAACTTGACGTCGCCGAGCATCCGCGACTCTTTCGTCACCCCGTCCGTCATTCGGGACTTGCGGTCGGCATACGGCTGCAGGACCGCCGGGTGGAAATCGACGCCGAGGAATTCGCAGATGCGGCGGGCGACCGGCTCGGGCGTCCCGACGAGTTCTTCGAAGCGCACCTGCATCTGGCGATCGGCGGGGATGTCGGCGAGGAACGCGCGGATATTTCGGTGCGACTCGACCCAGAAGAGCTCCCCGATCTCGCGTGCGCCGCCATCGACGGGTTCAGAGAACAGCGGCGAAAAGAGCACGTGCAGCTTCGCGTGTTCAAAGGACTCGATCGTGCCGCGGGGGTGACGGATCAGGTGGATGTAGCGCGGAGCGTCGAACTGCTCTTCGGCCCGCCGGAGCACGCTCTGCTGCAGGGCATACGGCGGCGTCTTGTCGACCAGCACCCGGTCGGCGAGCCGTTCTTGCATGTGGCGGAAGATGTCGGCGGTCGTCCAGCCGTCGCGTGTGCACTTGTCGAGGAACGACTTTGCTTCGTCGGGACCGCAGGCGTGGAGCTCCATGACCGTGCGGATGAGGCCATCGAGCCAGAAGGCATCGCGGCCGGTAAGGGTCGCGGCGCGCTGGGCCATCGTGTCGAAGTTCAGCAACATCAGTTCGGGCGGCGCAAAGAGCCCCGGGTGGCCGCCGAGCATGACGCGCAGGAGCGTCGATCCGGATCGCGGAGGCGAGAGAACGAAGGCGAACTTGCCGGGGACCTTCGCCGGCGGCGGCGCGATTGAAACGGTTTGGAGAATGGAGCGATGGAAGCGCTCGACGTGCGCTGCGTCAATCGTTCCAGTCGCGCGCGACTCGGCTGAGCCGTACTCGCTCAGGATTTCCGGGCCAAAGCGCTTGGCCACAGCGTCCGGGTGGTGCCGGACGAGGTAGGCCGACAGGCGCGCGACCGTCGGGGCGTCGAAGAGCGCGACGACATAAACGTACACCCCAAACGTCTGCTCCATGCGGTAGATGATCTGGGCGCCCTGGATCGAATTTCCGCCGAGATCGAAATAGCCGTCGTGGATGCCGACGCGGTCGACCTTGAGAATCGACTGCCATAGCTCGGCGAGGTATTGCTCGAGTTCATTTCGCGACGCGACGTATTCTGCGACAGGACCAGCCGCCGCCTCGGGTACGGGAAGCGCGCGTCGGTCGAGCTTTCCGCTCGACGTGAGTGGGAGTTTCCTGAGGAAGACAAAGGCCTCCGGAAGCATGCCGTCAGGGATCTTTGCCGCCAAGTACGCACGGAGATCAGCGGTCGTGAGCTGCGCTTCCCCGCGCGCCACGACGTAGGCGACCAGCCGGGCGACCGAGTCGTTGTCGCTGCGGGCGATGACCGCAGCGTCGGCGAGATTCACATGCGCGCGGAGGGCAGTCTCGAGCTCGCCGGTTTCGATGCGCTGGCCCCGAATCTTGACCTGTCCGTCGATGCGGCCCAGGAACTCGATGATGCCGTCGGGAAGCCAGCGGCACCGATCGCCGGTGCGATACATACGGCCGGCAGTTGGTTCAAACGGGTCAGGCACGAACTTGCGGGCATTGAGTTCAGGACGATTGACGTACCCGCGGGCCACGCCGACGCCGGCGATGATCAGTTCGCCGGGGATACCGATGGGCGTCGGGCGGCCGGCGCGATCCAGGACGTAGAGTCGGATATTGGCAATCGGGCGGCCGATCGGCACAAACTCGAGCGAGTCATTTCGAACGCAAGGCCAGTGCGTGACGTCGATCGCCGCTTCGGTCGGACCGTAGAGATTGTGCAGCTCCGCCGGGGAGCGTTCAAAGAAAGCGGATTGCAAGTCAGGCGTCAGGGCCTCGCCGCTGCAAATGACGCGCTTTAGACTCGCGCAGCGGCCGGGTCGCAGTTCGTCGAGAAAGGCGCGGAGCATCGACGGCACGAAATGCAACGTGGTGATTTCGTTAACCTCGATGGTCTCGGCGAGATAGCGACCGTCGCGATGGCCGCCGGGGCGGGCGACGACCAGGCGTGCGCCGACCAAAAGCGGCCAGAGGAATTCCCAGACTGACACGTCGAAGCCGTAGGGCGTCTTCTGCAGAACCCGATCGTTGCGTGTCAGGCGGAACTGGTCCTGCATCCAGAGCAGGCGATTGCACAGTCCGCGATGTGTGTTCGCAGCCCCGTTCGGGCGCCCGGTCGAGCCGGACGTGTAGATGATGTACGCGATGTCGTCCGGTCCCGCGGAGACCTCGGGCTCGCTCTGCGGGTAGTCGGCGAAGTCGGCCCAATCGTCGAGTCGAACGATGTGGGCGGCGGTTGGCGGGAGCGGGTTCTCCGCTTGGGTGTGAGTCAGAATAATCGGAGCGCCGACATCCTCGAGCATGGCGGTAACGCGGGCGGCTGGATACTCCGTGTCGAGCGGAACGTAGGCGGCGCCGGCCTTGAGCACGCCGAGGATCGCGACGACCAGTTCGATCGAACGCTCAAGGTAGAGGGCGACCGGCGTTCCGACGCCTGCGCCGAGTTCGATGAGTCGCCAGGCGAGTTGATTGGCGCGTTCGCTGAGCTGGCGATATGTGATGGAGCTGCCTCCAAAGGTGACGGCCACGGCGTCGGGCGTGCGTGCAATCTGATCGGCAATCAACTCGTGAACGCAGCGATCGAGTGCGTATTCGCGGTGCGTGTCGTTGAAACCCGAAAGTACGCGGCGGCGCTCATCCGATTCGAGAAGGGTCAGCTCCGCGAGCGGTCGATCGGCATCGGCAGCTAATTCGCTGAGGGCCCGCTCGAAGTGAGCGAGCAGTCTCTCGACGGCGTCGTGCTCGAAGCGGCGGGCGTCAAAGCCAATCTGCATCAGCATTCGCTCGCCCGGAACGACGACCGCCATCAGGCCGTAGTTGGTATGAACGAGCGACCGTTCGACGTCACTGACCGCGAGGTTTCCGAAGCCCGCTCCGTGGCCGGTTGAGAGCGCGTGCGGATAATTCTCGAAAACGAGGAGCGTGTCGAACAGCGAGACGTTGCCCGGGAGGCCGCTCCAGCGGTGGACGTCGGCGAGGGCCGTGTGCTCGAATGGCTGGCGTGCGGTGTGAAGTGCCTGCAACTTTCGGAGCCAGACGCCGACGCGCTGGCTCTCTTCCACGCTAATGCGCACCGGGACGGTGTTGATCAGCAAGCCGACCATCGACTCGATGTCGCGAATCTGAGCGGACCGGCCCGACACGGTTGCGCCAAAGGCAATGTCCGACTCATCGTTGTAGCGGCTGAGCAGGAGCGCCCAGGCCGCCTGGACCAGCGTGTTAAGTGTAATGCGTTCGCGGCGGGCGAAGGCATCGAGTTGATGCATGGCGTCCGCCGAGATCCACCGGCGCACCTCCCCGCGCCGCGCAATTCCGGTCGCCGGGCGCGGCGAGCGTTTCTCGATCGAAAGGGGCTTCGCACCGTCCCAGCCCTTGAGGTTTTCGCGCCAGAACGCTTCGGCGACTTTTTCGTCACGGTCGCGCAGCCACCGCACGTATTCGGCGAAGCGCGGGCGGTTCTCGCCCGGGAGTTCGGCGGCGCGACGAAATGATTCGTACGCCAGGGCGACTTCGCGGAGCAGCACCGCAAGCGACCAGCCGTCGAAAAGCAGGTGGTGGTTGCTGGCGGTCAGTCGCCACGCGTCATCGGCGATGCGGAAGAGGCCGATGCGGATGAGCGGCGGCCGGCGAAGATCGAATCCGCGAGCTCGTTCGGCATCGCGGAAGGCGGCGACGGAGGCAGATTGCCGTTCGGCGGTTGCGCCGCGAAGGTCTTCGGAGTGCCACGGCAGTTCGGCGCGGGCATGGATGAGCTGGACCGGCTCGCTAAGCCCTTCGGTGATGAAGGCGGTGCGCAGAGCGGCGTGGCGATTGACGGCTTCCTGCCACGCGCGGCGGAGGAGCGACTCGTCCAAGTCGCCGCGAAGCGTGCAGGTGACCTGGGCGAAGTAAACTTCGGGATTCGGCTCGAACCGGCTGTGCATGAGCAGGCCCGTCTGCAGCGGGGTGAGCGGCAGGATGTCCTCGACGTCGCCCGCTTCGGCAAGTAGACGATCGAGTTGCGGCTGTTCGAGTTTCAGGAGCGGGAAGTCCGCTGGCGTGCGAGCCGCGAATCCCTCGCTGCGGCGGCTGCGGACGAGTTGGTCGAGTTCGGCGACGTAGTCGGCGGCCAGAGTATCAATCGTCTGACGCTGATGGGCGTTGCGACTGAACGTCCAGGCGAGCTGAAGCCGGTCGTCGGAAACAGCTGCGTTGATATCGATCAGATGCGGGCGGCGGACGCGGCCGCCGATCATCAGGCCGAGCGGCTCGTCCACAGGTGCGAACGGCACGTCGGGCGGGATCTTTGCATCGACCTGGCCGAGATAGTTGAAGCTCAGTTCGCAGCGGGCGGCAGGGATATCGGCGTCGCGACGGAGATAGCTAAGGAGATTGTAACCGAGCCCGTGATTGGGCGTTTCGCGGTGTTGTTGCTTGACTGCGGCGACCGAGCGGCCGATGCCAGCGTCCGGCTGTAACGCGATATGCAGCGGATAGAGGGCGGTGAACCAGCCGACGGTCCGGGTGTGGTCAATGTCGTTGAATAGGTTCTCCCGGCCGTGCGATTCGACGTGCAACGTGAGCCGGTGATGGCCGGTGCGGCGCGCGATCGTGCGAGCAAGGGCCGTGAGCAATAGTTCCTGTATGTTCGCCCCATACGCGGCGGGCGCATCGCGAAGGAGTTCGGCGGTTTGTCCCGCGTTGAGGGACACACGGATGGTTTCCGTGGAGGCAACGTCGTTGGTTCCGTCGGCGATGTCGCGGGGCAGCGCATCACTGGGCGATTGACCCACCCGTCGCCAGTAGTCCAGCTCCGACGCGGCCGAATCGGTCGCGGCATGGCGGACGAGCCGCTCGGCCCAGGCCCGGAGTGATGATGTCTTGGGCGGCAGTTGGATGGGTGCTGCGTTCTCCGACTGGCGATAACCCAGGAGCAGGTCTTCGAGCAGGATGCGCCACGATACCCCGTCGACGGCGAGGTGATGGATCGTGATGAACAACCGGTCTCGGCGGCCGGCGGTGTCGAACCAGACGACGCGAAGCAGCGGCCCGAACGCAAGATCGATCCCCGCGTGAGCGCGGGACATGCGGTCCTGCATCGCGGCGCCGAGGTCACCGTCGGATGACTTCGTGAGATCGGCGACCGCGAAAACCTCATCGACCTCGGCCGGGTGGTATGAGGCGAACTCCTGCCGCCAGCCAGCTGATGTCTTTTCGAAGCGGAGGCGGAGGGCATCGTGATGTGAGAGTAGTTTATCAACGGCGCGCTTAACCCGGACCGGGTCGATCGATTCGCGCGGTGCGAGCAGTACGGCCTGGTTGAAGTGATGAACGTCTTCGCGAATAGCGTCGAAGAACCACGACTGGATCGGCGCGAGCGGCACAGGGCCGGTGAGGGCCGACTGCTCTGCGACGACGCCGCTCGACGACGCCGAGCGGGCCAACTCGGCAATGGTGGGGTGCTCGAAGACTTGTCGCGGCGTCACGTGAACGCCGGCCTGGGCGGCGCGGGCGGCAACCTGGATGCTGAGGATCGAATCACCGCCGAGCGAGAAGAAGTTGTCGTCGATGCCGACGCGCGGAACGTTGAGGACCGATCGCCAGATCTCGGCAAGCGTCTGTTCGGTTGCAGTGCTGGGCTCGACATGAGTTTCGCCCGGAGTGGCGTCGCCCGGCACGGGATCGGGTAGCGCACGGCGGTCGACCTTCCCCATGCCGAGGCGGGGAATTGCCTCGATGTGGACAATGGACGAAGGAATCAAATGATCAGGAAGGAAGCGTCGCAAGGCGTCGCGGACGGCACGATCGTCGGGCGGATTGTCGTCCGCGGTCACTATGTATGCGATCAGCTTCGGGCCCTGGCCGACGTCGCGCGCGGTGACGGCGGCCTCTTTGATGCCGGGACAGGCAAGCAGCGCGGATTCGACTTCGCCGGGTTCGATCCGGTATCCGGCAATCTTCACCTGGTCGTCGATCCTCCCGAGGAATTCAATTGTGCCGTCGGCGCGCCAGCGAACCCGATCGCCGGTGCGATACATTCGGCCGCCGTCGCCGTTTGACCCCGCGTGCGTGACGAAGCGCTCGGCGGTCAGCTCGGGGGCATTCAGATAGCCGCGGGCAACGCCGGCGCCGCCGATGTAGAGCTCTCCGGGCATGCCGATCGCCGCAACCCGTCCGTTCGGATCGAGTACGTGAACGGAGACATTGTCAATCGGACGACCGATCGGGATTCGGCGCGCGGGGTTGGCCGCAAGCCACGCCGGCTCGATCTCGAACGCCGTGGCGATGACGGTAGCTTCGGTTGGGCCGTACGTATTGATGAGTCGAACGCGATCGCCCCCTGCGCGAAGCCATTCGTCGCAGCGATCGCGATGGGCCGCCTCGCCACCGATGACCACGAGGCGCAGACCGCCCGGCACGCGCGCTCCGGTCTCCGTCAGTTCGCGAACCCAGGCATGCCAATACGCCGTCGGAACATTCAAGACGGTGACGCCCTGTTCCTCGACCAACCGCCGAAGTTGATCCCAGGAGGGTGCCGAATAATCGTCGCTGACGACGAGCGACGCGCCCGCGAGCCACGTCGGGAATATCTGTTCGACGGTGATGTCGGAGCCGAAGGGCCCAAGCAGCAGGACGCGGTCCTCGGGCCGGATATCAAACAGCGCGGCAGCCGCGCGGTTGTGATTCACGACGCACCCATGCGGGACGACGACGCCCTTGGGCTTGCCGCTCGACCCCGACGTGAACATCACGTACGCAAGATCGTTCTCGCCGATGGGAACTGGCGTGCGTCGGGCGGGAGCGGCGTCGAGTGGCGCCACCGTGTCGACGCGAATAAACGACTCAAATCCTTCCGCGATTTGTGAGTCGGTCAGAAGCGTCGTCGCACCAGCGTCGGCCGCCATCTGGAGGCGGCGCTCGAGCGGATCGCGCGGAGAGAGCGGCACATAGGCCGAGCCGGCCTTGAGTACCGCAAGGATTGCGAGCAAACCATTGAGCGGGCGATCGCAGCAGATTGCGATGTTGGACGCGGGCTTGAGGATGGCGGCGAGCCGCTCGGCGCGGCGGTCGAATTCGTCAAACGATATCTCGCGATCGCCGGCGATAACGGCCGGCGCCCCCGGGCGACTCGACGCGGATGACTCAAACAGTTGGTGGACGCCCGTCGTCGCGGAGCTCCGCGACGGTCGGCCCGCGCTCCAGCTCGCGATGCGGCTTCGCTCGTCGTTGCCAACGATCTCGAGTTGGCTCATCGGCCGGGTCATGTCACTGGTCGCGGCGTCAAGAAGTCGCTCGAAACGCTCGACCAGCAGGTTGATCGTCGAAGCTTCGAACAAGGCGGTGTTCCACGTAAGCCGACCGGTGAAGGCGTCGTGAAGCTCGACCATTTCGGCGTCGAGGTCGAGGATGGACCCGCAAGGCGGGATAGCCATCGCTTCGAGGACAAGTTCGCCGAGCTGAATCCGCGAGCCGGAACTGCGGAGCTTCGATTCGCCGAATGCGGCGCTTTCGGCGCCGACTTCGGTGCGGCCAAGCCCGCCCTCCCGCGCAAAGCGATGGACGCTTTGCAGGGTGAACATGACGTCGAAGAGCGGTGAACGGCTCGGCTCGCGTTGGACACCGAGCAGGTCAACCAGCGTCGCAAAAGGCATGGCCTGGTTTTTCAGGGCGCCGCGGACGCGGTCGCGTTGCTGCTCGATAAGCTCGGCGAAACTGGGGTCGGACGAGAGATCGGCCCGCAGCACCACCGGGTTTGCGAAGTACCCGAGAACGTGATTCAGTCCGCTGCGTAGTCGACCAGCAGTAGGAGAGCCGATCCAGATATCTTTCTGGCCGCTGTAGCGGGCGAAGAGGGCCTGAAAGCCGGCGAGCAGGACGACGAACGGAGTCGCGTTGGCCGCGCGGGCGGCTTCTTTGATCTTACGGCTGAGTTCGGGCGGAAACGCAAAGTCGAGGCCGGCGCCCTTGCTCTCGGCGATCTTCGGACGCGGGAAATCGGTCGGCATATCCAGGATCGGGACTTCGCCCGCGAGCATGCGCGTCCAGTACTCGGCGAGCTGCCGGCCTTCCTCCTCGTTGGCGAGCCCGGATTGCCACGCGGCGAAGTCGCGGTACTCGAGCGTGAGTTCCGGGAGCTTCGGCTCAATGCCGGTTCGCTCGCTCGTGTAGAACTCGCGAAGTTCATCCAGGATGAGCATGCCGCTCCAGAAGTCGATGGCGACATGGTGGTAGACCATCAACAGGACCGAACTCTGCGAACCGCGCGGGAAGAGGCGGATGCGCATCATCGAGTCGACACCGAAGTCGAAGGGTCGCGTGGACTCTGCGGCGATGCGCGCACGCATCTGATCATCGTTCCAGTCGGCGGCGTCTACGACGACAAAGTCGAGGGCTCGCTGGCGGGCGACGCAGGCGATAGGCCGGCCGTCGCGCGTGGGATAGGTCGTGCGCAAGACGGCGTGGCGCTGCTGGATGCGGTTGAATGCGTTGCGAAGCGCGGCGACGTCAACGGCCCCGTTGATTCGAAACGCATAGGCGAAGTTGTAAGCGGAACTGCTGGGTGAGACCTGCTGCAGGGCCCAGAGGGAACGCTGTCCGACCGAGAGTTCGTGTTCGCCCGACCAGGCCTGCGATCGCTCGGCGAGCAGCCGCGCGAGCAGGCGGCGCTTCTCTTCGGCCGACATGGATGAGCGCTCGGAATCGGCAGCCTTCAACGCTGTCCCCTCGATCCGCCGGCGGCCGCGGCCTGCGGCGGCGTTGGTCGAATCGGTCGGTCGGTGCGAGCGCAGACTTCTTCGAGAACTGTGCGATACTCGGCGAGGAATTGAGCGGCGGAGGAAGCGTCGAATGCCGTGAGACGGTGGGTGAACTCGCCTTCCAGGCGGCCGTCCTTCTCCTGCAGGATCATGCTGAGGTCGTAGCCGGCGACGCCGGGGTCGACGACTTCAGGCTTCAGCTGCAGTCCGGCGATCTCCAGCGTCGGCATTGGCACATTGAGCAGCGTGAACACCACGCGGAAGAGATCGCCGCCGATCGCGGCGGGGCCGCGCATTTCATCCAGAAGCAGTTCGACCGGCAGGTCGTGATGTTCTTGAACTTCGAGAACCGCAGCGCGGACTCGGCCGAGGAGTTTGCGGAAGGTCGGGTTGTCATCGGCGCGAACGCGGACCGGTAACGTGTTGGCGATGAAACCGACGACGTTCGCCCAACCTTCGCCGTCGCGGTTGGCCTGCGGCGTTCCGACGACCAGGTCGGTCTCGCCGGTGCGACGGTGAAGCGCCGTCATGAACGCCGCCAGGAGCAGGGCGTAGAGGGTGCAGCCTTCGGCCTGCGCCATGCGGCGGAGGGCCGCAACATGCTCCAGTTCAAAGCGATGCGTTACGCTCGCGAGAATCTCGGCGGTCGGGGCGGTGGGGGGCTTCGGGTGAATTCCGTCGAGTTTCCTCGTCCAGAATTCCCGGAGGGCCGCTCCGCGCGGGCCGGCGAGCGTGTCACGCTGGTGGGCGACGAAGTCGGCGTATTGATGTCGCAGCGGCGGCAAAGCGGGTTCGACGCCGCGCGTCAGCGCCGCATATGCTTCGAGAAACTCCTCCATCAACACGCCCGACGACCACCCGTCGCCGACAACGTGATGCAGCGCGACGACGGCGAGGTGTTCGCGATCGGACATTCGCACCACGAGGAACCGCATCAGCGGAGCGACCGCGAGATCGAACGGGCGGGCGGCCTCCTGCGCGGCAATCCGGCGTGCGGCGGAGTCTCGCTCCGCTTCCGGGCGATTCGTCAGGTCGACGGTCCGGACCGCGATCTTTGCCTCGGGAGCGATGTGCTGCACGGGCGTTGCGTCGAGTTCGATGATCGAGGTGCGCAGGGCTTCGTGGCGTGCGATCACGCGGTTGAGCGATTCCTCGAGCCGCGCAACATCGAGATTGCCGATGAGCCGTACCGCGCGTGCGTTGTTCATGGCGGCCGAAGCCGCAGGGGCCAGGCGGTTGACGGTCCAGATGCGCCGCTGCGCGAACGATGCCTCGCTGCGGCGCGCCTCGGTTGGCCCGGCCGGCGCGGTGCTCGCGGCCGGCTTCGATGGAGCGGCGGACGTCGCCCGGCCGGCATCGCCGCCGAGCCGCGTCATGAGCGAGTCGGCAAGTTGCTCAACGCTTGGGCCGCGCATGAGTTCGACCGTCGGAACGCTGGCGCCAAGTTCGCTCTCGATCCAATTCCGGATTTCAACGCCCATCAGCGAATCGAGACCGAGTTCGGTGAGCGGCTTCTTGGGATCCAGCTTCTCCGCCGCCGCGCCGAGAATGCGAGCGACCTGGGCGACGAGCAGTTCAACGAGCACGTTGCGGCGGGCGTCGGCCGGGGCTGCCATGAAGCGCTGTCTCGCGCCCGTGCCGCCCGAGCCCGCCGATTCCGCCTTGCCGGACGATGCGCCGATCAACATGTCGAAACGCTTCGGCGGCGCATCGCTCTGCGTGAAGCCGCGCCAGTTTCGCCAGTCGAGCCGCACGACGCCGGCTTGCGTGGCGTCGTCGAGAAGAAGCCGTTCCAGCGCGGCGAAGATCTCGTCGGGCTGAAGACCGCGGATGCCTTCGCGGGCAAAGCGATCGATGATCTCTTGGCGCTGGGCGACGTACCCGACGCCCTCGATCGAGCCCCAGTTGATCGCAATCCCGGGCAGGCCGCGGGCACGACGATCGAAGGCGAGCGTGTCGAGGAACGAATTGCCCGCGGCGTAGTTCGCCTGGCCGCCGATGCCGAACACGGACGTCATCGATGAAAAGAGAATGAAGAAATCGAGCGGCAGCTTTTCGGTGAGGCGGTCGAGGTGCCACGCGCCGACAATTTTCGGCGCCATGACGCGATGCAGGCGGTCGGGCGTCAGGTTGTGAATCAGGCAATCGTCCAGGACCATGGCGGCGTGTATGACGCCGCGCAGCGGCGGCATGTTCGCGGAGATGCGATCGAGCATGGCCGAGACATCGCCCTGGTTGCACACGTCGGCGGTCTCAATGGCGACATCGACACCGCGAGCACGGAGCGAGTCAACGGCAGCCGCGGCTTCCGGCGAATGGATCCCGCGGCGTCCCATCAACACGAGGTGACGAGCGCCCCGGTCCGCCATCCAGTCCGACATCGCAAGGCCGATGCCGCCAAGGCCGCCGGAAATGAGATAGGTCGCGTCGTCACGAAACGCGAGTCGCGCTCCGGGGCGGTCGACTGTTCGCACATCCTGGCCCACGGTGCTGAGGACGACCTTTCCGATGTGCCGGGCCTGCGAGATATGTCGCATGGCCGCCGCGGCCGCCGATACGGGGAACGCGCGATGGACGAGCGGGCGATAGGCCCCGCGCTCGACGTGGACGGCGATCTCGCGGAACAGTTCGGCGCAAAGCGTGCGCCGCTCGCGAAGTCCGAGTTCGAGGTCGATCGACATGAACGACGCGTTGCGCTTGAACGGAGCCATGCCGAGGTGGCGGTTGGCGTAGATGTCGCGCTTGCCGATTTCGAGGAAGCGACCGTAGTTGCGGAGCAGGCCGAAGCTCTGAACGAGGCCCGCGCCGGCCAGCGAATTGAGGACGACATCGACGCCCTCGCCATTTGTCTGTTCGCGGATCTGATCGACGAAGGCAAGCGAGCGTGAATCCATGACCGATCGGATTCCGAGCCGGCGAAGGAACTCGCGCTTCGGCGTGCTGCCGGCGGTTGCGAAGACTTCGGCGCCGCATCGCTGAGCGATTTGAATCGCCGCAAGGCCGACACCGCCCGTGGCGGCATGGATGAGAACGCGCTCGCCTCGTTGAATTCGAGCAAGGTAAACGAGACCGTAGTAGGCGGTGAGGAACGCGATGGGGATCGTCGCCGCGTCTTCGTGAGTCATGTCGGCCGGACGCTTGGCGATCAGGTCGGCCGAAGCCAGGACGTGCGACGCGTAGCTTGAAGTCGTCGCGCCGTACACGAGGTCGCCCTCGCGAAAGTCGGTGACGCCGCGACCGACCCGGGCGACACGGCCGGAACACTCGAAGCCGAGCGGAATCGGGCCGGCGCCGAGCCCGGGGTAGATCCCCAGGACTTTCATGACATCGGCGAAGTTGACGCCGGCTGCGTGGACTTCGATCTCGACTTCGCCGTCGCGCGGTGGGTGTCGATCGAGCGGACGCGGAAGCAGGCGATCAAAAACGCCGGGCCGCGAGATTTCGAAGCGGTAGGGGATGCGCTCCCGCACGCGTCGCGGACGACGTCGCTCGTAACGTCGTATAAATCGCTCGTCGCCGCGAAATGCGATTTCGTCCTCACGCTCATCGGCCACGATTTCGGCGATGACGGCATCGACTTCGGCGTCACCCGGCTGCGCGCCGACGTCAACCAGGGCGGCGCGAAGCTGCGGGTACTCGGTGATTACGACGCGGCCGAGGCCGATCACGGCGGCTTGGCCGAGGGCGGGCCGCTCGCTCGTTTCGTCGACGACCTGCGCGCCGCGCGTAAGGATGAACAAGCGCGGCCAATGAGGGCGATCGGCGCGGCTCAGCGACTGGCACAGTTGCACCAGACTCAGGCAGCCGTCCCGTTCAAACTCGTTCAGCGATTCAAGACTGATGCCGTCGCGGGCAGGTGCGTCGCAAGCCCACGCATGAATGATTCCGCGGCAGTCGGTCGTGAAGCCCGAAACGAGAGCATTCATTTCGTCGGCATCGCCGGGCGTGATTCGTAACGGACCGGCGCCGGCCGCCAGGCGCGTCGGGCCGGGTTCGACAACGTGAACGTGGCCGCCGCCGGCCCGCAAACTCTCGGCAATGCGGCGACCGATGCTTCCGTGATCAGCGAAGACGAGCCAATTGCCTTCGCAATGCCGTTCGCGGACGACGGGAGTGGAATCCTCCGCAACATTCTCCGGACCCCGAGCGAGGATGACCGCATTGGGAATGAAGTCGCGGCCGGTGATCTCCGTCGGTCCGCCGAAGCCCTCCTCGGTCAGGAGCTTCTGCCAACCGGGAATCGTGAGAAGCGGATACTCCTTGCGAAGATTGAGATCCGTGTAGCGCCACCAGCCCTCCGTGAGACCGAATATGACGTCGGCCCAGCGGTGGCGCTCGATGGCCTCAATCAGCAGCAGCTGCCCGCCGGGAGCGAGGAGCGTCTTGACGTTTCGAATCGTTTCGCGAAGGTCGCGCGTCGCGTGAAGCACCTGCGAGGCGGCGATGACGTCAAACTCGTGGCGTTCGAATCCTTGCTCGAGCGGATCCTTCTCGATGTCCAGGATGCGATACTCGACACCCGTGAATCCGGCGAACCGCTGTTCGGCGCGATTGAGAAAGTGGCGGGAAAGGTCGGTGAAGACATAGTGCATCGACCCGTTGCCAAGCCGCGGAAGGACGTGCGCTGTCAGCCCGCCGGTCCCCGCACCGATCTCGAGGACGCGCAACGGCCGGCCGATCGGAAGATGGCGGCCGACTTCCGCGATCGACTCGGCCGCAAAGGCACTCTCCCAACGGGCGCTGGGCGAGTCCTGGTACAGGTGCTCCGATGTCGATAGAGACCCCTCGGGGAAAATGCACTGCAGCGGATCGGCCTCGCCGCGCAGGATTTCTGCGAGGTTCTCGCCGCAGTTGGCCAGCAACGTCAGCTCAGCGTAGTAGCTTGGAAACTTCGCCAGGAAGTTGCGCCATTCGGACGCTACGTCGCCGGGCTTGGGCTCGGAGACGACCTTCCAGTCCTCGCCGAAGGCGGCCAGCAGGCCGTCCTCGGCCAGCAATGCAAGATAACGGCGGATCAGTCGCGCGTGTCGATCGACGATGCGAAGCTGCAGCATGAATTCGCCCACGCGGACAACCTGGCCGCGGGTCGGCTTCCAGCCGAGTTTTGCGAATGCGTTGAGGATGAAGGAGGTACAGAGCGGTTTCAACCCAGCGGAGTACTGCGCGTGGCGGGGAATGAATTCGGGGTCAATGTGTACATGTTCGGAAATAGCACGAGCGACTTCGGCCGGTTCGCAGCGAGGTGCGTGACGAAGAATGAGAGTCTTGTTTTCCTTGGTCGAGGCCAGTTCGCGGCTGTGCCAGCGGTACTCGTACAGCAGTCCGTCGAGCCCGCGACCATCGGAATCATCTTCGAGGGCACGGGCGCGAAAGCCCTCGATCAGGGCGATCGGTCGTCCGGCGTCGTCGTAGACGGTCAGATCGCACGAAATCTCACGCCCCGTCCACTCGACGATGCGGGCATGGCTCCAGACGTGATGCGTGCAAGGTCCCAACAAGCGGACGCGGGCTACCTGCGTCGGCAAATAGACACGCAATCCGGGCGAGCCGGCCTCCGCATCGGGCATCGCACCGCAGATCGCCTGCAGGCAGGCGTCAAGCAGCGCGGGGTGGAGCAGGTAATCCCCGAGATCGTCCGCAACGCCTTCGCGGGCGACGACCTCGGCGAGCGCTTCACCCTTTGCGGCCCAGAGCCGTTCGATGCCGCGATAGGTCGGACCGTATTCGAGTCCAAGCGCAAGCATCTGCTTGTAACATTCTTCGCCCGATCGTTGGTCCGACATGCGGCGGCGGAGTCCGTCGAGGTCGATCGGCTTAACACCTCCATCCGCCGGAACGGGGCGGGCATGTCCCACGGCGAACTTGGTCCATTCCTCACGTCCCGCCGCGGCGTCGGCGTTCTGCGTGAGACGCGCCGGGCCGCAGATTTCGAACCAGCCCTCGGCCTCTTCGAGCGAGAGTTGAATCGAGCGCGGGCGTTCGTCCTCGAGGAAGCCCGCTTGCAGGAATTCGACGTCTTCGAGCGCGAGGGACGCTTCGCTCTGAAGCTCGCGAGCGGCCGCGAGGGCCATCTCGAGGAAGCAGGTTCCGGACAGCAGCAGCTGCCCCTGGACTCGGTGATCGCGCAGGTAGCCCGTGACGCGGGCGTCGAGGCGATTCTCCCAGCTGGGTGTCGGACCCGTCGATCGCGCGCCGAGCAACGGATGGCCAGGCGTGCTGATGCGACGCGAACGAACGAAGTCATCTTCGTGCCAGAATTTCTCGTGCTGCCATGGGTAGCGCGGCAGAGGCACGAATCGACCGCTGCCACCGAGGACCGCGGTCCAGTCGACTGCGCGGCCAAGGCAGTGCAATCCGCCGAGCGCGACTCGGGCGGACGTCGACTCGTCGTGTTCGCGATGAAGCGTATGTAACACGACAGCTGACTTCGCGGCCGACGACGACTCAAGGCACTCGGAAATGGAGCTCTTCAGCACCGGGTGCGGGCTGAGTTCGAGATAGACTTCGGCGGCGGCTTCGTGCAACGCACGCACGGCGTCGTGGAACTGCACCGGCTTGCGAACGTTTTGCCACCAGTACTCTCCATGAAGCGAGCGGCCGTCGATCAGCGCGCCGGTGACGGTTGAGATCATCGGGATTCGCGTCTCGCGCGGCTGGATCGACGCGAGTGCCTTCCGAAGGCCCGCTTCCGCGGGGTCCATGTGTGAGCTGTGGAACGCGTGGCTGACTCGCAGGGCACGGCAGAAGATGTTTCGAGATTCCAGGTCCTTCTGGAGCGCCACGAGCGCCTCTCGGTCGCCGGAGATGGTGACCGAGTGGGGGCCGTTGACGGCTGCCAGTGTGATCGCGCCGTTGTAACGTGCGATTTCAGCGCGGGCCTCATCGGCAGAAAGGGCCGCGGCGAGCATGCCCCCATTTGCCCGAGTCTGCTCCATTGAATGACCGCGATGAAAGATGACGCGCGTCGCATCCTCGAGGTCGAACGCGCCGGCTGCGAGTGCAGCGGCCACTTCGCCGACGCTGTGCCCGACGACGATGTCAGGTCGGATGCCCCACGAAGCATAGAGCGCCGCGAGGCCGGCCTGAACGGCAAAGATCGCGGGCTGTGCGACGGCCGTTTGTTGCATACGGGAGGCCGATTCGGGAACGGTCATTTCGTTGAGTAATGACCAGTCGCCGAGCTGTCGAATGACAGCGTCGCAGCGCTCGATGGTCTCGCGGAAGACGCGCTCGCTGCGAAGCAGCCCGCGGCCCATGCCCCACCACTGGGGGCCCTGGCCGGAAAAAACGAAAGCAAGCTTGGGCAATTTTTCTCGGGCGCGTTGTTGCGAATAGTCCGGTCGCTTCCCGCCATCCAGAAAAGCGCCGATCACCTCAGCGGCGTCAGCGTGGCTCCGGGCGACCACGGCAAGGCGTTCGTCGTGATGGGTTCGGCGAAACGCGGCCGAACGAGCGATGTCATGGAGCGCTGCGGCGGAAAGAGAGCCGGACGTGGATAGGGCCGACTTCCAGTCACCGGCGAGCGCCTTCAGTGCCGTCAGATTCTTTGCAGACAGGGTGATGACCGCCGGCAAGTCGCTGCTGGAGTTCGGCGCGCTCGCGACCGGCTCGTCCGGCGCGCGCGACAGCACGACATGCGCGTTCGTACCGCCGAATCCAAACGAATTGACGCCCGCATAGGCCTCGGGGCCGTCGCCGTCACGGTGCGGCCAGGCCTCCAGCCGGGTGGGGATCCGGAGCCCCAGCTCGCCGAATGGGACGGCGGGATTGGGCTTTTCGAAGTGCAGACTGGCGGGCACCGCGCCGCCACGCAGCGCCAATGCCGTCTTGATCAAACCGGCCACGCCGGCTGCCGGCTCGAGGTGGCCAATATTGGTCTTCACCGACCCGATGAGACATTCACGCCCGGGTTGTCCGTTTGTCCGGGCCCGGCCAAGGGCGCGGGCTTCGATCGGATCGCCGACAGGCGTGCCCGTGCCGTGGGCTTCGACATACTGCAGTTCGTCCGGGTCGATGCCGGCGCGGCGGCACGCCTCGCGAACGAGCGCGAGCTGCGCTTCTTCGTTTGGGACGGTGATGCCCTTGGTCCGGCCATCCTGATTGACGGCTGAGCCGCGGATCACGGCGTAGACGCGATCGCCGTCGCGAACGGCGGCGGAGAGCGGCTTGAGGACGACCACGCCGGCGCCCTCGCCGCGCACAAATCCGTCGGCGCGCGAGTCGAACGCCTTGCACTGGCCGTCTGCCGCAAGCATGGATGCACGGCTGAAGCCGATGAACGCTTCGGGCTTGATGAGGACATTGACGCCGCCGGCGAGCGCCGCGCTGCAGTCGCCGTTGCGGAGCGATTCGCAGGCTTGGTGAATCGCCGCGAGCGATGAAGAACAAGCGGTGTCCATTGCGAGACTGGGGCCGCGTAAGTCGAAAATGTAGGAAATGCGGTTCGCGGCGATGCTCATGGCGTTGCCGGTATTTGAGTGGGCGTCGATCGTGGAGAGGTCGGTCGAGGCGTTTTGCAGGAGCATGTAGTCGAGACTGGAGAGTCCGACAAAGACCCCGGTCGGCGTGCCAGCCAGGCGGCGGGCATCGATCCCCGCGTCCTCGAGCGCTTCCCAGGTGACTTCCAGGAGTATGCGCTGCTGGGGGTCCATACGGGCCGCTTCGCGCGGCGCGATGCCGAAGAATTCAGCGTCGAACTGGTCGATCCCCTCGATGAAGCCGGCCCAGCGGCTGTTGGTTCGGCCCGGAACGCCGGCGTGCTTGTCGTAGTAGCGCTTGAGGTTCCATCGATCCGGGGGGATTTCGGTGACGGCGTTACGGCCGGATTTTAGCAGTTCCCAGAACGCATCCGGGTCGTTGGCCCCGCCCGGAAACCGGCAACCGATACCCACGATCGCGATCGGCTCTTCGGTGCCGCGCAAATGAACGATTGTCACGTACCCACCCGCCTTCCCATCCATGTAGCGTCCCGCGGGCGTCCTGCCCGTGGATCAAACGTCTGAAAAGTCGAGCCCGCGTCTGTAGCCGAACGTGCTGCTAAGTGGTAGCATATCTTCGTTCGGCTTAACCGCAACGTCTATCCTCGCCCGGGTGCGGAAAAACATCGTCGCAGGAGAGTTCGGATGACTCCCGCCGTAGCAATGCCGCGCGAAACGCCGGCGCGTTCGTCGCGCAGTGGCGACGAGATCGTCGCACTGTGTCGAACGCTGGCGGAACAATTCGCGCCGCGCGCAGCGGCCTATGATCGCGAGGCGCGATTCCCGCGAGAAAACTTCGAGGATCTCAGGAGGGCAGGACTCGCTGCTCTCATGATACCCGAAAACCGGGGCGGATTGGGAGCCAGTTTTTCTACCTATACACGGGCACTGGAATGCCTTGCAGTCGGCGATGCGTCGACTGCCCTCGCATTCAATATGCACAACATCGTCGTCGGCAGCCTCGCGGAACTCGATCTCGACGGAATTGAGGGTCGTCGCGGCGAGACGATGAACGCATTTCGCGACTGGGTGTTTCAGGAGGCGAATGCCGGCCGAATATTCGGGTCGGCCACGTCGGAGCCGGATGCCGGATCGCGTCTCAGCGCGTTGAAGACCAGCTACGTGCGGGCCAAACGCGACGGCAGGGACGGCTTTGTCCTGTCCGGGTTCAAGACGTTTGTGTCGCTTTCGGGGTTTGCGGACTACTTCCTGATCGCGGCGCGGCCGGCCGACGACGGAAACCCCGCCAGCGGTTCGACGTCGGAAACGTCGCATGGGGCCCACCGGGTCGTTTCGTACCTGGTTGTCGAGGCCGCCAACCCGGGTATGCGCACCGAGCAGGTCTGGGACACCATGGGCATGCGGGCAACCTGCTCGAACAACATGCACCTGACGGAGTGCTTCGTACCGGCCGATCGGCTGTTTCTCGGCATCGAAGGAGCGGCCCTCTACAAGGCGATCCGGGAGCCGCACTGGCTCGCAGGCGGGTACAACGGCGTCTACCTCGGTCTGGCAAATGCGATATTTGACTACACGGTGGCGGCGCTGAAAAAGAAGAAGAACCCGACCACCGGCGAGCCGCTGATCAACGATCGGCTGATCCAGCACCAGGTCGGCCAGATGAGCGTTGCACTCGAGGCGGCGCGAGCCGTAACCTACGACGCCGCTCGGCGTGTCGATGCGGCGCGCGGTGCGCCCGAGACGAACCTCGCGATTCACCGCGCCAAGTACATGGTCAGCGAATTAGGGCCGGCGCTGGCATCGACGGCGATGCGGCTCTGCGGCGGGCGATCGATCTTCAGGTCGCAACCGCTGGAGCGGTACTACCGCGATGCTCGATGCGGCGGGCTCATGCCGGCGACGAGCGATGATTGCCTCGTTTACGTCGGCAAGATTGAAATGGGGTTCGATCCGCGTTCCGATGCGGTCTCGTACTGGTAGGGGAGTGCCAATGTCGCTTGCGGCGGAATTGCGAAGCACGATTTCCACCCGATTTTTGCCCGATCGGGCCGCGGAACTTTCGGATGACGCCGATCTGTTCATGCTGCTCGATTCGCTCGACGTCATCCGCCTCGTCAGTCAGCTTGAGAAGTCCTATCGTGTCGAAGTCGCAGATAGCGAGATGACCGCCGACAATCTCAGCACCATTAAGCGAATCGCCGCTTTCATCGACCGGAAGCGCGGCAGTGCCTGACGTCGCGACCGAACCGCCACGGGAATCGGCTGCGACGCTCCGCCCGGTGCCGGAAGTGGGGGCCGACTCGCGAACGCTGACGGCCGTCGATCGCATGATGCTGGCGGCGCACCAATCCCTGCGACGTCTTGGGTATCCCGGTTTCATTAACCTGATGATCGTTGAGCTGGGCGGCCGGATTGACGCGGCCGACCTGCGTCGTGGAATTGCGCGACTTTGCCGGGCGCACCCGGTCCTCTGCTCGCGACTTGTAGCGGATGGCGCCGGTCGGCCCGCCCGCTGGCAGTTCCGCCCCGGGGCTTCATGCGAGTTGCACGAGACGGAGCTCACCGGATCGGATCGTGAGGCCCTGCTCGGTCGTGCCGCGGAGATTCTCGCCGTGCCGGCGGTGCTCGATCGGGAGGATCCGGTCGTTTTCCATCTCTGCCGAAGGCCGGATGGTCGTGACGCACTGATTATTCGCTACGAGCACGCCGTGATGGACACGAGCCCGCTCGACAAGTTCCTCACCGACTTGGACGAGTACACCGCCGGGCGCGAGCCGCCCGGGCCGGGCGCTGAACCCGACGACATCCACGATCACCTGATGCAATTTCCGTTTCTTCAGCGGGCCCGTGCGGTCACGCGAACCCGCGTGGGGCCGCCGCCATGGAAACTGGGACTGCCGGTTACGATTGCCGCGCAGCGCGAGGTATTGCCGGGACCGCGCGCCTACCAGATTGCGGTGCGCGAGATCCCGGCTGCGACGATGGCACAGGTGTCCGCGCGCGTGACGCGAGCATGCGGCTATCCAAGTCTGTCGATGGGGCTGCTGGCTAGCATTTTTCGATCGCTCCTGCAGCACACGCCGCGCAATCCGGACCGCTACGACCGCCTGGTGACGCACATCGGCTTCAATTTGCGAAAGCCCGGTGTGCCGCTCGCTGTGCGGAACATCGCGGCCGTGATGCCGATCGGGGCCGGAATCGAAGAAGCAGGCGATCGCAATGAGCTGGCGCGAACGCTCGCCCGGAGGTTGCGCGAACGTTTGCAGCGCGGGACCGACCTGGGCCTGCTGCAGCTGATGTACTACCACAGCCGCTGGATGTGGCTCGTGCGGCGTCAGACGCGCAGTCTCTTCATGAAACGACAGTCCCTGAACTACGGCTGCTTCAGTTCGAGTCTGCCGGTCGGCGCGACGTTTGCGGGGGCTCCGATCGAGGCCGCCTACCATGCGGCCTCCGCGAGTTCGCCGCCCGGATTGTCCCTCCTGGCGACCCAGTTCCAGCGACGGCTGATCATCGCGGCGGCGTACGTGCCGGACGCGATTGCTCCGTCGCGGGCCGGCGCCTTTCTCGATACGCTGGTCTCCGACCTGACCGCATGATGCCGCGATGAGCGTTGAACCTGCCTGCATACATACCCTGTTCGAGCACGTGGCCGCGTCCCATCCCGACCGGACGGCCGTCACGTTCGAGTCGACGCATCTGACTTACGCGCAGCTCGACGCTCGCGCAAATCAGCTCGCGAATGTTGCCATCTCGCGCGGCTTGCAGCCCGGTGGTCTCGTCGCGCTCTTCGTCGAGCGATCGCTGGACATGGTCGTGGCCATGCTGGCATGTCTGAAGGCGGGGGCGGCCTATGTTCCGCTCGATCCGGTCTATCCGTCGTCGCGAATCGACTTCATGCTGCAGGATTGCCGGCCGACGCATCTCTTCGCGCATGCGCGACTCTGCGAGCGCCTCCCGACCGTCGCCCCGGAGCCGATCTGCGTGGACGATCCACGAACCCTTGCGGATGATCGGACACATTCACCGCAACGTCCGGTAACGCCGGATGCGCTCGCATACGTCATGTATACGTCTGGATCGACCGGCCAGCCGAAGGGTGCGTGCATCGCCCACCGTGGCGTGGTCAGTCTCTGCCTCGATCGCCGCTTCGCCCCGCTGACGCAGGAAGACGGGTTCATCCAGATCGCGTCGCCATCATTCGACGCCTGCACGTTCGAGGTCTACGCGCCGCTGCTGGCCGGCGCACGAGTCGCGCTCTTCGCGCCGGGATTGCCCTCGCTGCCGTCCCTGGCGAGGCGGTCTAAACGCGGCGAGTTCAACACGATGTTCCTCACGACGGCGCTGTTTCACTTGCTGGTGGAAGAAAACCTCGACGACTTCGCGGGCCTGAAGACGTTCCTGTTCGGCGGCGACGTGATTTCGCGCGATCACGTCCTGCGTGCGTTTCGCGGGTTGCCGCGTACCCAGCTCACGATTTGCTACGGGCCAACCGAAAACAGCGCGATCACGACCTGCTGGTCGCCGCGCAGCGAAGAGGACATCCTGCGGCACGAGACCGTGCCATTGGGCCAGCCCGTGGCCGGTCGGACGGTCTATGTCCTGGGAGAGGACCGGCAACGATTGGGTCCGGGCGAGACGGGCGAACTCGTCTGCGGAGGAAATGGTGTTGCACATGGCTACCTCAACCGACCCGAACTGACCGCGGAGCGATTCATCGACGATCCATTTGGCTCGACTCCGGGCGCCCGGCTCTACCGGTCCGGAGATCGAGCCCGCTGGCTTCCGGACGGCGAGCTGGAGTTCGTCGGCCGGTTTGACCACCAGGTCAAAATTCGCGGCTTTCGCGTGGAGCTCGGAGAATTGGAAACCGTCTTGCGCGGCCATCCGGGCGTGCGCGACGCGGTCGTACTGGCGCCGACCGATTCGCTCGGCCGAAAGCGGCTCGTGGCATACGTTGTGCCCGCCGCGCCGGAGCGCGGGCTATCCGATGTGCTGGTCAATCACATGAAAGAATCGCTGCCCCACTACATGATCCCGTCGGTATTCGTGGAGATGGAGCGATTTCCGTGCACGCCGAACGGCAAGATCGATCGCAAAGCACTGCCGCCCGCGACGTCCTGATCAGCCTTGCGACGGCGGCGTGACGCGTTCGGCGACCGACAAGAACTTCTTGATCACGGTATCTTCGGTATTCGCGCTCGAATACGCCTTGAGCGTCTCGCGACCGGCTACCGCCTCGCCGCCGAAGAATTGAACATAGCCAAGCAGGAACTGTGACGGGCTTCCGTTCGGCTGCGACTTTGCGACCTCTTCGAGCGTCCGACGCAGGCCGCCGAAATTGCCCGACGCCCCGAACCGCTGCCGCAGGTCGAGTGTCGTCCGGGCCAAATCCGGATTGATGTTGATAGTCTCGTGCAGCGCCGACGCCGCGTCGCCGAAGTTCCCGAGTGCCAGCGAGCAGACACCGAACCCAAGCAGGCACTGCCCGTCATTCGGTGCCATCTGCAGCGCATTCATGAGCGTGTTGCGCGCCTGGTCGTAGCGACCGCCCTGCATCGACTTTTCCGCGTCCGCCAGCAATGACGCAAGGCGAGCCGTGTCGCTTTGTTGCAGGGACGACGACTGCGCCGGTGCCGGCGATTGCGGCGCGGGCTGCATCGGCTGCACGGTGACCGGTTGAGCCGGCACGACCTGTGAACCATCGGCCGCGACCGCTACGCCCGGGTCGTACACGACCGGTTCGCCGACGACCGCATCGCCACCGACATAGCCGACGCCGTAGGTCGGATAGGCCGCGTAGCCGTAGGAAGGTGCATAGATCGGATAGGGTGCGACGTAGGAGTCATACCAGGTCGGCCCCCAGTAGTTGCCGAAGCCAAAGCTCGCGCCGATGAAGAACCCGGAAGAGCCGCACCACGAAGGCCCGCACCACGAGGGAGCGCACCACGACGGGCCGCATCCACCCCACGTCGGACCGCACCACGAGCCGCGACCGTTGAAGCAGCCGGAGCCGTACCAGTTGCCGCCGTTGCCGCAGCCACCGCCGCCCCAATAACCGCCCTTACCCCAACCGCCGCC
>CAZONT010000002.1:0-3784 GCA_964581285.1 uncultured Planctomycetaceae bacterium | reverse complement strand
CCCCAACCGCCGCCGCCGCCGGTCCAGCCGTTGTTTCCGCCATTCCAGTTGCCGCTGCCGAAGCGCTGGCCCTGCGACGACCCGAAGCCGCCATTATTTCCGCCGCGGCCGAAGTTTCGACCGCCGAAGTTCCCGCCGCCCTGGCCGCCGTTCTGGCCAAAGCCGCCGAATCGCGATCCGTTTCCCCCCTGGCCGCCGTTTTGTCCGAAGCCACCGAAGCGCGAGCCATTACTGCTGCCAATCGACGGCGATCCGTTTGATCCGCTGCGACCGAAGCTCCGGCCGCCGAAACCGCCGCCAATATTGCTCCCGCCCATCGAACCCGCCTTCGGTCGCGAAGGTGCCGATCGCGAGAACTGCGGTCCGCTCGAACCGCCGGATCCGCGAATCGTCGCCGGACCGCGCGAGAAGCTGGGGCGGGAACCGCCGACCGCGCCTCGAGACGCGCCAGTGAATGATCTGGGTGTGCCGCCGCCGGAGCGCATCATCGAGCCGCGCCCGATCGACGAGCCGATGCCACGTCCGCCGCCCGAGAATCCTCGGCCGCCGCCGCCGCCCGAAAAGCCCCGGCCCATGCCGCCGCCAGAGAAGCCGCGCATCCCTCCACCGCCGCGCATGCCGCCGCCACCACCGCCGCCACGACCGGCGGCATCGCTGGGCGTAGAGGTCGTGAAAACGATGAGTGAAACGATGGTCAGGATGACTCGGAGATAGGGCCGGTGGAGCTTCATGGATGTTTCCTCCGACGAAGAGATTCTACTTCCGCCGGTCCGGAAAAGCGAGGCCGTTGAGGGCCCCGGGGCGGAAATGGACCCTCCACTTCCGCATCAGACACGCACCGGGCCGATCGGTTAGGGACCAGGGCCGACCGCAAATCCATCCGCAACGTGCCGGAATGACGCCAACTGGGCCGTGATCCAGCCGGCGTCGCGGCCAAGCTCGCCAGCCAGCAATTCGGCCGTACGTGGGGCCATTTCGAGAGCAGCCCGGGCGTTCAGGAATAGGGCCCGCGTACGGCGTGCCAAGACGTCTTCGACGGAGCGGGCCATTTCACTCCGCGCGGCCCAAATCACGTACGCGGCTTTGTACGGAAGCGCCGCGTGCATCCGATCTCCCAACCGGGCATCTTGTCGAATTATTCCGTCGATCGACGCTTCGTCCGAGCCGTATCCACACGGGTCATCGGAGGCGGGCGCGTCGATCGCACCGTGAATTCGAAGTTCGCGCGTTACGCACGGCCGTTCCTCGAGATGCGCAAGTAAGGCGGCGTGATCCACGCAATCCTCGGCCATGTGACGGTAGGTCGTCCATTTTCCGCCGGCGATGCTGAGAAGTCCCGAGGGGTCGATTTGGATCGTGTGGTCGCGCGAGAGTTTCGCCGTGTTCGATTTCCCCGCGGCGACGAGCGGTCGCACGCCGGCAAACGCGCTGAGCACGTCGGCCCGCGTCGGCGGGCGCTGGAGGTAGAGCGAGACGGTCGACAGGATGAAATCGATTTCCTGTTCCATCGGCCGAGGTTCGATCGGCGCTTCCGAAAGTGCCGTGTCCGTCGTGCCGACGAGCGTGTGCCCGTGCCATGGGATCGCGAACATCACGCGGCCGTCGCTGGTATGTGGAACCATGATCGCCGTGTCGCCCGGCAGAAATGAGCGATCGAGCACGAGATGAACTCCCTGGCTTGGAGCGATCATGGCCTCCGCGGCCGGGTCGGCCATGCGTCGGACGGTATCACTGAACGGGCCCGTGGCGTTGACCACGACCTTCGCATCGATGCGGAGCGTTTCGCCGCTTTCGATATCCCGTGCGGCAACGCCGTTCACGATGTCGTCGCCGTTTCGAAGCAGGGCGGTGGCCTCGACGTAATTCGCGAGCGTCGCGCCTTGCTCGGCGGCAGTCTGGACCAGGTTGATGAGCAGCCGGGCGTCATCGAACTGCCCGTCGAAGTAACTCACGCCGCCGCGCAGGCCTTCGGTCTTGAGAGTGGGAATCCGCTGCAGCGTCTCCTCGCGCGACAGGTTCTGTGACCGGCCGAAGCCGTATTTTCCGGCGAGCATGTCATAAACGCGCAGCCCGATCCCGTAGAACGGGCCCTCCCACCAGTCATAAGTCGGAACCACGAACGCCAGATCGTGAACAAGATGCGGCGCGTTCTTCCGCAGAATGCCCCGCTCTTTCAGTGCGCCCATGACAAGCGAGATGTTGCCCTGTTCGAGGTAACGAACGCCGCCGTGGACGAGCTTCGTGCTCCGGCTGCTCGTGCCCTTGCCGAAGTCGGCGCGCTCGATGAGCACGACGTCGTAGCCGCGCGAGGCGGCGTCGAGAGCGACTCCGACGCCCGTCGCTCCGCCGCCGATGACGGCCATATCCCACGCGCCGCGCCGCTCGCGAATCTTGCGAATCATCTCGTCGCGCTTCATGCCTTGGCCCATCCCTTTGCCCGGCTCACGGCCGCGTTCCACCGCGCCCGCAAGGCCGTCGCATCCTTGGCGCCGATCTTCGGCTCAAACCGCGGCCCGGCCTGCCAATGCGCGGCGATCTCATCAACGCTCTTCCAAAATCCGACGCCCAGGCCCGCGAGGTACGCCGCACCCAGGGCGGTGGTTTCCGATACGGCGGACCTGACCACCGGCACACCGAGAATGTCGGCCTGAAACTGCATCAGCAAACCCTTGACCGACGCGCCGCCATCGACACGCAACTCCGCGAGCCGGGAGCCGGAATCGTTGTTCATCGCGTCGAGCAGGTCGGCAACTTCGAAGGCGGCTCCTTCGAGGGCGGCCCGCGCGATGTGCGCCGCGGTTGTCGCCCGCGTCAGGCCGATGATCATTCCTCGTCCGTATGCGTCCCAGTGCGGCGCACCCAGCCCCGCGAGGGCCGGCACGAAGAAGACGCCGCCGCTGTCCGGCACCGATGCCGCCAGCGGTTCCACTTCGGACGAAGACTGGATAATCCGCAGCCCATCCCGCAGCCACTGCACGATCGCGCCGCCGACGAACACGCTCCCCTCCAGCGCATACTCCGTCTTCGCACTCAGCCGCCACGCCGGCGTCGTCAGCAATCCATGTCGCGACTCTGCCGGTCGCTCACCCGTGTTTTGCAGCAAAAAGCATCCCGTCCCGTACGTGCACTTGCTCATCCCCGGCCGTACGCACACCTGCCCGAACAGCGCCGCCTGCTGGTCGCCCGCGATTCCCGCGATCGGAAGGCCCGCGAGCTCGCCCGGCTGCCGGATCGCGGCGTACACCTCGCTGCACGACCGCACCTCCGGCAGCATCGCCCGGGGCACGCCCAGCAGCTTCAGCAACTCGTCGTCCCACGCTCCGGCGTGAATGTCGAACAACATCGTTCGAGCCGCATTCGTCACATCCGTCGCGTGCACCGCGCCGTCCGTCAGCTTCCACACCAGCCAGCTATCCACCGTCCCGAACGCCAGCTCCCCGCGCTCCGCCCGCCCCCGCGCCCCGGCCACATGCTCGAGAATCCACGCGATCTTCGTCCCCGAAAAGTACGGATCGATTACCAGCCCCGTCTTGCGACGGACGACTTCCTCCGCCCCCGCCGACTTCAGCCGCTCGCAATGCTCGGCCGTTCGCCGATCCTGCCACACGATTGCCGGACAGATCGGCTGGCTGGACTTGCGGTCCCAGACGAGCGTCGTTTCGCGCTGATTCGCGATTCCGACGGCGGCTACGTCGGCGGCCCTGATGTCTGCCTCGCGCATCGCCCCGACGGCCACGGAGATCTGCGACTGCCAGATCTCGGCGGGATCGTGCTCGACCCACCC
>CAZONT010000001.1:60009-80163 GCA_964581285.1 uncultured Planctomycetaceae bacterium | reverse complement strand
TCGTCGTGTTCCGCGCCCGTGCGAAGTAGGTCGTCGTTGCCGCCGGACTGACCGAAGGACTGGCCCCGCCGGGGACCGGCGTTCCGCCGCACGAGCCCGTGAACCAATCCACGGTCTCGCCCGGGTTCACACTCGCCGACAGCGTTGATGAGCCGCCCGCACAGATGGCGGATGGCGTCGCCGTCGGACTGGTCGGCGTCGCCGGAAGCGGATTGACGGTGACTGTCACGCTCGCGCAGTCCGAGTTACCGCACGGATGTTCCCATCCGGCATAGTACGTAGTCGTCACTGTTGGCGAAGCGATGACCAAGGGGGTGCCCGTGCCGACCAATGTTCCATTGCAGGACCCGGAGTACCACTTCAAGGTCGTACCCGTGCCGCCCGTGGCGCTCAGCGAGATGTCGCCGGCGTCGTCTGCGCAGAAATTGTTCCGATCGACCTCGGCGAGGGTCGGAGGGGTAGGCAGATTGACCGCAATGTCTCCCGAGTCTGCCTTCGTAAGACTGGGCCCGCTGATGGTTTGCGGGTCCATGCCGGTCGTGGTGAGCTTCGTTAAGAGAGTCAGAGTGTCGGCCCGGAACGCGACGGTACCCGTCCCCTGCGTGCCAGGGGTTGCCGGCGATGTGCCGCTCAAGAAGTGCAACGTCGCCACCGTGAACGGGCCGTCTCCGGGTCCGAACGAACCGCCGGTGTTATTGATGGCCGCATAGGTCACCGTGCCGGCCGGCAGATTGGTCAGCGCAACAGGCGTCCAACCGACGGCCTCCGTCGTTGAAAGGAGGGTCATCAGACTTGGGTCGTAGCTGAATCGCGCTTGTACGCCGTTGACGGCGTGCGAGAGGTCCGCGACCTGCAATAGGACGTCAAATGTGTCCGGAGTGCTCACACACAGGGTGCCGGGCTCGCTGCCCGTTCTCAGGAGGATTGTCCCCGTCTGCCCAACGACCGGAGTGGCGGCGGTCAATCCAATGAGAGTGAACAACGCCCATAGTCTCAGACTCTTAGTGCACATGTTGGATCCTTTCATCGACTTCATTCCTGAGGCATTCAACTCGGTTTCAGTCGAGCCCCTCCCATGCAACGACGGGCCTCGCTGACTCTCTATCTCTCACCGGTCGGCAGCACCTCCGTCGGCGCCACCTTGGCTCTCTCCAACCGTTGCAGCTTTGCTTCGAATGCCGGCAGCAGTTGGAGTCGGTGCTGCCTGGCAAACGCCCGGATATCGGCCGCATCGATAATCGAATCGCCATTCACATCCGCTGCCGCGACGTTCGCAACCCTCGTGTCGAGCTCAGCCACGGGACGGAAGACCTTTCCGGTGGGCTTGCCGCCGATCAGGATTTGAGGACATCCGTCAACGGTGTCCCCCGGTTCGAAGAAGTTAAGCTGAATCGCATTGAAATCCGCCGTCTCTTGCACGCCGTCTCCTGTCGTGTCGGCCCCGAGCGAACAATCCTGCGCATTGCCCCCGCCGCAGTCGCTTACCGGCAATCCCCAGCGAGACGAGAGAATGGCAAAATCGGTAATGTCGATCAGGTCGTCCTGCGGCACGGCCGCCGTTTGCAGGTCGCCCGACTTCAAACTGACGGCAACGGTGTCCTGCAGATCGCCCGAGAGGTCGATCGAGACTCGTTTGCGAAGCGTGTGTCCCTCGCGAACGGCCAGCCAATGTGCGGCGGGGTTGAGATCGGTCAGGACGACCTGTGCGACGCCGCTCTCGCCCTGCTTCTTGAACATGACAGGCAGCGTCCGACTATCGGCGCTCCCCGGACAGGTGGTCACTACGAATTCCACGTTCCGCTGCGCGACGTTCTGACCGTCGAGGGTAGCGAGTCCGCCCCGCAACCCGGGAACGTCGAGATTGACCGTCACGGTGCCCGTCGTGCTGGGTGTGATCGTCAGCGTGCAAGCCGGTGCAACCGCGAATGGAATCGCAACGTTGCTCGCATTCGTCAACGCCGAACCTGGAGAAGTCTGGATGGAAACTTCAAACGTGCTGCCCGGGGTCGCATCAGGAGAAACCGTGAGCGCATATGTCGCCAGGTAGGCGCTCGTATTCACGGTAGCGCTGCCGCTCTGCAAGGCCGATGCCGCTCGGCGATTCGTACAATTCGTGGCGGGGAAGTTGGTCCCCAATCCGAAGAAAATGTAGTCCGAACGGCTCTGGTTGATCGTGACCCCCCCGGGACAAACGACCGATACGGTTCCCGAGCCTTGCGTTCGTGTGATGGAGATCGTGGTCTGATAGCCGCGAACGTTCATCGTGTCTTCGAGGAATACATCCAGCGGAACAGTCGTGTTCGCCGTGGTCTGGCTCGTCCCGAGCTGGCAGGTCATTCTCGGTTGACGACAACGATCGGCGGATTCGTCACACTGCTCGCCCGCCTGGCACGGAGGCGAACCAACGTGACAGCCCGTCTGCGAATCGCAGGATTCCACGCCGTTGCAGAACAAACCATCATTGCACGCCAACGGCGAACCCGCTGCGCAGGCGCCGCTTTGACAGGTCTCCGCGCCGTCGCAGATCGTGCCGTTCGGACAGGGTGTCCCGTTGGCAACGTTTGCGTGTTGGCAGCCGCTCACCGGATTGCATGAATCCGTCGTGCACGGGTTGTTGTCATCGCACGTTGGCGGGGTCCCGGGTGTGCAAGCCCCGGCTTGACACGTCTCATTGCCATTGCAGAGATTGCCGTCGGGGCATGCAGTGCCGTCAGAGACGGACGTGAACTGGCAGCCAAGTTGCGGACTACACGTGTCCGCGGTGCACGGATTGCCGTCATTGCAAGTGATCGCCGTATGCACGCAACCGGTGGCAGGGTTACAGCTATCGGTTGTGCAGGCGTCATTGTCGTCGCAACTGTGAGTTGTATGGACGCAAGCGCCGGCGTCACAGGTGTCATCGGTACAAGCGTTGCCGTCGCTGCAGTCCGGGCCGGTAAGACACTGGAACGTCGCCGTGAGCGAGGGAATCAGCGAAAAGTCCGTGCTGGCGAGCGTGTTGTTGTGCCCCTGAATCGCGATCACGTTGACGCCGGCCACGAGCAGACTGGTCGGCGGGTTTGAAACCTCCGGCGGCTGCGGACCTGAATCGCCGTGCGAAGCTTCGTGACTGGTGGGCGCGAGGTAATTGAACGCCGGCGGCGTACCGACCATCCCGGTGCTGCGTTTCACCTCGACGCCATTAATGTACGCGACATATCCGTCGTCGTAGTCGACGGTCAGCGTCAGCGACGTAATCGCCGCCGGGTTTGTAACCGTGAATCGTTTGCGGATGAATACGCTCCCGTAACTGTTGAGCATGTCGTTGAGAATCGTGTTGTCGTCGCCGTCCGAGTATCCGAAGCCCGACGGTCCCGACAGCGGCCACGTCGATTCGTCGAAGGCGATCGTTGCCCAGTTCGCCGGTGGTGCCACCGATCCCTTGAAGTACTTCCACGTATCGCCGATCGCGATGGGGAGTGCGGCGGCCGTCTGGCACTGGCCATTCGACGAGTTGCAACTCTGCCCTGCCGAGCAGTTCACGAGCGCATGCGCGCAACCGGTCAACGGGTTGCACGTATCGGTCGTGCATGGATTGCCATCGTCGCAATTGTGTGGCGTGTGCGTGCAGCCGTTAATCGAATCGCAGGCGTCATCTGTGCAGGCGTTGCCATCGTCACAACTGATCGCGGTATGCACGCAAGTACCGGCGTTGCAGGTATCGGTCGTGCAGGCATTGTTGTCGTTGCAGTCCGCATCGATGGTGCAGCCGGTGACCGGCGGCGTGTAGATGACGGTCAGCTTTGGTCGTTCCGCGACAGTCGCATACTCGCTTGAACGCACCTGTACGCCGTCGAGGTTTTGCGGAACGAAGATCCAACCACGGTTGGCGCTCGGGTTTGCCGACCAAGATTGCAGGCTGCTCGTCACGTTGAGGTTTGAAGTTCCCAGCGCGATCGGCGCGTTGGCTATTGTCGTCGCGCCGTACTCGTCGGACTGGGCGCCGGCGTCTCCGCCGAAGTTGTTCCAGGTTGTAGTCGCTTCGGCCCAATCAACGAGGACCTCGTGAACGGTTCCAGGCGGTGTCACTCCGTCGTTGAAAACGACGAGGGCCAGCGTCGCCGAGCTGATTTGTGAACCGGGCGGGATCTGGCCAGGTCCGCCACCAAAGAGACTGTCGAACCGGATAAGGCCGTATTCCTGGTTGGGCGAAGGGTCCTCGGTGTCCCAGCGCCACGTATCCAGCGCGCCCCGGACGGTGGCGGCGGCTGCTTGATCCATGTACGTATCCTGCGTTCCGGCATAGCTTGCAACGCCATCCTGAAACGTGACCGTCGTCGGCGCGGCCTCGCACTGTCCGTTCGTTTGATTGCACGTCTGCCCTTGCGAACATGTAACCGGTGAATGGACGCAGGTCCCCGAATTGCACGTGTCGATTGTGCAAGGGTTGCTGTCGCTGCACTCACCGTCGCCCGAACACTGGACCGTGGTGGAAGCAAGCGCCGGCAGAAGCGAGAGATCGGAACTGTCAAGTGCGTTGTTGTGGCATTGAATCGCCAACACGTTGTTGCCGGCCACGAGCTGGCCGATGAAGGCGTTGAGGTTGACAACCTCGGGAGGATTTCCGGATTGTCCGGCCGATGCTTCGTGGCCCGCCGTCGCCACGGTGCCGAACGCCGGAGGCGAGCCCGTCCCAACCATGCTCGCGCTGCGAGCGACTTCGGCGCCGTTGAGATAGGCGACGTATCCGTCGTCGTAGTCGATGGTGAACGTCAGCGATGTGACCGCGGCGGGATTGGGAACCGAAAAGACCCTGCGTGCAAAGACGCTCGCGTAGCCCGCCTGCGTGCCAGAAATGAACTGCATGTCGCCGAGTGGCGTAGCGTCATCGCCGTCGGCGTAACCGATGCCTGTCGGACCCGACAGCCATGACTGATCGTCAAAACTGACTTGGTTCCACCCGGATGGAGGCGCCGCGGTTCCCTTGAAGTATTTCCATGTGTCGCCAATGACGATCGGAAGCTGCGGCGCCGCCGGCGGCGGGCCGCCGTTGGTCGCACCGGGTGTGCGCGATGAGAGAACGACGATGGGGCCGGATCCATTGGGGAATCGACCGGACGTGATGTCCGAGGTCTGCGTCGTAAAGGTGAAGCCATCAATCAGGCCATTGCCATTCGAAATCTTGTCGAAGAGTCCGAGATCCTCTCCGGTTCGGGAGATGTTGAAGTTGGTGTGGAGCGGACCTTGTCCGGGCGTGGTGTCACACCAGAAGATCAGGTATCCGCCCGCTGGAATCGAAACGCCGGCTGGTATCTGATACTGTTGCGGCGCATCCAGATCGTCCGTCAGAAACATTCCGCCCATGTCGACAGCCGACGAACCAGGATTGTAAATTTCGAGCCAGTCGTCGAAGTCGCCGAATTCGTCCGTATTGCCCGAATTGTTGGATGCCAGGAACTCGTTAATGACCAGGGTCGCGTGGAACACATAACTCCAGCTATCCCCGGCGAAGGGCTGACTGGTTCCATTTGCTTCAACAATCGCGCCGGGCGCCAGGATGACGCTGACGGCGCCCTCCGCTGGAGTTGCATATCCAGAGAATACATACGGACCGACGGAGCCGTTGACGCCGGAAAGCGCCGTGGCTGGCGAACCGTTCACCGTCAGGTTCCCGGCGACGACGCCATTCACCGGCTTGCTGAACGTCACGCTTATCGAGGAGAGGATGGCCACCGTGGAACTGCGCGGTGGAGATTCGGCGGTCAGATGCGGCGGCGTCGTGTCAATTGTGTAGCTCCAGGAATCGCCCTCGAATGGAAGACCGGGGGGACCGGAATCCGCGATGCTCCCCGCCGCGAGACTCACGCTGATCGACCCGTTGCCGGGCGCTGCGTACCCCGAAAACGTGTACGGCCCGGCCCCGCTGCCCGAAACCGACGTTGCCGCGGATCCATTGACCGTCAGTCCGCCAGCGGTCACACCCGATACCGGCCGCGAAAACGTAATCGCCACAGTCGGCAGCATGCTCAAAACCGCGCTGCGAACGGGCGCGGTTGACGCAATTCTTGGCGGCACGTCGCCCTTCAGGATCTTGAAGGTGTCCGAAACCGTGCCGGTTTGGCGAATGTTTCGAAGCGTCAATTCGTTGTTGCTGATGTCGATCAGGCACGACCCGTGGATGGCTTCAGAGAAATACATCACCGGGTGATTGAGCGAGCCACCGGCGCTTTGCGCGCCGTGCCCTGCGACGATATAGACCGTCCCTTCATGTGCGTTCAGCCCGCTGGGTTTTTCGTACTCGCCGGTCCCACCCGGTGCGGGGCGGCCATTCCCATCGTCGAGAATTCTTCCGTTGCCGTTCAAGAACGCGAAGCTCGGCGTCGGGAAGTTCGGCGACGTGCCAAAGCCATAGGCGCGATCAATCAAGTACGAACGCTCGTACGCGTGCGAGTGTCCGGACAGCACGAGGTCAACGCCCGCGGCTTCGAGAATCGGAAGCGCACGCTCCCGCATCTCAACCAGCTGGCCTTCACTGTCCGAGTCGTGCGTCCCCTTCGAATACGGCGGGTGGTGCCAATATGCGATCAGCCATTGCTGAGTCGTGGCGTTGAGATCATTGGTGAGCCAGGTCAGCATCGGACCGCCGACAGCGCGGCTGCTGTCCTGCGAATCCAACACCACGAAATGCGCATTTCCGTAGTCGAACGAGTAATACGCCTCGGTACCGGATGCGATGCCGCCGGCCTGCCCCGCGGTCGGCAGGACGTGCGCGGCGTAGTAAGGACCGGTTTGCAGGGATGTATTGACCGACGCAGCCTCATGGTTGCCGAGTGAGGGCCACATGACGGTATTGCGAAGAACCGCGTTGAACGGAACGAAGTGATTGCTCGTGAACTCCTGGTCCGTACCGCTGTTGTAGGCGATGTCACCGAGATGGATAGCAAAATCAGGCAGCGTCGCGCCGGCGTCAGCCAGCATCGCGTTCATCACCGCCGTCTGGGTCGATGATCCCGTCCCGCTGTCGCCAATGGCCCAGAAGCGAAATGCGCCGGTGCTCCCGGTGTTGGGCGACGTCTTGAAATAGTGCGTCGCCGTCCCGCCGCCGTACGACGCCGTGGTCGATCCAATATCGTAGAAATACTTGGTGGCCGGCGACAGGCCGTTGATCGTCACGATGTGATCGACAGAGACCGTCGCATTCGAGGCGCTCGAAGTCAAGCTGCCCTGCGTCGTCCCGTACCGGACTCGGCTGTCGGTCGCGACGTCGGTTCGCCAGACAACCGTCATTGAAGTCGGTGTGCCCAATTGCAGGTACGGCTGTCGCACAAGATTTGCGCTCCCGCCGCCCTCGTTATAGGTGACCGAGAGCTTCGGGCGATTCGTGGATGTCGCTCCTTCCGCCGAATCGAACTGCCAGGAGTCGTCGCCATTATTCAACCAGGCCCAACCGAAGTTACTTGCTCCGGCCGCCCAAGCCGCGACACTGGTGGTTACGTCAATGTTGAAAAGCGCTGGCGTTGACCCGTTGTAGAGACTGCTGACGTCTGCCGTCGATGCCGCTTCGACCCCGTTCGCCTGAATTCCGCTGACCCATGTATTCCAATGGTTCGTCGCGGCCCATGTCTGAAGCATTCGGTGCAGCGACGCACCGGTCGCGCTTGGGTTCGTAATATTGACGGTGAGGGTGGCGGAATTGATCGTCGCGCCGGCGGGAATCTGTCCCGCGCCATTTCCAATGATATTGTCGAACCGAAGCAGGATCTGACGTTCGTCGGCTGCGGGCGGAGGCCCGTCGCACACAAGCGTAGCCGCCGCGGAATTGTCCGCTGTCGGACTTCCGGCGTGAAGAAACGTGTCGACCGTCCCGGTATACCCGGACACGCCCTGTTGAAACGTGACGGTCACGGCGTGGACGTTCGATGCGTAAAGAACAACCACCAGCAAACCTGCATAGTTCGCAAGGGCCCGATGCCGACGTAGAATCCCAACGCGATTATGAATCATTGCGTACCCCGTTTCTCAATAGTGGGTGAGTCCGTGCTCGGGTTCGCGGCCCCGTCCAGCTTCGCGAGCATCCCGCGGGCCTCGTCCATGCGCGGCGACTGATCCAGCGCGAGCTGGAGATCCTTCCTGGCCTCGTCCAATCGTCCGAGGGCCCAAAAAACCTTCGCGCGAGACACCAGGTGATTAGCCGTTGTGCGCCGCGCCAAGGCGTTATTTGCTTCGTCCAATGCCAGCATTCGGTCCCGTCGGGCATCGGCGGCCCTGCCGGCGGTCGCGAGAATCTCCGCCCGGCGCAGCAACCATTCCGTACGCACCGGCGTCACGGCGATCTGTTCGTCGATGACTCGAATCGCGCCGTCGTAGTTCTTCTGTCGAAGTTCCACGTCAACGAGGCGGTCACGCAACACGACAGCACCGCCCAGCGCCGCCAGGCCCTCGCGCAACCCGGCCGCCGCTCGATTGAGACGTCCAAGGGACTCTTCAACCTTGCAACGCTCGATGTACAATTCAATGTCGGGATTGATTGAAAGCGACCGATTGAAGTCCTGTATGGCGGGCTCGAGCTTTCCGAGCTTGGCGCGAACAAGGCCTCGTTCGGCGAGCACAGACGCGCTGACGCGCCCGCCGTCGAGATACCGAGTCAACTCCCGCTCCGCTTCCTCGTTGCGACCCATTGCTGAGAGTGTCATTCCCCGATGAGCCGCGAGATCGAGATTGGACGGGTCGAGGCGACCGGCCTTGTCGAAGTCTGCCAACGAGGCCTCGAAATTGCCGGCCAGGCGATAACAAACACCCCGCTCGTTCAATAGATCCACCCGATCGGGTTGCTTCTGGAGTGCCTCGCTAACGCGTTCAATTTCGTGGTAGATGCTCGGATGGGCCGCGACGATCGAAGCGCGCAGGAACAGTGCGACCCCGATGAGCCGCCACAACCTACATGGTTGACTCACTCCGCCTGCCATCGACGTTCCACGCACTCCTTTTCGGACATGAAGTGAACGACCCGGTGCTGGTCTCCGACAGAGTCCGCCCCGCCTATTCGTTCGTTGGCGCGATGATCGTCGGACCCTCTGGACGCAGCGGACCGGAACTCGGTACTCGGGTGAATACCGAGATAGTCGCGCCGCCGACGACGACATCCACCGCCTGACCGTTCTGATCGACGAAGACTGTCTTGCCTCCATTTGCGAGTGAAACCGTGAACTGCCCTCGGCTATTCGCCCCGGCCCGCACATTGAGCGTGGCGAGATACTTCTTGGAAGAACAATCACTCGAGCCGGTAAAGAGCACATTGGCCAGCCGACGATTGGGCAGGTCGATCGCCGATTGAGCATTCATCTGTGCAAACACGTAGTCCGGGCGGTTCGCATCCACGACCGCACCTTCGAGCAGCAGTTGGCCGCTGCCGCCGCCCATCTGAACCGCCAGCTGGTACGCCCGTAGGCCGGACATCTGGCTGATGAATACGTCGACCGCCACCGTCGACCCCGGCGCTATTCCCGCTTGGCGCGGCGTAAGCGTTATCTGCGGCGGCTGCCCACTAGCAGACGCGGCCCGGATCGCAAGCAACGAGCCACACGGAGTCGCGTCCGGATAGGGCAAGCCCTGGAACGCATCGATCACCGCCAGGATGTCCCACATATCGATGAGGCGGTCCGGCACCGCCAGTTGCAGGTCATCGCCGTACAAGGAACACGCGTTGTGGATGTTCTGGAAGCCGTCCAAAACGCAAACGATGTCAAAAATGCTGACGTCGCCGGCGTTATCGACATTCCCCCACTGCCAGGTGGCAACCGATGCGGGTGACGAAAGGTTCTCCGGGTCGTTCGGCGCGCGAACGTCGGCGCGAACGTCGTAGAAAGTGGCAGGAATGATCTGTCGGTCGCCGACGTTGATCGTTCCCCACGCTGCCGAGGTCTGGAAGACCGGCGTATCGACAAGGTGCCCGGTCGGATCGATGTACTTCGGCAGGCACGGAATGCTGGCCGACTCAACACGCAGGGCGACCGACGTCAGGCCCGCCGGCGGCGTGACGCGCAGGTACCGAGGTCCGACGGCCTCGACGCTCGGAGTGCAGTTATTGACATGCTGGCAACCGAGAACGGGGTTGCACGAATCCACCGTACAACTGATCCCGTCGTCGCAGTTGACCGCCGCATGCTGGCATCCGAGGCCGGGATCGCACGTGTCGGTCGTGCAGGCGTTGTTGTCGTTGCAGTCGTGGGGCGTGTGGACGCACAATCCGGCATCACACGCGTCGTCCGTACACAGGTTACTGTCGTCGCACGCAGCCGGGTTGGGGGTATGTGTGCAGCCGGTCCCGACCACACAAGCGTCGTCCGTACACGGCAAGCCATCGCTGCACGCGCCGTTGTTCGGCACGTGATCGCACGAATCCGTGGCCTCGTTGCAGGAGTCCGTCGTGCACGCGATGTTGTCGTTGCAATCCGGCGCCGTGCCCGACTCGCACGAATGCGTCGTCTGATTGCAGGTCTCGACCCCGTTGCAGTAAAGCCCGTCGCTGCATTCCGCGTCGGAGTTGCAGCCCGTGAATGGCGGCGTGTAGGTGACCGACAGCAACGGCCGGAAGGCGGCAGTCGTCGATTCCGCGGACTCCAGTCGCAGCCCGTCCGAACCGCTCGGGAGGATCGCCCAACCGTAATTACTCGTTGGACTGGCCGCCCAGGCCTGAACGCTCCCCGTCACGCTGACGGGATACGCAGTGCTGACGCTGCTCATGGTGGCAGTCGCCTCGGCAGCCGCAACCGCATCGGCTCCGTCCGCCTGGATTCCGCCTTGGGCGTTCCACGGCGACACGCCATAGGCAGCCCAGACGTCCGTCACGTTCCAGGCGTGAAGGAGTCGGTGGAAACTGACCGGGTTGGCGCTCTCATCGTTCGCACTGCCTCCGACTCGAAGCGTCAGCGTTGCAGATACGATTGTCGAACCCGTCGGAATCTGGCTCGGGCCCGAGCCGAAGATTCCGTCGAATCGGATGAGCACCTGCTCGACCGGACTGCCGTCGATGACGATCGGCGTCACGCCGGCCTGGGAGCCCAGGGCCGCGTCGATGTAGGTGTCAGCTGTGCCGGTGTACCCGTTGACATTCTGCTGGAAAGTCGTCGTCACCGGACCGGTCGAGCAGAGGCCCGTTGTGTGGTTGCAGGTCTGCCCGCCGGTGCAGTTATCCGTATGTGTGCAACCGGTGCCGGGGTTGCAGGCGTCCGTCGTGCAGGCGATGCCGTCGTCGCAATTGGCGGCCGGACCGCTGATGCAGTTTCCGCCGGAACACGTATCGTTCGTGGTACAGGCGTTGCCGTCGTCGCACGTGGCCGTGTTAGGGGGGTTCGTGCAGCCGGTTCCGACTACGCAGAGGTCGTCCGTGCACGGGTTCCCGTCGCTGCACACGCCATTGTTGGGCACGTGGTCGCAGGAATCTGTGGCCTCGTTGCAGGAGTCACTCGTGCACGCAATGTTGTCGTTGCAATTCGGCGCCGTGCCCGACTCGCACAAGTGCGTCGTCTGATTGCAGGTCTCAACGCCATTGCAGAAGAGACCGTCGCTGCAATCTCCGTCGGTCGTGCAGCCCGTGACCGGCGGCGTATAGATGACCGTCAGCTTCGGACGTTCCGCGACCGTCGCATACTCGGCTGAACGCACCTGTACGCCGTCGTTATTCACCGGAACAAAAATCCAACCCCGGTTGGAGACCGGGTTTGCCAACCAGGATTGCAGGCTGCTTGTGACCGTGATATTTGCACTGCCGACGGCGATCGGAGCGTCGGCCACTTTCGTCGTGTTGTACTCGTCGGTCTGGGCCCCGGCATCGCCACCGAAGTTGTTCCAGGTTGCAGTGGCTTCAGCCCAATCAACAAGGACCTCATTCACCGTTCCCAGCGGCGTGGCCCCGCCGTTAAACACGACGAGGGTCAGCGTCGCCGAGCTAATTTGTGAACCCGGCGGAATCTGCCCAGGGCCGCTGCCGAAGATGTTGTCAAACCGGATAAGCCCGTATTCCTGATTGGGCGCTGGATCCTCGGTGTCCCATCGCCAGGTGTCTACCGCACCCCGGACCGTGGTCGCGGCTGCTTGATCCAGATACGTATCCTGAGTTCCCGTGTAGCTTGCGACGCCGTCCTGGAACGTCGCCGTGACGGGCGCTGACTGGCATTGCCCGTTGACCGGGTTACAGGCCTGCCCTTGCGGACAAGAAACCGCTGCATGCTGACACCCGAGCTGCGGATCACATGAATCGACCGTGCATAGATTGGTGTCGTCGCAGTTGACGGCCGTTTGGAAGCAGCCGGTCTGCGGATTGCAGGAATCCGTCGTACAGGCGTTGTTGTCATTGCAACTGATCGCCGTGTGCGTGCAGACGTTGTTGACGCACGTATCCGTGGTGCAAGCGCTGCCGTCGTCGCACTCGATGTTGGTCAGGCAGCATCCGGGGACCGCGCTGTAATTGCACGCTCCATTGCTGCACGTATCGGTTGTGCACGGATTGCTGTCGTTGCAATCGATATTGTTCACACACCCGCCGGTCGGGAACGGGAATCCGAGCCAGCCGATTTGCGTGCCGCCCGGACCGGCCGTCAGCCCCGGCGAGCCGGCTAACAGGCTGTAATTGCAGCTCGTGCTGAAAAACATGGGGTTCGTCGAAAGATTGCCGGTACCGCAACCGAGATGACCGGGGTTGCCGACAATCGTGTGATTGACGGTTCCGCAGCACGTATCGGCGCTGTTCGTCCACAGAATGCACTTTTGTATCACCGACGTGCAGGACTGGCCGTTCACGTTTGTGCCGTTGCCCAGTGTGCAATTGGTCAGAAAGGCCGGCGCGCCGTTGCAGCGAATCCCGCCCGGCGCGTTGAAGACCAGGCAGTTCGTCATCGTAATCGTGGCGGATGGTCCGTCGACGAGGGGGCCGATGCTCACGACCTTGTCTCGACAGTCGTAGATTAGGCAGTTCTCGAGGACGGGTTGAGCCCCGGTGCTGTGGTCGACCATGTCATCGCCGCAGTCGGTCAGCACGCTTCGGCGAACCACATAGGTGTTGCCCGGACGGTCCACGTGCAGAATGTCGCCATCGACTCCGTTGGGCTCTGGCGCACGGCCGATTCGAGTGAACCAAGAATCTTCAATCGTCATCGTTGACCCGGTGCAGAGCCATTCGCCGCCGATTCCGACCCGCGAGAACAGGCAGCGGCGGAACGTGTAGTTACCGCTGGATCCGCTGATGGCCGACGTGCCCATACCCGGACAGTCGGCAATCACACAATCTTGGAAGAGGCCCCCGTGCGAGCCATTAAATCGCAGAATCGGCGGGCGCGGATGACTGCTGACAACGGCGTTGCCGGCGCCCGTGAAGAAGACGAACGAATAGTTCGACGTTCCGCTGTTCTCGTGATAAATCCCGCGCCAGGAGGAATCGTTGTTCTGCTGCGTCTGCGGCAGCGCCATCGCCGGCGGTCCCGCGGTGGCAAAGAAGAAGATCGGTTGCGTCCGCGTTCCGAGGGCGCTGACGACGCCTCCGCTCTGCGCAACGATGGCGACGCCGTCATTCGCCGGTCCCGGGTCGGCCATGACGAGCGTACCCGGAAGGATGGTCAGCGTGCCGCTCGAGACCGTTACGGTCCCCGTCAGGTGGATGACGCCATCTGTCGGACCCCAGGTCAGATTCGGGCCGGAGAGCGCGCCCGAGAGATTCTTGAACAATCCCGGGGCGTCGGCGTCGAGCACCTCGACAATTCGGGTCGCGCTGAACGAACCAACCGTCACGGTGACCAGGATGTCACCGGGCGGCGTCGCCGCGCCTTGATCCAACGTGATCGATACGCTTCCGACGCCATTGTAGAAGCGAATCGAATCCGGCGACGGGCCTCCCGAGCCCGCTCCGCCGCTCAGCGTCTCGAATACGGTGATCGACGTCGGAACCGGGCTCCCATCCGAAAGGCGCGTCGCAGAGACCGTGCCCACCTGCGTGCAGGTTCGCCAATCGATACTCGAACTCGCATCCAGTATCTCCGCCTCGAGCGTCAGCGTTTTCGTATCGACCATGCGATTCGGGGCCGTCAGACGCAGGCCCGGCGCCGCCGGCGAGGGATCGTAGATGACGCTATTCGTGATGCTCTGCATTTCGACGCCGCTGCGATCAAACGACTTCACCGTGATTTTGTTGATGCCGGGCCAGAGCGTGACATTGTGCGACCACGTGCCGGCATAGACGCTGAACGTGGCCGTTTGTCCGTTCACCGTGACATTGTGCGTGCCGGCCTGATTCAGTTGCCCGTTCAGCGCGAGAACCGGATTGGCATTCGTATACGGCGACGACGGCATGTTTGCGACCGTCAGGGCATGTTTCATCTCCGCGTCGATAAACGCCAGTCGATTGGCGTACCATGCCTTGAACTGAACTCGCGTCGCAGGGTTATTCGTGCTGCCCCCGGACGTAAAGAACGCCGCGCTGGTCATTGCGTCAATGCGGGCATCAAAACTTGCCTGCGAGAGCACGCCGTGAGTCAGGTCGTAAACCTGCTTTACAAAGATGGGCGCGAACGAATTGTGCCGGAGGAAATTGCGAATCGTCGCGATCGTGTTGTCATTATTGCCGGTGCGCCACATGGTCTCCGTCTGCGAGTCGGTGAGAACCGAGTCGGTGTCCCATGTAATGAATTTCGCGTTGTAGCCATCCGGATGGCCCGGCGGGTTGAAATACAGGTAGTAATCGTCACCCGTGTCTCGATAGATGCCACCCTCTTTGTTGCCAAGGATGTTGTGAATGGCGAAGTACTGCGCCCACTCGTCCTCATCAACCAGTGCGGCCACGTTGCCGGCGTAATTCGCCGGCGATGAGTTGTTCATCGCATCCAACAGCGGGATCAGGTCAGTCCAAACGTCCTGTTCTTCGTTGTTCTCTTTCGAATATCCGTTGCGTCCGAAGGCGTTGACGCGATACGGACCTGGATCCGTTCCGCGCCAATCGAAGGTCCCGGTGTTTTCGCCGCGATACAGATTTCCGTCCGAAGTCATTCCGCGAGAGGGCGAAATCCCTCCGTCTTGTGAGTCCAGGAAGTCGCTATCGACCTGCTCGATGCAGGCATAGAGCCCCGTAAATCCGTTGGACCCAATCGCGGTGGTATCGTAATTGATCCCCGTATAGCGCAATCGAACGAACTCAGCGGCGGAAGCCGGCGCCCCGGCAGCCCGGAAAATGTCGAATCCCAGTTTTTGGCGAACGGGCTGGTTTCCGTTCAGGACCATTTTCTGAACCGGGAATCCAAGCGCGTTGGTGAAGGGATTGTTCGATGGAAAGTCCACTCGATAGGACCGCGGGTTCAACACAATGCTGCTCTGGCCGCGGTACCGTTCGGAGACGTTGTAGAAGACGCGACCGGTATTATCGATGAAGGTCGCATCAAACTCGGATTTGCACGGATCGAACGCGTTTGAGCTCGTGTTGCACGAGAGCGCTTCCTGCGCATTCTTGCTGGTTTGCCTCACCAGAATGTGATACACCGGCGCATCGGTCGGGACGACTTCGTCGGAAAACTTGCACAGGAGCGTCTGACAGAGAAAACAACTGGGGTTGATATCATTCTGGCAGCCGGTGGCGCTGCAGCCGGGCGCAGCGCTCGCATGATTCGTCGGAAAGGTCGCCAACGAGCTGCCGTCGTCCGCCGTGATGTAGAAGTCGTATTGCGAACCGCTGGCCAGCCCGGGCATCGTCGCCCCAAACACATGATCGTTGGCGGCCCCGTCACCGTGCAGCCCGTCGTCGAACATGGAGGCATTCGTGTACGCGCCGGGTGATGCGCTATCGACCCGATAATGCAGCACCACGGTTGGCGGAAGGACGCCGTCGTCGATGGCGGTCACGTTCACCAGCACCGACGCGTTACCGACCGGAATCGATGGACTGTGGCTGGGTGAATAAATGATCGGGGCTGGCGCCGGATTGAAATTGCCGTTGGCCGCACCCGGCGTGCCGTAGGGCACCAACGATGCTCGCCATGCGCCGCCGACATCGTTGGGCAAGCCCGGGTTGATCAATTCCAACGAAGGTCCCGATCCATCGGGCGTTGAGGGCCAATCGCCGCCATCACTGTACGTCACCGAATCAATGACGTTAAGCGAACCGTCGCGAATCGAAATGTTCTCGCCGCCGTTGGAAAGCGCTCCGGATGTCCATTGCAGGGCCCCGGCATAACCAGTGGCTGTTTGAAGGGCCGCCGCGTTAACGGCGACTACCCGGTATGCCCCTGCACTTATGATCGTGCTGGCCGGAATGACGTATGTGATTCCACTGAAGCTCCAGCCACCCAGGTCGATGTTGGTAGCCCCTGCATTGTACAGCTCGACGAATTCCGTGGTCTGACCCGGATCGTTCGTATCATGCGGATGGTAATTCAGCTCATTGATGACGATGGAAACGCCGACCGCAATTGTCCAACTGTCGCCCGCGAATGGAACGGCTCCAAACTGCGAAACGATAGCGCCCGACGCTAGTGCAATCGCGGCGGAGCCGGTCGCCGGCGCGGCGTATCCGCTGAATACATACGGACCCGCGCCGCTGCCCGAGACGCTCGTCGCGGCCGATCCGTTGACCGTCATATTCCCCGCGGCGACGCCGGTGACACCCGTGCTGAAAGTCACGGATACCGATGTGAGATTCGGCGCGGACGCCTTCTTGGCAGGGATTGTGCTCGCGACCACCGGGGCATTCGGACACGCAACCGACACAAAGGTGCCGGGGCTTCCGATCGCGCCGCCCGTGGTGGCGGCAAATGACCCCTGCTGATCGGCAACCGCCGACAGGAACCATTTCAGAATGTTATTTGTTCCGATGCCTTCGGCGCAAACCCAACCGCTCTTGTTCTGCGTACGAATAGCACCGGGGGGCCCCCCATTCGCCGCGTCGTTATATGTCAGGCGATCGACAAGCGTGTTTGAAGCATCATAGACGTTGAGCTCGTCGCTTCGCTGGAGCGCAGCGACGCCGCCCGACCCTCCGATGATCTTGACGCCCGCACCGAGTCCCCACGCCGCGCGAAATGCCGCTTCGGTTTGATCGGTAATGATGACAGATTCGCCCGCCGCGACCGAACCAAAGGCGCTCAAGCTAACCGAACTGGCGCCCGCCGTTCGAGTATTGTCGTCGAAACTCCATCCCGTCATGTCGACGGCCGTACCGCCCAGATTTGTGAGTTCGACAAATTCGCCGTTCAACGTCGAATCGTACATGAACTCCGTGAATCGGATCTGCCCGCGCGCTTCCGCGGAACCCAGCGCAGCGAAAGCGATCAGAATCAACGTCTGGAAGATACCTTTAGTGTGCATGGAGTAGTTCCTTGCAAATCATGCTTCGATCGGGCCAACCGCTGAGATTCTGGCAACAACGGAGTGGCGAGTGTTTCGCGGAACGAGCCGAGGGCTCAGCGCCTTTCCGGAGATCACGACAATAAATTGAAGATGAAGCAGCCAGGAAAGGACCAGGATTATGCGAATTGGCCGGAGATTCAGCGCATTCATGACGAATGGGACGCTGAATTACTGACTCACGATTCGAGAGGGCCGTCCCTCCCCCCGCACTCCACGATCCCCTTCGCATTTCCAACTCCAACGCGAGGCACTACCGCACTTCGCGAGCCGCACGAGTGGTGGATCAACAAATGGTTGAGGGACCGGCAACAAGCGTCTGAGCAAGGTTTGATATGCTTGACGAACCCTAACGGCTCGAGCGTGCGATAACCTCGCCCTCCCTCTGGGCCCAACATTATCAGAACGGTACCCGCCATGTCAATAACTGATGCACGTTAAAGCACTTGTTCGAGTGATGGACCACTGTACGAATTTTCAACCGCACCGAATTCGAATGGCCAGATGGGATCCCCAATCGCGCCGTCGTCGATCCCCCACTTGAGCGATCATGATTAGTGCATTAGCCTGAAGCACCCCTGCGAGAATATCTACGGCGCTCAGTGATAATGCAATCCCCTTAGGTATTGTTACCTACAAACTCGACTGCCGTGTGATCAGTGGGCAGAGCGTCAAGCGGAAGGAGCGCGGGAAGGATTCGCATGCGCCGCGCGCACGCGATTCGTAAATCCAAAGAAAGAAAAACGAGCGCGCGTGTGGATTCGTACAGCGCATCCCGGCGTGCTTCTCGTGAGCAACGGAAACTCGAAGATTCTACGTGATGGCTGTCCATTGCTTCCGCGCGAAACGCCTTATGGAATATGATGATACGATCGAACACTGCGAGTCGAGCGAATCGCAAATGGATCGATGAATCGCGCAGCGGAGCCACGGCCGGCAGCCGCCTGCCGGTTCGCGCGATGTCCCGACGCCCGAGATCAGCGTTTACGCATGGATTTCCATCTACGGGGCGAGCGAATGACCAAATTGCAGGCTGCTCCGAACAACCCCGCCAGAATCGGCATTTGAATTGACGCACCGCAGGCCGCAGCGGAGTTCTTGCTCGAATCTGGCTGAGCGTTCGTGGGCTGCCCGCCTCGATCCCCGCCGTCAGTCGTACCGATTGTGCAGCCCCGGGAATCAACCGGCGACGCAGAGTTGGAATTGGGGCACGCGTCTGCGCAATCCGTCACGCCATCGCCGTCTGAGTCCAGATTCCCGTTCTCATCGATCTGCCCGTCGCAGTTGTTGTCGATTCCGTCACAGAGTTCTGAGCCCCCCGGATGAATTCCTACTGCGTGATCATTGCAATCGAGGTCATTCGCCACATATCCGACCGGCCGCAAGCAGTTTTGTACCGACTGCCCGCGGTCGCCGTAGCCGTCGCCGTCGACATCACGATACCACGTCGTCGGGCCAGGCGCGTGCCCGTCGCAGTCACGGTCAGCCCCGCACGAGTCCGATGCGCCGGGATGGACGACTGAATCGGCGTCGTTGCAGTCAGAGCCGTTGGCGACGTATCCGATGGGCTGGTTGCATGCCTGCAAGTTGATCAGCGAATTGCCGTAGCCGTCCCCGTCCGCGTCGGCAAACCAGGTAACGGTCGCAGCCACCGCCAGTGAAGCCGCGCTGCTCGTCGTGCTTCCGCACGTATTCGAGACCACGCAGCGGTATGTGCCGGCCTGCGTGGCGGTGTAACACGACCCCGTCGCGCCGGAGATATTCACACCACCCTTCTGCCACTGGTACGTCAAAGTCCCGCTGCCGGATGCGCTGACGCAGAATGCACCCGACTGTCCGCTGCACACGCTGGCGTTGCCTGGCTGCACGCTGACGACGGGCGCCGACTGTCCGAGTTGAGCACACGAGCAGCCGTTCGTATCGACCCACTGCCCCGCTGCGGTGGCTGGGCATGCGTCGACGCAATCCGTGACACCGTCGCTGTCGGAGTCGGCGCTCGCGTTCTCGTCGATGTGCCCGTCGCAATTGTTGTCAATTCCGTCGCACAGCTCCGGGCGGCCCGGGTTGATGCTTGCGACAAAATCGTTGCAGTCGAGACCGTTGGCGACATATCCACCGGGCCGGTCGCAGGCGTGCAAGCTGATAAGCGGATTTCCGTATCCGTCCCCGTCAGCATCAGCGAACCACGTGACGCTCGCGACCACCGTAAGTGACGCCGCGTTGCTCGTCGCGCTTCCGCAGGCGTTGGAGACGATACATCGGTAACTCCCGGCCAGGGATGCCGTGTAGCAGGCGGCCGCGGCCCCGCCGATGTCCGTCCCATCCCGCTGCCATTGATAGCTGAGCGGCGGCGTCCCGGCGGCAGTGACGCAGAATTGTTGCGTCTGTCCGCTGCACACGCTGCCGATGACCGGCTGCTCGATGACATTCGGTGAAGTATTGACGACCAGCGTCGCACTGTTGCTTCTGGTCGAGCCGCAGGAGTTTGAGACGACGCAGCAATACGAACCGGCCTGCGTGGCGGAATAACACGAGGCCGTCGCCCCGGAGATATTCACGCCATCCCTCTGCCACTGGTACGACAGCGCCCCGCTCCCGGTCGCCGTAACGCACACCTGAAGCGACTGACCCGAACAGATCGTCCCCCCGCTCGGGTGGCTCGTGACCGATGGCGCGCTTAGAAGCGTTAGCGCGGCCGCATTGCTCGTCGTTGAACCGCACGAGTTAGAGACCACACAGCGATACGAACCGGCCTGCGTGGCGGAATAACACGACGCCGTCGCCCCGGAGACATTC
>CAZONT010000001.1:1449-59909 GCA_964581285.1 uncultured Planctomycetaceae bacterium | reverse complement strand
ATACGAACCGGCCTGCGTGGCGGAATAACACGACGCCGTCGCCCCGGAGACATTCGCGCCATCCTTCTGCCACTGGTAAGACAGCGTCCCGGTCCCGGTCGTCGTCACGCAGAATTGATTCGCCAAACCCGTGCAAATCGTCGCGGGAGTTGGATGCACGGAAATGTTTGGATCTCCCGCACTGCAGGAGCATGTGAATTGTTTGAACCAGAACAGGGAGTTTGCGCCCCCGTCGTCGACGGCCAGGAACACGCTTCGCTGACCGTTTGCGCAGTCGGTATTGGGCATGATGGCGAAGCCCTCAAGGTTCCAGCTTCCCGGGCTTCCCGTGGGTCGGCCATAGGTGACCAGCTCGGTAAACTGCCGCTCGCCGCCGACCACCGTTGAGGCCAGGTTCGTGACCTCGACCGTGTTGTGATCCGCGCCATGCAAGATGTACATCCGCCCGTCGGAGCGGTCGAACGCAAGCTCGCAACTTTCAGAAAAATTGGTTTTGTATGCGCCAACATAGGTAAAGGTGCCGTTCGAACGATTGAGATCAAAGGCGTAGATGCGTCCACCATTCTGGTGGGCGACGAACATGAGGCCGCCCATGCCGTTGTGGCTGACGTATGGATTGCCGCTCTGATCGACAAATCCGGCCGCGCTCAGAAACGAATCCGGAACAAAGCAGAGTCCCTCGGCGCCGGAACCTCCGCTGAGCGGAAGATAGGATGACGTATTCCAATTGTTATTGATGACGGCCGTGCCATAGGTGGAGACGCTGCACTCTTTGATGCGCTCTTCGCCTTCAACCAACAGGAAGAGAACGGCCTCATTGTAATTGGCCTGCGTAACCGCCTCGAGGTCGCCGAAGTTTGCCCACTCGCCGCGGAGGCCGCCTTGGACATCCACTTCGAAGCCGCCGTTGCCGTCTTCTCGAAGGGCCCAGAACTTTGAGCCGTCCGGGCCGCCGTTTCGACAGACCCAGAGCCGCCGCGTCGCCGGATTCCAGAACGCGCTGCTCATGTTCACGTAAAAGTCGTTGGTTCCGGAACCCTCGACGCTCGTCAGATTGACGGCGGTGCCCAACGCCTCGGCAGGCCACGGGACTTCCGCCCCCAAAACCGATGTGCCCACCGCCAGACACCCAACGATGAAGACAGAACTGGATCGAAGACCCATTAGGCGCGCTCCGGACTTACTTGTGGGGGCCGAAGCACCGGCATGGGAAGCCACCTCCACTAACGGGTCGCAATTCGCGCCTCGTAGTCACCGCTCGACGGACGCATGGCATCGGGACAAACGTCCGTTTCGAGCAGTTCGAGCAAAGCGAAACCGCCAAGCTTGTCGCCGGACGGCCCCATAACAATCTCTTGTCTGCTCGCTGAGCCCAGTGCTCCCGAGTCAACAGATACAATTCGATGATCCGGAGGACAAAGATTCACTTCATGGAATGTCCGATTATCTTTGCGCCCGGTTGCATGGGAGGAAGAGGACGCATTCTCGTAAGCGACTTCCCGGCCACGACGCCGCGAACCGATTCATCGCCTTGACTTTTTTCCCGAACGGCGCGGAACTCGGATTCTCGGCACGGCAACGGCGGCGTCACGCACCGCAAACTCAGGTTCTCGGCCCGTCAGTGAGCGCGCGGCGCCACGATCGCCATTTTCAGCCGGCCCAATGCCCGGACATAGCGGATGCTCGCCGCCTTCGGCTTGATTCCAAGCGCACTTGCGACTTCGAAATTTGTCAGTCCTGCGAAATGCCGCAGCCGCAGGACCTGCCGATCGGTCGCACCCAGCCCCGCCAGCGCATTCCGAAGTTGTGCCGCAAGTTCCAATCGTTCGATCAGTTGCTCCGGGGAGTCCGAACTGTCGATGATCGCCGGCGTCTGGCGCGACCCGCTCGTCTGCGTACCGGTGGATGGCTGACACTCGCGAGCCGCGTTGCGCTTCCGAGCCGCCAGGTGGCGGCGGTGCGCGTCGGCCGTCGTCTGAATAACGATGAGTCGCAACCAGATATAGAGCGATTGCGGTCCGTCGCCGTCGAAATACTTGCAGCGTTGCGACGCCTGCACGAAGGCCTCCTGCAAGATGTCGTCCGTATCGACACGCCCCCGCAATCGCGGATTCAAACTCGCGGCGATCAATCGACGCAATGTCGCGCCGTGCTCATCGAAGGCTCCTGCAAGAGCGCTGCGATCTCCGCGTCGGATGCGAGCCCATGGGCTCTCAGCGGAATCCATTGCGACTCCGTCCCGCCCCCGAAACAACGGATCAATCAAGCCCCCCTGCGGTGCGCATTTCGATCGCCCCTTCGCTGAACGCACCCACGTTCAAATTATTCCCGCGCCTGATGAGATTTCCGCCGCGCTCGTAGATTTCTCCAAAGCGCGGCGTTTCAACTACGGGGAAGAAACGCCGCACGAGGGAAGGGTCACCACGACGCGCGTGTCCGAACTCATCGAGCCGGGCACGTGGACACAAGAACTGTGCGACTGGACGCGGCGCATCCAATCCGGCCATTAGGTCCGGTTGATGAACGCGCCCGTCGGGCAGGTTGATCCAGCCAAGTGAGTCGATGCGAGAAGCCCTTATCGATCACGACAGGTATTCCGCGCGCAGCCGGAGTGCAGCGACGCGCGAGAGATGACGCCGAACGGAGAAGGAGCGGGCCATGAAATCAAATGCGATTCAAAGCAAGCTGGGATTGTGCCGACGCAATCCGCGGTGGATGCACACGCACGCGTCCGGACTAGTCATTCTCATCATGGCCGGCTGCGGGGCCGACGTGTCGGATCTTCTCAAAGCACCGGTCGCCCCCGAACGGGAGCAGGCCGGTCAAGTGCAAGACCGCACCACAGCGTCGCCCGCACAGGCCGCAGACGCGTCGACCGTGCCGACCTATCGCAGCTTTGACGGAACCGGAAACAACGCTGCCAACATGACGTGGGGCAGCACCGGCGTGCGCCTTCGCCGGGCGGCTTCGCCGGAATATGCGGACGGCATCTCTGCGGTCGGCGGTAACTATCGTCCCGGTGCCCGGCAGATCAGCAACGTCATCGCCGACCAGGGTGACAACGACGCCATCAGCGATCGCCTGCTCTCCGCGATGATTTATGCCTGGGGGCAGTTCATCGACCACGACATCGGCCTGACCCCGACGGGCGGTGCCGAGGTCATGCTGATCCCCGTGCCGTTGGGCGACCCCTCGTTCGATCCGTTCAACACCGGAACGCAAGTCATTCCGACGACACGTTCGATCTTCGACATCGCGACCGGCCTCGGCGCTGACAATCCGCGCCAGCAGGTCAACGTCGTCACCGCATGGCTGGATGGCTCGATGGTCTATGGCTCCGACGCGGTCACGGCGCAGAAACTCAGGACGCTCTCCGGCGGACGAATGAAGACCAGCCCCGGCAACATGCTCCCGCTCAACAACTCGACATACTTCCCCGACGGTACACTGCCGATGGCGAACGACGCCCATCTCTTCCCGGACGACCAGATGTTTGCCGCCGGCGACGTGCGCGCCAACGAGAACATCGAGCTCGTTTCGCTGCACACGCTGTTTGTCCGTAACCACAATTACTGGGCCGGGCGATTCGCCGCGGCAACGCCCTCACTGTCGGATACCGAAATCTACCAGCGAGCACGGGCAACGGTTATCGCCGAGATCGAATCCATCACCTTCAATGAGTGGTTGCCGGCCATGCTTGGGCGCGACGCAATGCCGGCCTATTCCGGATATGACCCCACGACGAATCCCAATCTCGTTAACGAGTTTTCCACGGCGGCATTTCGATTCGGCCACAGTCTGCTGGGCGATGACGTGGAGTTTCTCGATAACGACGGGAACGAAGTCGCAGACGAAATCCCGCTCAGCCAGGCCTTCTTCAATCCCGCGCAGATTCAGGCCGTCGGTATTGATCCGATCTTGAAGTATCTGGCCTCCGATCCGGCCTCCGAGCTGGATAACCAGATCGTCAACAGCGTGCGGAACTTTCTGTTCGGGCCTCCCGGATCAGGCGGGCTGGACCTCGCGAGTCTGAATATTCAGCGCGGCCGGGATCACGGATTGGCGGACTACAACTCAGTCCGCGTCAGCTACGGCATCCCGCGCGCGCGGAGCTTCGCCGAGATAAGCCCCAGCGTCGACGCGCAGTCCAAGCTCGCTTCGTTGTTCACATCGGTCGACGACGTCGACCTCTGGGTTGGCCTGCTTGCGGAAGGGCATGTGCAGGGCGCCAGCGTCGGACCAACGCTGAAGGCCGTCGTGCGCGACCAGTTCAAGCGCCTGCGGGCCGGCGATCGTTTCTGGTATCAGCGCACCCTCTCCGGAACCACACTCGCGCGCATCGAAAACACAACGCTCGCGGATGTGATCCGTCGTAACACACGATTGACCAACTTGCAGAAGAGCATTTTCTTCTTCCGGGCCGGTCTTTCCGGGACGGTGTTCGGCGACGTCAATGGCGATGGGATGCTGAATCGCTGGGAATCACCCCTGCCGAACCGCACCGTCGAACTCGTCGCGGCGGCCGAGAGCGAGTTGGTGGCAAGCGGTACGACGGGTTCACGCGGACGATACGAATTCGACGTGCTCGACGGAATTCGAACGGGCGACTACTTCGTGCGCGTCCTCGGGAATAGCGGTCAGGTCATTGCGACGAGCCGGATCGTCTCGATTACGCGAGGCGAACAGTTCCTCGATCGCTTGAACATCCCGGTTCCCTGAATTGCCGGAGTTGAAACCGACCGGACGGCGCGTAAAAAAAGAAAATGCGAGGCACATCCACGATCCGGTAAATCGTGACCATGCCTCGCATTGCAAAGGCGGATCTGACGTCTCAGATCCCCAGCAAACGGCGGGTGAAATCTCCGGTCTGCAGTTCCGAAGATCCATTTAGCGCCGTGTGTTGGCGAACAAAACAGTCGATGTCGGCACCGTTAATTCGCCCGTCGCCGTTGCAATCGTCCGGATCGGACGAGCCCTGAGCGACCAGCGTGGTGGCGATCGACTTCGGATCGGGATTGACGTTGCCGGCATTCCGGCGGAATCCCGAGCCGACGAACGCGAATGCCAGAGTCGCGGCAGCGGCGAGCGGCATCGCCACCCGCAGCCAGCGCACCGACCGGACCTTCATTGACGGCTGCTGCGTCTGCCAGGGAAAGACGCTCGGCTCGACGGAGTTTTCCACTTGGAAAACACCAGCCGACCGGGCTTCACCCAGCTCACTCAGCAGATTGTCGATCGGGTCTCGGTTCACTCGGACTACTCGCTTTCCGTAATGAATTGCGTTTCGAGGCCCCCTTGCGCAGAAAAAATCCGAGAATTCTCTAAACCCTTTGTCTGCAAGCACTTTCTGAGTCTGTCGCAGATCAGCGGCAGCCGCGTCTCCCGCAGCGTTGCCTCCGGAATTCGCACCTTCTCTGCCACGGCTCGCAGCGGCAAAGCCTCGAAGAATCGCGCCCGGACAATGTCCCGATCCTCGGCCGGCAGCCGCTTTACGCAGTCGTCGATCGCGGCGAGCAACTCCGCCTCATCCGCAAGCGTAGCCGGGTCGAGCCGGTCGAGTTCGTCGGGGACATTCGGATCGACAACCCGAAGTCGGGTCCGTGCCTGCTCGCGATACACATTTCGCATAATACCTGTGAGCCACACCAAAAACGGCCGCGAGCTGTCGAAGGTTGCCCGAGACTCAAACGCCCGCCTCCAGGACTCGTTGGTCAGGTCATCGACCCAGTCCCCGCGCCGGCAGATTCGCCATGCCGCCAGGCGCAGCCGCACGTTGAACTGCACGTACAGCTTCTCGAACGCGCGCGGGTCATCGCGCGCGACGTCCTTCGCCGGCGGGTCGTCGTTGGAGCCGCTCATGGAGCCTCGAAGATCCGGGCCTCGACCGGCAACCGAGCGTGCTCGGAGCAACGGTGGGCCTCCAAGTCATCATACCCCCGCATGAGGTGACCAGGACTCAGGGAACCAGTGCAAACGCCAGGACAACGGCGCCGAGAAGTCCCAAAACGAGTGTGAGGGTTCGAGCATGCACGGCTGTCGCTCCGCGGTACGGCTGTTCTGACCGAAACTGGGCAATTGGTGTGCCGAGCAGCTTCCGGCGAGCCAGTCGCCGTCGGGTTCCGCGATACGGCGGTGAATTCAGCGAATTCGTTAGGTCGGACCGGGAAAAGCGGGGCGGTGGGAGTGTAGCGAATGTTGCCTTCTGGCAACGCGGACGCGGCGTCGACGCAACAGCGCATCGCTCGCTCAATTAATTTGATTTGACAAAACAAACTACTTTCGGGTAGGCTGCGACGCATGATCGTTCGGGAAGCCGCCCGCCAACTGATGGAGCACTACCCACGAATCTTTCACGCCTGCCATACACGGCACGTCCGCGACTCGAAGACGCGGCAGGTGCTGAGCGCGCATCAGGCAAGCATCCTCGACCATCTCGACTCGGTTGAGCCAACGACCCTATCGGACCTCGCGGCGCACAGCGGCGTGACGGCATCAACGATGTCCATCTCGATCGAACGCCTCGTGCGCGGCGGCTACGTCCTGCGGGTTCGGGACAAGACCGACGGCCGCCGCGTGAATCTGCGCCTGTCGCCGGCGGGTGTCCGAATCAAGCAGGCGCAATCGGTGCTCGACATCGCGCGGGTCCGGTCGCTGATCGCCCGGTTGACGCCGGCCGAGCGCACCGAAGCGCTGCGGGGCCTGGCAATGCTGGCGGGGGCGGCCCAGGTTGAGATGCATTCCAAGGTCCTCTACCGGCTGCGATCGGGCGGGCGGACGCGAAGGGTACGGCCGGTCCTGAAGGGAGTTACTCATGCTGAAGTGGACGCTGATCATCCTGGGCACAGTGGTGGTGCTGATCGCGGTCGTGGCAATCGTCGGGGCGATGCTTCCCCGGGGCCACGTGGCGACGCGAACGGCACGGTATAAGCAGAAGCCGGAGGCGATTTGGTTGGCGATCACCCGGGTCGAAGAGCTACCGAGCTGGCGGGGCGATTTGACGGGCGTCGAGCGGCTGCCCGATCGGAACGGCATGCCGATGTGGCGCGAGAAGGGCCGCAACGGCACGATGACATTCGCGACCGAAGAGTTCGCGCCGCCGCGCCGCCTGCGAACTCGGATCGCAGACGAAGGGCTGCCGTTTGGCGGTTCCTGGATCTGGGAACTGACGCCGGACGGCGAGGGAACGCACCTGCGGATCACCGAGAATGGCGAGATTTACAATCCGATTTTCCGATTTATGGCCCGATTCATTTTTGGATACGCATCAACAATGGAGCAGTGTCTTCGATCGCTCGGGAAACGGTTCGGCGAAGACATAGCGCCTGCAGCCTGACAGAATCATAAAACCAGACTTTGCAGAAAGTTAGGGCAGCACATCCGAACGAATTCCAGCTCGGAATCCCCGAGAAAGACCCTTGATATAGTACCTGCAAGGTGCTAAATTACCCCGACGGCAGGATGCCAGCATGCTCGCGCTGACCAAGAAAACGGACTACGCCCTGATCGCACTCAGCCACTTGGTGGCGAACGGCAATCGGGTGGCCAACGCGAGAGCCATCGCGGCGCGGTACCACATTCCGGTCTCGCTGCTGATGAACGTCATGAAGTTGCTCGCCCACAAGGGCATCGTCCGATCGGTCCGTGGCTCCAAGGGCGGGTACGTGCTGGCCGTCCGTCCGGAAGAGGTCTCTCTACACACGGTCATCCTCGCAATCGAGGGACCGGTGGAGTTCGTGAGCTGCGTCGAGCCTGCGGGTGAAAACGGCGAGGCTTCGTGCGAGTTGCTGAGCGTGTGCCCGATCTCGCGGCCGGTGCGGCGCGTGCACGATCGACTGGAACAGTTTTTGAAGGACGTGACGCTGACTGAAATTGCGGTGGAAGCGTGCGAGTGCGGCTGTCACGAGCACTCAGACATGATTCCGCTGGGTACGGCAAGAGTGGAGTTGAAGACATGAAGTTGCCCATCTATCTGGATAACAACGCGACCACGCCGGTCGATCCGCGCGTGGTCGATGCGATGCTGCCCTACTTCCGCGAGAAGTTTGGAAACGCCGCCAGCCGCAACCACGAGTTCGGCTGGGTGGCCGAGGAAGGCGTCGAAAACGCCCGCGACCAGGTCGCCAAGGGCATCAACGCATCGCCGAAGGAGATCGTCTGGACCAGCGGGGCGACTGAAAGCAACAACATCGCGATCAAAGGCGTCGCTGCCATGTATCGCGAGCAGGGCAACCACATCATTACCCAGGTGACCGAGCACAAGGCGGTCATCGACCCGGCTAAGTACCTCGAGCAGATGGGCTGCCAGGTGACGTTTCTGCCGGTCGACAAGGACGGCCGCGTCAGCGCCGAGCAGATCCGCGAGGCCATGACCGACAAGACCATCCTCGTCTCGATCATGCACGGCAACAACGAAATTGGAACGCTCCAGCCCCTCGCCGACATCGGCAAGCTCTGTAAGGAAAAAGGCGTCCTGTTCCACACCGATGCTTGCCAGACATTCGGCAAAGTGCCGATCGACGTCGAGGCGATGGGGATAGACCTGCTTTCCTGTTCCGGCCACAAGATCTATGGACCCAAGGGCGTCGGTGCGCTTTACGTGCGGCGGAAGCGGCCGCGCGTCCGTTGCGAACCGGTCCTTCACGGCGGTGGCCACGAGCGAGGCATGCGCAGCGGAACGCTGAACGTGCCGGGCATCGTCGGCATGGGCAAGGCGGCCGAGCTCTGCTTCGACAACATGGACGCCGAGACCAGGAAGGTCGCCGGCCTGCGGGATCGCATGAAGGACGGCCTGTTCAGCCAGCTCGACGAGATCTATCTGAACGGCCACCCGACCGAGCGGACGCCGAACAACCTGAACGTGAGCTTCCTTTACGTCGAAGGCGAGTCGCTGATGATGGGCTTCTCGGATGTGGCGGTTAGTTCCGGGTCGGCGTGCACCAGCGCGTCGCTGGAGCCAAGCTATGTGTTGAAGGCCCTCGGGCTGGGCGACGACCTCGCCCACAGCAGCATCCGCTTCTCGCTCGGCCGATTTACGACGGCCGAGGAAGTGGACTACGTTGTCGAGCGGGTCGTGACAGCCGTGAAGCGGCTGCGCGAGATGAGCCCGCTCTACGAAATGGCCCAGGAAGGGATCGATCTGAGCAAAGTGCAGTGGGCGGCCCATTGAGGTTCGCCCGCTTTCGAGTTTGTGGGATACGTTAACGGCCGGTTTGGGGCCGTTCAGGAGCTAGAAGAATGTCATACAGCGACAAGATCATCGAACACTATCAGCACCCGCGAAACGTCGGCTCGTTCGACAAGGGCGATCCCACCGTGGGTACGGGGATCGTCGGCGCGCCGGAGTGCGGCGACGTGATGAAGCTGCAGATCAAGTGCGACGAGAACGGGCGAATTGTCGACGCCAAGTTCAAGACGTTCGGCTGCGGCAGCGCCATCGCCTCAAGCTCGCTCGCGACCGAGTGGGTCAAGGGCAAGAGCGTCGATGAAGCCCTGCAGATCAAGAACACCGACATCGTGCGGGAGCTGGCCCTGCCGCCGGTGAAGATTCACTGCAGCGTGCTGGCCGAAGACGCGATCCGCGCGGCCATCGCCGACTATAAGAAGAAGAGCGAGGAGCGCCAGCCCGAGACGGCCGGGGCTTCAAGCTGAGACGGGATCGCACTAGAATCCGACAGGACGCGGGCGGCCACGGAAAGCCGCGACCGCATTTCGAGAGAAAGACAAGGAGCGTTGAGTCATGGCAGTGCAATTGACGGAACGAGCGGCGCAGGAAGTGCTCAGCATCATCAAGCAGCAGAACCTGCCCGAGAACACATACCTGCGAGTGGGCGTGAAGGGCGGCGGTTGCAGCGGTTTTTCATACTCGCTCGACCTGACCGACTCGGTCGGTGAGAACGACGAGACCTTCGAGCAGCACGGCGTCAAGCTGATCTGCGACTCGAAGAGCTATCTCTACCTCAACGGCGTAGCAGTGGATTTCAAGGACGAGGTCATGGGACGCGGGTTCGTGTTCAACAATCCGAACGCGACCCACACCTGTGGCTGCGGCAGCAGCTTCAGCGCCTGACACGGCGCTTTCGGTCGGTGCGCCCGGCGGCCGCTCGGCGGCAAAGTCGGACGACGGCAAGGTCCCGGACATCCGGCCGCGACCTTGCCGATTTTTTTGAGGCAAACGCGTGGTGACACAAGTCGGCTCTTTTCCAGCGAAATGCAGCACGTGCGAGATGCTGGCGCAGACCCCGCTGGCATGCGCTGATTGCCACACGCTGCTCGAACACGTCGCCGGAGCAGACTACTTCGAACTCTTCGGCCTCAAACGACTCTACGACATCGACGCGACGGCGTTGCAGAAGACCTATCTCGCCATCACGCGAAACACTCATCCGGATGCCTTCGCCACGGCCGACGCCACAACGCAATCGCTCATGCTGCGAATGGCGGCGACGATCAACCGGGCCTACGAGACGCTGAAGGATCCGATCCTGCGGGCCGAGTACCTGCTTGAATCATCGGGCGGGAAATCGGCGGCGGACGACAAGCGCGTCCCGCCGGAGCTGCTCGGACAGGTCATGATTATGCGCGAAGAAATCGAGGAGGCGAAGAGCAGCGGCGACGCGGCAACCCTGACGCGCTTCCGCGAGCAAGTCTCGCGACAGAAGGATTCGGCTCTCCAAAGACTCGCTGATCTGAGCCGCCTCCTCGACGACGGCGGCGAGTCCGTCCGCGACGACCTGCGTCTGCAACTGAATTCGATGAAGTACTTCAACAACCTGCTGGCACAGCTCTGATGGCGGAAAACGGCGAAACCATCGTTGGCATCGACCTCGGCACGACCTTCTCGCTCGTGGCCGTATGCGACGAGCGCGGCCCGCGCGTATTGCGCGACGCCAATGGCGACGGCCGGGTGCCCTCGGTGATCGGTTTCTCACCCGACGGAAGAATCACGACCGGCTGGGAGGCACGGAACCACGCCGTCGAAAACCCCGAATGCACCATCTACTCCGTTAAGCGGCTGATGGGCATCGGGGCGGACGTACTCTCTCGCGAGCTGCCCTATCTGTCCTATCACGTGCTTCCCGGAACACGCGATCAGGTCGTCATCGAGGTCAATGGCCGCAAGGTAACGCCGCAGGAAATCTCCGCGATGATCCTCCGCGACCTGCGCCAGCGTGCGGAGATCCAACTCGGCAAGCCGATCCGCAAGGCAGTGATCACCGTACCGGCCTATTTCGACGACTCACAGCGACAGGCCACGCGCGACGCCGGACAGATCGCCGGGCTCGAGGTCGTCCGGATCGTGAATGAGCCGACCGCGGCGGCCCTCGCGTACGGTATCGGTCAGCGCGGCGAACCGAAGGGGCAATCCACGTCGCTCCCGATCGGCGACAAGAGCAAATGCGCTACCCCGGCCGTATCGGCTGACTCGACGCCTGCATCGACGATCGCCGTCTTCGACCTCGGCGGCGGCACGTTTGACGTCACCATGCTCCGCCTTCACGAGGGCGTTTTTGAGGCGCTGAGCACGCACGGCGACACGCACCTCGGCGGCGACGACTTCGATCGCGCGATCATGGACCTCGTGCAGCGCGAAGTCCGGGACAAGTTCGAGCTCGAGATCATGTCGCCCGCGACGCGGCAGGCGCTGCGGCTTCTGTCGGAGCAGATGAAAGTCCGACTGTCGGATCGTGACGAAGCCACGGTCGAGCTCGACCTCGGCGCCGGCCGCCTCTACCGCCGCCTCATCCGCCGCGGCGAGTTTGAATCGTTGATCGACCCCCTCGTAGAGCGAACGATCATCGCCTGCCGCCAGGCACTCGCCGACGCAAGACTCAGCCCGGCCGACATCGAACGTGTCGTGATGGTCGGCGGCTGTAGTCGAATCCCGCTCGTCCGCCAGCGCGTTGGCGAGTTCTTCGAGTGCACACCCTACACCGCCCTGAACCCCGACGAAGTCGTGGCGATGGGCGCGGCCGTTCAGGCCCAGATTCTCGCCGGCGGCCGCCGCGACCTGCTCCTGCTCGACGTGACTCCGCTCTCGCTCGGCATCGAGACGATGGGCGGCGCGATGGGCAAGCTCATCATGCGAAACACCCGCATCCCCTGCCAGGCGCGGGAAATGTTCACCACGTTCACGGACGGCCAGGCCAACGTAAAGATCAACGTTCTGCAGGGCGAGCGCGAGCTGGCCGCCGACTGCCGCAGTCTCGGCGAGTTCGTGTTGTCGGGTATTCCCCCGATGCCGGCTGGCATTCCGAAAATCGAAGTGACATTCCTGATCGATGCAAACGGAATTCTGAACGTGACGGCCGCGGAGCAGCGTAGCGGCCGGACGGCGAGCATTCAGGTTGTCCCGGCCCACGGGCTGACGCGCGACGAAGTCCGCCGCATCGAGTTGGAGAGCGTCCAGCACGCCCGCGAAGACATGACAGCGCACCGCCTGATCGACCTGCGAAACCAGGTCGAGTTCGATCTGAACAAGACCCGGCAGATGCTTGATCGGGTCGGCGACCGGTTACCGAAAGAGGAGCGAGTCGCAATCGAGGAGTCGATGCGCGTCCTGCACAGACTGAGCGAAACCAGCGGCGACGCGGATAAACTGCACGAATCCCTGGACCGATTCGACAAGATGACGGTCCGACTCGCGGAAATGGCCATTACGGAATCCCTGCGCGAAGCGCAGGCGACGGTGGAAAGGTAGGTACAAGCGTGGGCGGTCAGAATCCATACATCACCGACGCCGAACCGGCACTGCCGACAAAGAAATACACGATCACGATCATCGACGAGCAGAAGAAACAGCACGTCCTGGAAATCGACCCGGCCAAGCTGCCGTTCGGCGATCACGGCCTGCCCGGCAGTATCCTCGACATCTGCATGGGCAACGGCATCGAGCTGGATCACGCCTGCGGCGGCGTCTGCGCGTGCAGCACCTGCCACGTATACGTCAAGGAAGGGCTCGATACCTGTAATCCCGCGACCGAGTCCGAGGACGACGAACTCGACGAGGCCTACGCGCTCAAGCCCAGCTCCCGGCTCGGCTGCCAGTGCGTGCCGGATGGCAGCAAGAACATCGTGATCGAGGTTCCGACCGTCAACCGAAACCTGGCTCGCGAGCCGCACGGCGCCGACTCGATGACCACCAAGCACGACTGATCTCGCATTCGCGATCGGGAGCAAAGCTCATGCCGCGAAAACTCAAGTGGACCGACAGCGAGGACATCGGCATCCTGCTGCACGAAAAGCAACCTGATCTCGATCCTCTCACGGTGCGCTTCACCGACCTGCGCGAGTGGGTTGTCGCCCTGGCCGACTTCGGCGACGATCCGCATTCGTCGAATGAGGCCAAGCTTGAAGCGATCCAGATGGCCTGGCTGGAAGAGTACAAGAGTGCCCGTGAAGAGTAGTGGGGCTTCCTTCCGATCTTAGGAACTGCATGACCTCGATCCCCCAAACTGAGACATTTACGCCGGCCCAGACCGTTGCCGGCTCGAAGGCCAGCGCGATCCGCAGCGTGGCCAGTCACTTTCGGTTCTGGCCGGTGGCGGTCTTCGGTCTCGCCCTCGACCTGTGGTCGAAGCACTGGGCGTTCGCGACGCTCGATCCGCAATCCTCCAAGGTCATCATTCCCGGCTGGCTCAACTTCCAGCTTTCGCTGAACCCCGGCGCCCTGTTCGGCATCGGCCGGGGCTACGCACCACTGTTCGTCGGAGCGTCGGTGCTCGCGCTGATGTTTGTCGTCTATCTCTTCGTCCATTCGACCCCGCGCCACCGCTCGATGCACGTCGCCCTCGGCCTGGTCCTGGCCGGGGCAATCGGCAATCTCTACGACCGCACGATGGTGACCGCCTTCGTATGGGATAGCCCGCGGACCCGGCAGCACCAGGTGGGCGTCTTGCTGGAGCAACAGCCCGATCGCGTCAAGATCGGCGATTATCCGACCGAGAAGAACCCGCACTGGTACTCGCTCGGGCCAAACGTCACGACCGGCATCCGCCCCGTGGTCCGCGATTTCATCCGCTTCGAAATGCAGATCGGCGGCATCAAGCTCTGGCCCTGGATCTTTAACGTGGCCGACGCATTACTGGTCGTCGGTGTCGTTATTTTACTGCTGAACTTCTGGCTCGAACGCCGAGAAGAACCACCTCCGGCGCCGCAATCCATCGAGCCGTTTGACGCTCGCGCCGGCTGAATGCTACAATTCACCACGAGTGGGTGATACATGAGCCGGGAATCTCACACCATCGAACGGATCGCGCCGGCCGGCAGCCACGGCTGCCTCCACCTGCCCAGCGACGCCTCCAGTCGCCGTTACGGCAGCCCCCTTCGCCCTGCCTTCTTCAGCGAAATCTTCAATAACTGACCCCATCGCATCATCGCAACCGCCGTGGGCATCGTCGACCGGCGGCCGCTCTAGCCATCGGTCCGGCGCGCCCGCGTTCGGCAAGTTCTCTCTTTTTGCGTTGTGGTTCGGATGATTGATTGAATAGATCAGCAGGGAGTCCTGACATGCATACGACAATGACCTCAAAGTTACCCGCGGGAGTCGACGCCGCCGTCGCCGTGGCTGAACTGGAAAAGCACATTCTGGTCGATGGCTTCAAGATCGTCGTCGATCTCGAGCGGAGCCACGGAGCCCGAATCGTCGACGCCGCCACTGGGCGCGAGATGATCGACCTCTATAGCTTCTTCGCCTCCATGCCCGTGGGGTTCAACCACCCCTACTTCGACCAGCCCGAGGTGCAGGCCGATCTGCTGATCGCCGCAAGAACCAAAGTCGCCAATTCGGATGTGTACTCAACCCAGTACGCGACGTTCGTCAACACGTTTGCCCGCGTCGTCGGCCTGCCCCCGCTCGAGCGCTACTTCTTCATCGAGGGCGGCGCCCTTGCCGTTGAGAACACGCTCAAGGCCGCGATGGACTGGAAGGTCCGCAAGAACCTGGCGGCCGGACGCGGCGAGCGCGGCACCGAAATCCTGCACTTCGAGCGGGCCTTCCACGGCCGCAGCGGCTACACGATGAGTCTCACGAATACGGACCCGAACAAGACGGCCCTCTTCGCGAAGTTCGACTGGCCGCGCGTGTCGGCGCCCGCCATTGACTTCTCACTCCCGGAGTCCGAGCGGCCCGCAGCCGCTGAAAGGGCTGAGCGAGACTCGGAAACGCAAATCCGCGCCATCCTCAACCGCAAGGCCCACGACGTCGCTGCCATCATCATCGAAACGATTCAGGGCGAAGGCGGTGACCGCCACTTCCGCGGCGAGTGGTTCAAGACCCTCCGCCGCCTGTGCGACGAATACGAACTCCTCCTTATCTTTGACGAAGTTCAAGCCGGCATGGGCATTACCGGCCGCAACTGGTGCTGCGAGCACTTTGGCGTCCTGCCCGACCTGATCGCCTTTGGAAAAAAGTCGCAGGTCTGCGGCGTCATGGCCGGGCCGCGGCTGGATGAGGTCAAGGAAAACTGCTTTCGTACGCCCGGCCGCATCAACTCTACCTGGGGCGGAAACCTCTGCGACATGGTCCGTTCGACCCACTACCTCCGAATCTACGAAAAGCAGCGGCTCGCCGAAAACGCGGCGACGATGGGTCGCCGTCTGCTCGAAGGCCTGCGCCGAATCAGCGACGAAACCGGAACATTCACGGAGGTCCGGGGCCGCGGCCTCATGATGGCATTCACGCTCCCGAGCAAAGACTCGCGCGACAAGGCTTGGCGACGCCTCTACGAGTCCGGCGTTCTGGTGCTTCGCTCCGGCGAACAATCGCTTCGCCTGCGCCCGGTCCTCGACATCACCGCCGATGTGGTTGATGAGGCCCTGAAGCTCATTCGCGACGCCTGCAAACGTGCCGGTTGAGAGCCGCGCCGGCTTCGACCAACGCCAACACAAGTCTTGCGCCCTCACGCTAGACAGTGCATTTCCATTGGATTAGTGTTGGGTGATGCGCGGCAATCCATGCGTCTCGGCGGCATTGATCGTTCTGATGATCGCGTGCCCGGCCGTCTGCGCGAACGACCTGATGCACCCATCGTGCCTCGATTCAGGACCTGATCCGGTCGAGCACCATCCGGACGGCGATTGCACTGATCATCCGTGCTTTTACACCTCGTCCATCGCGCCCGCACAAGCGTCATGGCGCGCTTCGGGCGGCCTGACTTGGAACGACGCCGATTGTTTTTCGACGGCCACACCCATCGCCGCCGTTTCGAACCTATCCCTCGGCACATGTCAGGATCTGCCGGGGCTCGGCGCGCCATGTCTCCCAAACGCGTTAGCGCTTCCTCTTCTCATTTGATCCAACTCCACATCAATTCCTGATCATCGGCCGGCGACGAGCGGTGCCGTTCGTCGCTGTTTGCGCCTCGTCGGTCTGTGGAGTCGAGTTTCATGCACGTCGTTCTCCGTCCATGGGCTATCTGCATTGCAGCGGCCGCGCTGACGGGCTGCGCCGCGGTCCGTCCGCACGATGACTACCAGCGAGCGTCGCGCACGATTTCGGAGGCGACCGGCGCCGCGACGACCACCCAACCGGACGCAACCGCCGGCGAAACCTTCGATCCGGCAGCGATACTTGGCAACGGCCTGACGGTCGAAGAGGCCGTTCAAGTCTGCCTGCTCAACAACCCCGGCCTGCTCGCTGAGTTCTATGACATTGGGATCGCACGGGCGGACCTCGTTCAATCGACGCTCTTCTCGAATCCGACGCTGGCCATGTCGATTGCGTTTCCCGATGGCGGCGGGTTGAGCAATATTCAAGCAACGTTCGCCCAGAACATCGTCGATCTGTGGCAGATACCGGTCCGAAAGAGAGCGGCGGAGCACTCTTTGGATGCGGCCATCCTGAACGTCGCGCGCCGGGCTGTTGATCTGGCAACCGAAACAAAGACAGCATATTTCAATTGCGTTGCGGCCGATCAGACGCTTCGAATCGCCGAGGAAAACCGCGAACTGACGGCCCGACTCCTGAGCGTCGCCGAGGCCCGGCAGAAGGCCGGCGCCGTCGGAGAACTGGACGTAAACCTCGCCAAGGGCACGGTCTATAGCGCCGAGCTTGAAACACGGCGCGCGCGACTCGAAGCGCGCTCCTCCCGACGCCGATTGGGAACAGCTCTCGGCCTGACAGATCCGGTGGAGGCGCTGTCACTGACGACTCCGCTGGGTTCAGATCTTGCTTCGCTTCCCGCATCGGGGCTGATCGAAGAAGTCGCCCTGGCGAATCGACCCGATATTCGCACGGCTCGCGAAGCCGTCGAAGCAAGTCTCGCCCGGGTTCGGCTTGAGTATCTGAAAGTGTTCCCCGACGTCGCCATCGGCTTCTACGACGAGCGCAACGAGTCCAGGTCGCTTCCGGGACGGCGCGTCCTCGGTGACACGGCACGGGCGTCGGTCGCTGCGGGGCAGTTGACCGCGCCGGAGATTCAATCCCGCTCCCAGCGCCAGCAGGAGCGCTCGCAGGAGATTACGAACATCTTCGGGCCGGCTTTCAATCTGACACTCCCGATTTTCGATCAGAATCAGGCGCAGATCGCCAAAGCCCGCTTCACATATCAGCAAGCCGTCGCGGAACTGGATGCACTCGAACGCGCCGCCGTGCAGCGCGTCCGGGAGGTCGTCGACCAGGCCCAGACAACCAGCAGCGTTTCAAGCTACTTCCGCGAAAAGCTGCTGCCACAGGCCGAATCGAATCTCGATCTGTCGCAAAGGTCGTATGAAGTCGGTCGGGCGTCCGTCATAGTGCTGCTCGACGCGCAGCGGGTGCTGCTGTCGACTCGCCGAGATGCAATCTCAGCTGATCGCGATCGCGCCATCGCAATCGCCGAACTCGAGCGCGTCACGGCCCGGCCGTACGCCGCCCTGGTCGCCGCCGCGGCGCGAACGCACTTAGCGCCGACCTCGCAGCCGAGCAACGACCACGTCGATAGCTCGGAGATCAATCGCGGAGTAGAGCAATGATGCGACGCGATAGAGGGCCCATCGCGAGGCGAACATTTTTCCTCGTGGCACCACTGCTCCTTCCGGCATGCTTCACGGGCTGCACACCGAAAGCGCAGCAGACAGTCGTGGAGGCCGGCCTGTCAGCGATCGCGCAGGCCGCCACCCAATATGTTGACTTTGCAGCGAGCGTCGCCCGATCCGCGTTCGCGGCGTACGGGTTCTGAAGGAGTGATTCCGTGTCATTGACAGTCGCCAGGAGTAGATCGCTTGCCGTCGTAACAGTCGCGCTCCTGTTCGGAGGTGCGGCGGGCGCGCTCGGCATGCGGCAATGGATGAAGGAACGGGGTACTCGGCCGGCTGCTTCCGCGAAAGACGAACACGGCGAGAGTGCAGATCATGTGCATGCGCCTGGCGATCAGGAGCACGAGCGCAGCGAGCACAAGGAGCACGAGGACGGCTTGGTCCACCTCTCTCCCGAAGCGATCAAGACGCACGGCATCGAGATCGCGACGGCCGGTCCCGGAAAGATCGAACAAACCGCCACGCTTCCAGGCGAAGTGCAGCTGGACGCGGACCGCGTCGCGCACATCGTGCCCCGCGTAACCGGAATGGTGCGTGAGGTGCGCAAGAACCTCGGCGACACCGTTACGCCCGGCGAGGTCCTGGCAATCCTCGACAGCCGGGAATTGGCCGACGCAAAGGCGTCAGACCTCGCGGCGTCGTCGCGGCACGAGTTGGCCGAGGCGAATCTGAAACGGATTGAGAAACTCTTCTCGCAGAAGATTGCGCCGGAGGAGGAGCTGCTTCGGGCCAGGCAAACGCTCGCGGAGATGGACATCGAGCACCGCACGGCGGAGGCAAAACTCCACGCCCTCGGCCTCTCGGAGGACCAGGTCGCGACGCTGCATCGCGAGAAGGACACCGACTTTTCACGCTATGAGATCCGTGCGCCGTTCGCCGGCACCGTGATCGAGAAGCACCTGACGCTCGGCGAGGTGGTCAACCCTGAAAAAACGTGTTTCGTCCTGGCGGACCTGTCCGTCGTATGGGTCCAGGTGACCGTGTATCAGCAGGACGTCCCCCATGTCACCGTTGGCATTTCGGTCGACATCCGCGCTGCAGGGAAGGCGTCGGCTCAACGCGGCCGGGTCGAGTATGTAAGCCCTCGGATTGACGAAGCCACGCGAACCGGGCAGGCCCGCGTCGTCCTCTCCAACCCGGACCGACGCTGGCTGCCGGGCATGTTCGTCTTCGCCGATGTCGCGGTTTCGACGGCCGATGCGCCGATCGTCGTGCCCGATTCGGCGTTACAGACAATCGACAATCAGCCGGTGGTGTTCGTCAGAGTACGCGACGGCTTCGAAAAGCGCGCGGTGACGATCGGTCGAAGGAGCGACCGGCAAGTCGAAATCCTCTCGGGCTTGAACGCGGGCGATGAATATGTGGCGAGCGGCTCGTTCATCTTGAAGGCCGAGTTCGGCAAGGCGGCGGCAGAGCATGTGCACTGATTCCAACCTTTCCGAAGAGGGTCAAGCCCATGCTTGAACGCGTCCTTCAATTCTCAATCCAACACCGCTATCTCGTGGTGCTGTTGACCATCGTCGCGGCGATCGGCGGGGCCTATTCGCTCCGGCGATTGCCGATCGATGCAGTGCCGGACATCACAAACAACCAGGTTCAGATCAATACCGTCTATCCGGCCCTGTCGCCGCTCGAGGTCGAGAAGCAGATTACCTTCCCGATTGAAACCGCCTTGGCCGGCATTCCCGGATTGCAATCCACCCGATCGCTCTCGCGCAACGGCTTTTCGCAGGTGACGGCCATCTTCGACGATGACGTGAGCATCTATTTTGCGCGGCAGCAGGTCAACGAGCGTCTGCAGGAGGCCCGCGAGAACCTTCCGCCCGGGGCCGAGCCGAAGATGGGTGCGATCTCGACTGGTTTGGGCGAGGTCTACATGTGGACGGTCGAGTACGTTCACCCGGACGGTAAGGGCGCGACGATCGTCGATGGCCGGGCCGGCTGGCAACCCGATGGGGCATACCTCACGCCGGAGGGCGAGCGGTTGACGACTCCGCTGGAGAAGGCGGCCTATCTGCGGACCGTGCAGGACTGGATCATCCGCCCGCAACTCAAGGGCGTGAAGGATGTGGCCGGCGTCGACGCGATCGGCGGATACGTCAAGCAGTATCACGTCGAGCCCGACGCGATGAAGCTGATCTCCTATGGACTGACGTTTCAGGATGTCATCGACGCCCTGGAGCGGAACAATGCCAGCGTCGGAGCCGGCTACATCGAGCACGAGGGAGAGGCGTACGTCGTCCGAGCCCCGGGGAGGATTCGGGGCCACGACGAGATCGCAAACATCGTACTCGGTGTCGAGGACGGAACGCCGATCTACGTCCGCAACGTGGCGGACGTTCGGATTGGAAGGGAGCTTCGAACGGGCAGCGCCAGCGAGAACGGGAACGAGGTCGTCGTTGGCACTGCGTTCATGCTGATTGGTGCCAACAGCCGGACGGTCTCGGCGGCCGTCGATGCGAAGCTGCGGGAGATCAACAGGGGACTGCCGCCCGACATTCATGCCAAGACCGTGCTGAATCGAACGAAGCTCGTGGATGCGACGATCCAGACCGTCAGCACGAACCTGGCCGAAGGGGCGATTCTCGTCATCGTGATCCTGTTTCTGATGCTTGGAAACATCCGCGCCGCGGCAATCACCGCACTTGCGATTCCGCTCTCCATGCTGCTGACGGCGATTGGGATGGTGCAGACACGCGTCAGCGGAAATCTGATGAGTCTGGGGGCCATCGACTTTGGCCTCATCGTCGATGGGGCGGTCATCATTGTTGAAAACTGTCTGCGCTTGCTCGCCGAACGCCAACACGAACTGGGCCGGAAGCTCACGCTCGCCGAGCGCCTCGAAGTCGTGCTGGCTGCGAGTAAGGAGGTTCGCAGCGCGACCGCGTTCGGCGAAGCAATCATCATCATCGTCTACTTCCCGATCCTCGCCCTCACCGGCATCGAGGGAAAGATGTTCCACCCGATGGCCATGACGGTGATTTTCGCCCTCGCGGCCGCCTTCATCCTCTCGCTGACGTTTATCCCCGCGATGGTCGCGATCGGGATTACGGGGCGAGTACGGGAGCGCGAGAATTTCCTCGTCCGATGGGTCAAACAGGCCTACCAGCCGACGGTGCGCCTCGCAATTCGAATCCCGAAGACGGTATTCGTGTTGGCGGTCGTGGCGTTTGCGGCATCGCTCGGCCTCTTCTTCACGCTCGGGGACGAGTTCGTTCCGACCCTTGACGAGCGAGATATCGCGCTGCACGCAATCCGTATTCCAAGCACATCGCTGACGCAGTCGTCGCACATGCAGTTCGAAGTCGAGAAAGCCGTCTCCCGTTTCCCGGAGGTGGCATTCGCGTTCTCGAAGACCGGAACGGCCGAAATGGCATCCGATCCGATGCCGCCGAACGTCTCCGACACGTTTGTGATCCTCAAGCCGCGGCCCGAGTGGCCGAATCCATCCGAGTCAAAGCTCGACCTCGTCCGGCGGATCGAGTCCGCGGTCCAGGCACTGCCCGGAAACAATTATGAGTTCACGCAGCCGATTCAGATGCGCTTCAACGAGCTGATCGCCGGCGTTCGCGGCGACGTTGCGGTGAAGGTATTCGGAGACGACGTCGAACAGATGGAGCCGCCCGCCGGCGCGATCGCCCGCATTCTCAAAGACGTTCGCGGTTCGGCGGACGTCAAGGTCGAGCAAACGAGCGGACTGCCCGTGTTGAGCGTCGAGATCGATCGCGCGGCGCTCGCGCGGTACGGCCTGAACGTGGCCGACGTTCAAGACGTCGTCGCAATCGCGATCGGCGGCCGCGAGGCGGGACTGGTCTTCCAGGGCGATCGTCGCTTTCACGTGGTCGTACGTCTTCCCGAAAACGTTCGAAAGAACCCCGAGGCGATCCGCAATCTCCCAATCCCGTTGCCCCGGCGCGAGCCCGGCGACGCGCGGCATCAATCCGGGAACAACGAAGTTGACGCCCGCGTTCGCGGCAGGTTTATCCCTCTGAGCGAAGTCGCCACGATTCGAATCGAGGAGGGTCCGAACCAAATCAGTCGGGAGGATGGCAAGCGACGCGTCGTAGTACAGTGCAACGTTCGCGATCGGGATATCGGCTCGTTCGTCGCCGAGGCGCAGCGGAGGATCGACGCGGAGGTCAAGCTGACGCCGGGCGCCTGGATCTCCTGGGGCGGCCAGTTCGAGAATCTGATCGCCGCCCGGCGACGTTTGCTCGTCGTCGTGCCGATCTGCCTCTTCCTGATCTTTGTTCTGCTCTTCGGCACCTTTCATTCAATGAAGTATGCGTTGTTGGTCTTCACCGGCGTCCCCCTCGCCCTCACGGGAGGCATCGTTTCGCTGTGGTTGCGCGACATGCCGTTTTCGATCTCGGCGGCGGTCGGCTTCATCGCCCTGTCCGGCGTCGCCGTTCTCAATGGACTTGTGATGATTACGTTCATCAACCATCTGCGCGAACAGGGACAGGACGTGGATGGAGCGATCATCAACGGCTCGCTCACGCGACTCCGCCCGGTCTTGATGACCGCGCTCGTTGCGGCCCTGGGGTTCGTGCCGATGGCGCTGGCGACCGGAACGGGCGCCGAGGTGCAGCGCCCGCTGGCTACGGTCGTTGTCGGCGGCATCGTTTCCAGCACGGTGTTGACGCTCGTCGTCCTGCCGGCTCTCTATCGCATGTGGCACGGGCGAGAGTTGTGACCCGCATGTTTCACCGCATTGACGCCTGCACGGCTCAGACGCTATCTTGTGAAATAATTCACGAAGACTCGACGATTTGACACCGGAGCCGCGGCATGAAGATTGGCTTTTCCAGCGTCGGCTGCCCCAACTGGGATTTGCCGACCCTCGTCAACAACGCGAAGGCAATGGGCTATCACGGCGTCGAATTGCGTGGCCTCCGCGGCCAGATGGATCTGACACTCTGCCCGGAATTGACAGCGAACCCCGCATCGACGCGGGCCATGTTCACCGAGGCCGGCATCGAACTTGTGTGCCTCAGTAGCTCCGCCGCGTTTCACTACCGCGACCGCCGCCGCGTCGCGGACAACCAGGCCGAAGCTCGCCAGTACATCGAGCTGGCCGGCAAGGTCGGATGCCCATACGTCCGCGTCTTCGGTTCGGAAATCCCAAAGCGCGCGTTCCTCGGCTACGAATCGCGCGAGGTCGTGCTGAATCGCATTGCGACGGCCGTGCGCGAGTTGGTGCCGACGGCCCTCGAACATCGCGTCACCCTTCTGATCGAAAACAGCGGCGATTTCGTCGACAGCCAGGCCATCTGGTTCCTCGTTGATGCAGCCGAGTCGCCGTCCGTCCGGGCGTGCTGGTCGCAATTTGCCGCACTCACGCGCGGCGAGACGCCGAGCATCTCGATCAAGCGCCTCGGCGGAATGATCGGCATGGTCCGACTCACCGACGGCAAGCTCGCGTCCAACGGCGTCGAATCGATCGAGCCACCGGGCAAAGGCGACGCGGATGTTCCCCTGCAGGTCGCCCTGCTCAAGGGTCTGGCCTATGACGGATTCCTGATGTTCGACTGGCCCAAGTTGTGGAATCACTCGCTTGCCGATCCCGAGACGGTCTTTCCGGAAGCCCAGAAGTACCTTCAATCTCTGCTGAGCGAGAAGAAAGTCGACCTGACCGCCTACAAGGGCGACAAGAACGCGCCCAGGTTCAAGCTGAGCCGCGAGCCCCAGCCGGCCCCGGTGTAATCTCCGCGCTCGCCTGAATATCATCTCATCATCGCTCGCAGGTCAGCGAGCGGCCGGTGCTTCGTCATGCCGCGCAAGATTCTTCCGACTTCGGCGTGCCTGTTGTTCGCAGCCCTCCTCGCATCTGCCCAAACCGGGGGGGAAGAGCGGAGTCTCTATCCACAGACTCCGCATTTCGTCATCGTGCCGAAGGAAGCGACCCTCGCAAACCGGCAAGGCCCGGGCAGTTTGCTCAACCGAATGGAGGCAACGTACGGAGCTGTGTACTCTCTGGCGAACCGGCTCGAAGTCGCAACCACCCGGCCACGTGATCCCATTATGGTTTCCGTCTTCGACGATCCAAGCGGCTTTCAAAACTACGCGAACGGCGTGGGCTTCACGGCCACAACAGACCTCTATGGCTTCTACGACCCGGACGCCGAAAGAGTTGTCCTGCTCGACTTCACGAGAGTCGGCGTGATTCCCGAAAAAAGATCGGAAATCAGCCGACTCGTTAACCCGATCCGGGCACTGGGCAGCACAGCCGACGCCGGCGAATCCGCCCGACGCGCTGCAATCCTGAAACAGGGCGAAGAAGCATTTGCGAAACTCGATCAACTCGAAGAGCAGATCTTCTGCACGACCGTCCAACACGAAGTCGCCCACGCCGCGCTTTCGGCATTTGGCGTCTTGCCTAGAACGGCGACGCAACCGGCATGGCTCGGCGAGGGGTTGGCGAGCCAGTTCGAGGTTCCGATCGATCCGCTCTCCCTTGGCACGCTCGGCATCAACGAACTTCGGCTCAACGACTACCTCATCGCCGCGAAAGCCGGGCAACTGCTGCCATGGCGCCGGCTCCTGTCCGACGATGGCGTCTTCAAACCCGGCCAGCCCGCATCCGCAACGGCCTACGCGCAGGCCTGGCTGCTCACACATTGGGCCGTCAAGGAAAAGGCAAAGTCGATGGGAGACTGCATCCGCGCACTTCGACGCGGCGGACTCACCGCCCGGGAGCGCAGCGAGATATTTGAACGAACGTTCGATATCACCGATGATCGACTGGCGGCGACGCTCAAGCGTTACGCCGACTCTTTGACATCAACAACGAAACCCAAGTAACCGCCATGGCTGCTCGGATCATCGATGGCAAGCGACTCGCAGACGATCTCCGGCAGCGCATCATGCGCGACGTGGCCGAACTGACGAGCCGGCAATCGTCGGTCGTGCTCGCCGCGCTCCTGATCGGCGACGACCCCGCTGCTCATTCCTACGCCGCCGCCCAGGCGCGCGAGGCGTCGCGCCTGGGTATTGACCATCGATTACTGAAACTACCGGCCGACGCGACCATCGCGCATGCGATCGCCATGATCGATGCCCTCAACAACGACGCCGACATCAGCGGCATTCTGGTATTCGAGCCGACGCCGGCCGCTATCGACCCCGCCGACCTCCAGCAGCGAATCGCACCCGAGAAAGACGTGGAAGGCGTCTCCCCGGCCAACCTCGGACGCCTCGTCATGGGCCGCGATGCGTTGCCGCCCTGCACCGCCGCCGCGGCCTTCGAGTGCATTCGTTCAACAGGCATCGATCTCACTGGCAAGCACGCCGTCGTCGTCGGCCGAAGCAACATCGTCGGCAAGCCACTCGCAGCGATGTTGCTGGCGGCAAACGCCACCGTGACGCACTGTCACAGTCGCACCCGCGATCTCGCAGCGCAGACGCGTCAGGCGGACGTTTTGGCCGTTGCCATCGGTCGACCGGGCCTCATCGGCGCGGAGCACATCAAGCCCGACGCGATCGTGATCGACGTCGGAACCAACCGGATCGGCGGTCCGGACGGCCGCCCCTCAACCGTCGGCGACGTGCGCTACACCGAAGCGGCGTCCGTGGCGAGCTGGATCACGCCGGTACCGGGCGGAGTGGGCCCGCTGACCGTCGCCATGCTGATGGCAAACGTCGCAAAAGCCGCGCGGGAGGTTCGGACCTGAATGTCGCGGGCCCCTGCAAGCTCCGTCGCATCCGCCGCGACTCCTGAGACAAGTCCGGATGCCGCGGCTCTGGCCGAAGTCGCATTGCGGTCGCGCGGCCACACGGCCCCCACGAGTGTCGCCAGCGTGCCTTCCGTCGTGACCAGCGTACTGCTTCACGCTGCTCTGCTCGTTGCTGCAATGCTCATGCTCCGCGGCCGCACGACGCCGGCCGAGCGGACGATCGAGTTCGAAGTCGGCGTCATCACCGAATCGGCGACTGACGCCGCCTCGCCGGACATCGCAACACGGAAAACCGAAATCCCCGATCTCCGCTCCATGACCCGACTCCGCGAAGTCACGGAGCCCGCCTCTGCCTCCCCCGGCACGCCTGTGCCGGCCATCGTCGCCGGCGCGGAAGGACCGATCGGCGGCGCGGGAACACTCGCGGGTCGCAGCGACATCATCGGCATTGGATCGGGCGGAGGCGGCGCAGCGAATGGCGGTACGCCCACGGCACAACGCGAACTGGCGTCAGGCGGCGCAGTCGGATGCCTGTGGGGCGTCGGCGCCGGGCAACAGGCCTCGTCGTATGTCTACGTCCTCGACCGCTCCGGCTCCATGCACGACACCTTTCACCTTCTTCAACGCGAATTGCTTCGCGCGATCGGCTCGTTGCACGATCATCAGAGCTTCGACGTAATCTGGTTTTCCGAAGGACCAGCCCAGTCGCTTTCGCCGACGCTGCTGCCGGCAACCGCCGAAAACAAGCGCCGCGCGTTTGACGCGATCCGCGCCATGTCGCCCGGCGGCCGGACCCAACCGCTCGACGCGTTACGGCAGGGGTTGTCGCTGCATGCAGATGTCCTGTTCCTGCTTTCGGACGGCGACTTCGGAGAGCAGAACTCGCAGGTGCTCGAGGCGGTGCAACAACATCGCGCCAAAGCCGTCGCACCGATCGTCCACACGATTCTCTTCGCATTTGACGGCGGCGAATCCGCCAACCCCATCCTCCGCCGGATTGCAGAGGTTGGCGGCGGCACGTATAAACACATCGCTGAAAGCCGCGCAAACGAGTAGCGCATCGTGTTTCGGAAAGACGGCATGTCGCTTCGCATATCCCGCGACTTCGCAGCGGGGATCATGGTGTTGATCGTGGGGACGGCGGTCGAGTCGGCCTTCGCACAGGCCGCGACCGGGAACACTGCAGCTCCGAGCTTCTTCCAGATCCTGCTGCGCGGCGCCGAACTGCCCGGCCTTGTCATCGCCGTCATGTCGATCGCCGCCGTGGCGATCATCGTCGAACAGTTTCGGACCGTCCGCCGCAAGACCATGTTGCCGGACGCCGAGATCGACGAAGCCCGTGAGCTCATCGAAAGCCGCCGCTTCAAGGAGTGCGTCGCGCGGTTGCAAACGAGCCGCACCATGTTCGCCCAGTCCCTCCTTGCCGGCCTGCGGCAGGGCAAGCTCGGCTTCGCAGCCATGCGCCAGGCGACGGAGGAGGCGGCCTCCGCCTGGAACAATCGCCTCCAGCGCCGCGCCGAATACCTCCACATCCTCGGGAATCTCGGTCCGCTCATGGGTCTGCTCGGCACTGTCCTCGGCATGATCCGCGCCTTCGGCAAGATGCAGGAGACTCACGGCACCTATAAGCCCGAAGACCTTGCCGGCGGCATTTCACTCGCACTGGTCAACACGTTTCTGGGGCTGGCACTGGCGGTGCTCGCCCTCGGCTTCTACGGCGTCTGCCGCAACCGCATTGACTCCCTGAGTACCCAGGCGACCGCGAAGTCCATCGAGCTCATCGAGCACTTCCAGGTAATCTCGAGCACTTCGGGTCTGACGCCAATCAAGCCGCCGCGCGTCGAACCCGATGCTGCGCCGCGCTCGGGCGTCTTCATCGCCCCCAAGAAGACCGAGCGAATTGGATAGGATTGGGCAGCCATCATGCGTTTCCGCCGAAGCGGGGCCGTCGAGTTCGATCTGAACCTCGCACCGCTCGTCGACGTGATGATGTGTCTCATCATCTTCTTCATGCTGACCGGTCGGCTCGCCCAGCGCGAGCGCGTGCGGGTCGACCTGCCGCAGTCCAGCGCGGCAAAGCACGAAGCGGCAAAATCACCCGAGCGACGCGTCATCGTCAACGTCGCCGGCGCGGCCGGCGTTCCCGAATATCGCGTTGGCGAGCAGTCGCTATCCATTGCCGACTTGGGCGAACGACTGAATCGCGAGGCCGCTCGTGACCCGGCCGTCTCCTGCTACATCCGTGCCGACCGCCAACTGGAATACCGCCACGTCGAGCCGATTCTGCTCCTTTGCAGCCGGGCCAGGATCGGCCATGTGACATTCGCAACCGCGGGCGGCCGCGATCCGGAGGCCCAATAGGTGTACTCGTTCAGGAGATTCCAGCCCCGAAGCGGGACGCCTAATCTGGCGCCTCTCGTTGACGTCGTGATGGTAATCCTGATCTTCTTCATGATGGGCACGAGCTTTGCGATAAGCGAAGGCGTCCTGCCAACCCGGCTCCCATCCGACGCAGGACCTGCCGCCGGCCCCCCTTCCTTTGCACCCGGCGTCCGCATTGCGCTCTCACCGGGCACGTCCACCGACCGCTGCCGCATTGAGGTGACTGGCCAGGGCATGACCAGCGACTCATTCGATGCCCTCAGCGACTTCCTCAAGCGAAAGCTTAGCCAGGGGGCTGATCCCCAGGGCCGCATCGTCATCGCCGCAGCCCCCGCTGTGCGGTATCAGTTCGTGATTTCAACGCTGGACGCCTGTGTCCGCGCCGGGTTCCGAAACGTGCAATTCGCGGTTGGCGCCGTAGAAGTCGCTGGAACAACGACCACAAGCCGATCATAATCTCGGCAGACGCGATGGATCGCGGTCCGTACATCAGGCCCGAAAGGAGTTCGGGTGGCACTCGTCCGGTTTCCAAACAACATACGGCTAACGGTGGCTTGCCTGTGCATGTTCTCAACGTGCGCCTTGGCCGAGGCGCAAGATCGTCCGGCCGGCGATGCGCTACCGGGAGCCGACGCCGCCCTGGCCGAAGCCCTGGTCGCTGAGGGAATGCCCGAACTCGTCGAAGAAGTTGTCCGGCAGGGTACGCCGGCCCACCAAGTTCTCGTGGCGCGTGCCTTTGCCCGCGCCGCCGAGGCGGACTCCGATGCGGGTCGCCGCGAAGCCGACCTCTCGAAATCCGTCGCCGCCTACCGCCAGTCCCTGTCCGTCCAGGACGACCCCGCCTGGTCCGCCGGTGGTCGCCGTCGGTTTGCAATCGCAAGTTGGCGCGTCGAGTTGGCCGACGTGATTCTGCGGAAGCAGTGCGCTGCCGACCTGGACGAATTCGAGCGCCTCAGCGGCCTTCGACAGCCCCTGCCCCGCTTGGGTCAGCGCCTTTCGCTCGCGATCCGCGAATATCGTCAGGCCGATGCGTCGCTCAAGGAGTTCACGACGCTGCTGGCCCGGGACGAAGACCCGCTGCTGATGGAAGGCATCGCCGACGCCGTCGGCCCCGTGGCCCGCCGCTGCTCGCTGAATCTCGCATGGGCCCTCGTCTATCGCGCGACGATAACTTCACCCAAAGAATCCTGGCGGGCCGAAGACCTGAACGAAGCCCTGCGACGATTCGACGGCGTGGGACGCGAAAGCACCGACCAGAACGATCGTCTGAGTTCGGCCGTCGGTGCGGGAATAGCGTTTCGTGAATCAAGCCGGCTCGACGATGCCCTGGCCGTCTTTGAGGGCATCACCCGATCGAACGCCAGCGGCGAACTGCGAACCCGTGCGAAGTACGAGCTCGGCCGTACGGCAACGAAACGCGGTGACTTTGCCGCAGCCGCCCGCAGCTTCGACGAACTCGCAGCCGAAACAGCCGATTCGAAGCTGCCCGCCGCCGGCGGCTTCTATCTCCAGCTCGCGCCGGTCCTGGCCGCGTACAACCGCTTGTTGCAATCGCAGGGGTCCGACGAACCCCAGGCCGCCGCCCTGCGTCAGCAGGCCTTCGACTCGTTGATGGCTCAGCGCGCTCGCGGCGGAACGTGGTCCGCCGTCATCGACGTCTACCTCAATCAGGTCGTCCCCGCCGATGCGAACCCGGCGACGCTGTCTCCCACCGAGCGGCTGGCGCTCGGACGGCGGCTCGCCGCAACCGGCGACTACGCCCGCGCCGCCACCATGTTGCAGGCCTTCATCGACCGTCCGGACGCTGCCAGCCCGTCCGAGCGCGACGCCGCACGATTCGAGCTTGCTCAATGCCTGAGGAGAACCGGCCAACTGCGGCCGGCAGCGCTCGCTTTCGCCGAACTGGCGGACAAGGCGTCGGATGCCGGCCTGGCCCGCCGCGCAGTCGAGGACGCGGTCGATGCCTGGCGTGCGATCGTGGCGGCCTCGGCCCTCCGCGAGGACGAACTGGAACTGGCGACCATCAGTCTCAAGGCCGCAGCCCAGACAAAAGACTCGAACGCAAGCGAGGAACTCGTGTTGCGGGCCGGTGCGGCCTTCGAGCGTGCCGGCCGCGCCGATGAGGCCCAGGCGACTTACGCCCGAATCCCCAAGACGTCGTCGCGATACTGGGCGGCTCGCTTCGGCGCGGCCCGCTGCCGGCAGGCAGCATGGCAACAGCGCGACGCCACACTTTCGACCGCCGACGCCGCTCGTACCGTCGGCGCGCTCGTCCGCGAATGGGACGATCTGGCGGAACAGCTCCGGCCCGCCGCTTCGTCACCCGAGCAGCGAGAACTTCTCGCCCAGGCAACGATTAATTCTGCCGAGCTGATGGCCGGCCCCCGCCTCCGCCAACACGCCGACGCCCTGAAGCGTCTGGCAACGCTTGATCTGACAGGCCTCCCCCCCGGAATTGTCGTTCGGGTAATTTCAATCCGCCTGCGCTGTCACCGCGAACTCAAACAGTACGACGCGGGCGACGCGACATCGCGTGCCCTGCTGGATCACGCAAAGTCGATGGAGCCGGGTGCCGGATTGGTGGCTGCCGCGGCCGAATTGGAAGCCGAAGTCGATCAGCGCTCGCTGGCCGGCCGCGCGGACGAAGCACGGCGCCTCGCCGTCGAGAGTCTGCCGATCGTCCAACGCCTCCTCGACGCAATCACGGCCGATCCCTCCCGGGCCGCCGACGTGTCGATTGTGCGGTTCAGCATGGCCCGGATGCTCGTCAACGCCGGCCGCGGAAGCGAAGCTCTACCGCTGCTCACGGACTTGACCGATTCCCATCCCGGCAACAACGCCTACCTCCGTTATCGTGCGACAGCGCTCGAACAGGTTGCCCGTTCGAACACGGCCACGCCGGCCCAGCGCAGCGACGCCGAAAAGGCCTGGGCCCGCCTGCTCGAAGACCGCACCCTGCGTGACACGTCGCCGGATTGCTACTGGGAAGCGCGCTACTACTGGCTGCGATGGCAGCTCGACGCCGGCCGCAGTGACGAGGTCGTACGAGGCATCGATTCAGAGCGGGCCTGGCATCCCGACCTCGGCGGATCGCCGTGGAAGGAGCGACTGCTCGAGCTCGCCGATAAGTGTCGCAAGTAACGGATCAATCGCGAAGCGGGCGACCCTCGCTGTCGCGCATCACACCCGCCAGGCAGAGGATCCCCTCGACAAATCCCCAGATCACGCCGATCCCACACGCGAAATTTGACAGGATCATGATGATCCCGATGCCGGGAAAACCCAGGTAGAACCGGTGCGCCCCGCACGCACCCAGAAAAATCCCAAGCAACCCGGCGACGACCTTGCTCTTCGTGCTGACCTCGACTCCCAGCGGAGAGACAGGAACGGCCCGCGGCGTCGTGGCCGGAGCGGCAGGTTGATACGCCGTCCGAGTCGCCTGGAGTGCATCGATCGCTGCCGGTCGTGCGGGCGACGCCTCGAAGAACGCCATGCGCAACTCGCCCACCGACGACGCGCTCTGTTGCGCACCGCTCTCCGTATCGACCAGCACGGTCCCCGCTACCAGCCGCCCCTCTTGGATCCAACGCAACAGCGTCGGCACGTCGGCCGGTCCGTATCGTTTGCCGTCTGCGGCGACGACCAGAAAGCTCTTCATGCAGACCTCCGGCCGCCATTGTCGCTTCGTTCGACCCTGGGCGCTGCGCCGGTCAACGGGCGCCCCCCTTACGTCGGGGCCGGCTACCGACCGGGTGCCGTCGCCTCGACGTACTCAACGTTGCCGCTGGTGACCGGGGGTGCCGGCCGGGGAGACGCTGCAGGCGGCGGAGTAATGGTAGTCGGCGGAGGGTTGGACGGCGAAACCGACGGCTGAACACCGCCGTTGAAAGACACCGGGCCCGTAACCCCGGGCTGCCCCTGGCCCGGAACCGGTGACGGCAACGCGACCATCTCGCTTGCGACCGCGATAGTCACCTTCGCCGCCGTGCTGAAATACTGGCTCGAAATCCGGATGCCGACATACCGGCTCAGAAACTGTGCCGCGTCGATCCCGGACGAAATGGGTACGTCAATGTAGGCGATCGTCCGGTTCGACTCCGGATCGGCCAATCGGTAGCGGTTAGGCAGCTCGTTGAAGGCAAGACTGCGCCGCAGCTCGCCCTTGAAATCCCAGAATCGCTTCTCGGCCGGCAGCTTGGCATCCTGAATCCGTCGACGATCTTCGCCGAGCTTCTCGACAAACGAATCGGTTGACTGCGTCTTGTTTCGTGCGTCCGCGACAATCTGTTCCAACTCCGCCCGCGATTGAAGTTGATCGAGCCGCGCCTTCGCCACGGCCTGCGCGACGCGGTCCTCGTCTTGCTCGGCGAGCGGCTTGTACCGATCGATCAATTCCTGGTAGCCGCCGGTCTGGTCCGATGCGAGTCGCGTCCGCAAGTCCGCCTCGACCGACTCAAGCATCGTGCGATGCTTGCCGGCCGGCGCACTGGGAGCAGCCGTCGATGGCGACGCGGATGTGTGCGAACTCTCCTCTCCGGCCGTCGTCCCCGACGCAACGACGGATGATCCGTCCGGCGAAGATTCGGTCGGCTTTGCCTTCGCCGGCGAAGTCGGACGATTCGCCGAATCTGTCCTTGCAAACTTCGGCCCCTCGGGCCCGACCGCCTGCACGAACTGATCGCTGATGTACAGGTACGAACCACTCGGCGGAACGATCTTCAGGAAGCCCTCGGTCTCGCCAAGGATTGTGACCTCGGTCCCCTTCGGCAGAATCTGTTGCGCCGCGGTCTTGCGCGCGCTCAGGTCACCGCCGGCCTTGACATAGACGCCGTCAACTTTCGTGACCGCCTTGTCGGTTCCAGCCGTTCGTTCGACCGCCGACGCGTCGATGTAGCTGAAGCTGCCCGGCGGCGGAACGATCCGCAACCATCCGGACTGCGCCCCCATGACGCGAACCATGGTGCCGCGCCCGAGCTTGGTAGTCGGGTACCAGTTAACGCCCGCCCCGCTTCGGACGTAAACATTGTCGCCCGATACCTCGCCCTCGTAGGGATACTTGGCCGTATCGCTGCCCGTCGCCGCGGGCTCCGCCGGCTTGTCGGTCGCCGCAGGTTCCGCAGGCGTCGTGTTCGCCGGCTCCGCTGGAGCGACTCCGCCCGCCGCGGGTGCGGTGGGGGTTTCAGGTGGCGATGTTGTCTGGGCCAGTGCCGAAGTGACTAAGAGAATTGATCCGATCCATCCGATGAATACCCGGGTCCGTCCGTGCATGTTCCATTCTCCGCGCGAGATTGCTCCTCAAAGCGATGATGAGTTTCCGCCCGCGCGCGTAGGTTAGGAATCATGAGCTGTTTTGTCAATGGATTCTGCCTCGTTTCGCGGCGGTCGGACGCCGTCACCGACCACAGCCCGGAGCGAAAGGCGGCAAACACGCGGCCCCTCGGCCTGTTCTGTGAGTTGTGCGGCCGATCGGTCCTAACCGGTTCCGCCGACGATGCCTCTGGCGATCATGCAGTCGAAGCAGGATAATTACATTCGATGATTTCCTCGATCCTCAGCTTGTGGCTGGCCGCAACGCCGGCCTTTCAGTCGATTAATCCAGAGACCTTGCTCGGCGAGCCCTACCGCGACGGCACCTTCGGCTTCAGCATCCGCCCCCCGAAGAACTGGCAGATCACCCGCGAACGCAAGTCGCAGCGCGTCGGCCTGACCGTCCTGCGAATGGCGCGGCAAATGGGAATGGGAGTCAGCTTTGAGTTCAGCGTTCGAGTCAGTCGAACCTTGGAGGCGTTCTCCGTTCAGGCCACGCTCGACGAGTTGTCCAAAGCGCTGATGCTCGAACGCAAGAACGCCGTCATCGGCAAGGACTCCGGCACCCGCGTGATCGCAGGCAAGCCGGGCGGTTTCCTCTCCGCGAAATTCGAACTCGACGGACAGCGAATGGTCTTCTACGCCACGATCATCCAAAATCGGGCGAAACAATACTACATCATCGTCTATTCAGGCCCCGACGTCGTCGGCAACAAGGTGCTCCCGCTCTACCAGGCCGTGGTCGATTCGTTCCAGGTGCTGGAAACCGATCGAAGCGATGCTCAAATCCGTCGCGCACTCCTCGATGGCACCGATTGGTTGAACTCGATCTCGTCGAAGGACCTCCGCGACATCAAACCGCAGGACTCCTGGTTCGGCGTCTATCGCGGCGATCAGTTGATCGGCTTCGAACAGATCGCCAGCGAGTTCGGCGAGATCGTCACCGGCGTCCGAAAGGGCCGCAACGGCAGCGACCAGTATCTCAAGCTCGAAGGCCTGCGCGTCCGCGAGCAGGGCTGGATTTTCGAGCCCAACGGCGTCATCCGCCGCAGCTTCAACGAAATGTTCGTCACTGATGATCTCTCCATCGAGCGCTGGAAATTCGTAACATTGATCTACACACCTTCAGTCTCCGGACGCCGCGCCGACATCAATCTCTCGATCGAGGAAGGCGCCAAGGAATCCGGCCAGATCATCACCTCGCAGCGTTACGGCCTCGCGGCGCCGAGTACGCCCAACGACCCGATCGCCGCGCCGCCAACCTACGTGCCCCGCGCGCTGCTGCGCGTGCTGCCGCAAATGGCCGGCGACCTTGCAAAGCGACGCCTCTTCGCCTTTCACGAGTTCGACCACGCGATTCGAGGACTGCGTGTCGAGACGGTCGACTTCACGGGCCAGGTGGCCACCAAGACGCCGACACCCGGCAAGGCCTTCTTCCGCTTGCGCGAGCGCGAGGGGCTCTTCGGCCCGCACATCGACAGTTACGTCACCGCGGCCGGACGGCTCGTAAAAATCGTGGCCGGGCCGACAACGCTGAAGGCGACCAGGCGAGAAAAGCTGGAGCAGCAATTCGGCCAAAAAGTCGCAGATGCAGAACGGGCCTTTTCAGACGTCGACAAGGAATACAACGAACTTCATAAACGATTTGTTCGAAAAGACTTAACGCTCAGTAGTCCCGGCCCCGCCGCCGCCCCCAAGCCCGCCGGCCCCCCTGATCCCCGCCTGCGATGATGTTCTCCGCCGGCGCAAGCCCAATATTTCACCACCTCGGTCGTTGGGCCTCCTTGGCGTCGCCATCCCCCATTGCCACGAGACCGAGCGAAGTGCGGCCTGGTTGGAGTCGCGAACGTATACTCTCAAGCAGATCCTGTCGGCGCCGCTGTGAGTGCAGTGGGATTCGGCCGTTATAATACAGATCGCCCGTCTGATCGATCCAATGAGGGTTCTATGCCGGCCAAGCGCGGCTTCACGCTGATCGAATTGCTGGTGGTCGTGGCGATCATCGGATCGCTCGTAGCCATTCTCATGCCCGCCCTCTCCGGCGCACGGGCCCGCGCACGTCGCACGGCCTGTTCGAGCAATCTGCGCGAGATGGGACTCGGACTCTCCTCCTACATGCGCGACAGCGGCGACATCTTCCCCTACGCCTCCTTCATGCCCTCGATGGGAACGGCGCCGGTCGACGATGTCACCGAGCCGATCTACATCTCCGACGTCCTCGCAAACCATGTCGGGAATGAGAAGGCCTTCAAGTGCCCCGACGACCTCGGCGGCGAGCCGCGCGACGATCCAAACAACGGCAAGAGCTACTTCGAGTCCGAGCGATCCAGCTACGAATACCGAACCCAGCCGCGCCTCGGCGGCCGAACCATGAAAGACGTCGTGCAGCGCATCCAGCAGGGCAGCGGCGACCAGCTCCAGGAATCGACGATCTGGATCATGCGCGACTACAACAACTTCCACGGCATCCCGGGCCAGGAAGGCGCCCGGCGATACCTGTACTATGACGGTCACGTGACCGACTTTGAGAATCGCTGAGCGAGGTCCAACTATGGAAACGTCATTTTTGAGTTCACGAAAGATGATCATTGTCGCAGTTGCCTGCATGACCGGCGCCGGAGCGGCCGTCTGGGGGCTGACTCGGTCGAAATCGGAACCCGAGAAACCACAAGTCGAAGTTCCGAAGGAGTTTCAGGTCGCCAGTCTCAAGGAAATCCAGTCGCCGCAGCGCGGTTTCGAGACTATGCGACAGGTCATGGAGCGCGAAGACCTCACCGACGATCAGCGCCGCCAGATCATGGAAAACATGCGCGCGATGCGCGAGGAGCGCGAGCGCAAAGAAATGGACGAGTACTTCAAGGCCTCCGCAGAAAAGAAGAAAGAAATTCTGGACAAGGAAATCGACGAAATGCAGGAGCGCATGAAGGAATTTGAGAAGCGCCGCACCGAGATGTCCGAGCAGGACCGCGAAAAGGCTCGCGAACGCATGCGCAACCTCTTCGGAGGCGGCAATGCCTCCCGCGAAGAGCGCAAGTCGCGCTCCGAGTCGCGAAACCCCGATGAGCGGGCTCGCCGCATGGCCTACCGCCAGGCCCTCGAAGGACGCATGAAGGAGCGCGGCATTACGCCCCCGCAATGGGGCGGCCCGGGCGGTCGTGGGGGCGGCGGCGGCGGTCGCGGCTAGACGATCAGGATCCCTCCCGGAAACCAAAGCCATTTCCGCAGCGGCAGGTGACCCGAGTTGCCTGCCGCTGCTCTTTTGTTAGACTCCCCGCCAAAGGATTGTTAGCCCGCGTCGCACTTCACGAGTCCGTCGCGGGGTCATCCGAAAGGAGTCGGATCATGTCGAAGGCTCACCGCCGAACATTTGCTGGACTCGCGCTCGTCGCACTGATCGCCGGCTGCCCCAAACCGGAGCCCATTCCGATCGCCCTGCCCGATGCCGGCAAGGATTACGACAAGCCCCTGCCGCCCGGCGCACTGGCGCTGCGAAAGATCGATCCCTCGATGTACCCCGACTTCGGCGCCGCCTTCTACTCTTCGCAATCGACCAAGCTGCGCGAAGCAATCGACCGCAGTCTCCACTATCTTTCGAAGAAATCATCCCAGCGCTATTTCCCCTACGGCGACATCTCGCATGACCGCGCCGTCGCGAGTCTGATCCTCTTCCGCGAAGTGCTCAGCCAGGCCAAGAGCCCCGAAGAGCTGAACCAGATCATCCGCGACAAGTTCGACGTCTACCAGTCGGTCGGCTGCGACGATCGCGGCACCGTCCTCTACACCGGCTACTACACGCCCATTTTCGACGGCAGCAAGACCCGCACTGCAACTCTCAACGCGCCGATCTACAAAATGCCAAAGGGATTCGCCAAGGACGTCGAAGGAAATCCCGCCGGCGGTCCGTGGAAGACACGCGAGCAAATCGAATCCGGCGGCGGACTGGCCGGCCAGGAACTCGTCTGGCTCGGCGATCGATTCCAGACCTACGTCGTCACCGTCCAGGGCTCCGGCCAGATTCGCATGGCCGACCGCAGCATCTACGAAATCGGCTACGCCGCGAACAACGGCCACGAGTACAAGTCGATCGCGAAGGAACTCGTCGCCGACGGGAAGATTCCCAAGGAAAGTCTCTCGCTCAATGCGATGATCGAGTACTTCCACCAGCACCCCGAAGACATCGACACTTATTGCTGGCGCAATCCGCGGTACGTCTTCTTCCAGCCGGCCCCCGGCGGGCCGTTCGGGTGCCTGAACGAAAAGGTGACGCCCACCTACAGCATCGCAACCGACAAGGACGTCTTCCCCCGCGCCTGCCTCTCATTCATCCAGGTCGCCTCCATGCCCGGCGAGGGCGGCTCGAATCCGCGCCAGTACAACGGATTCGCCCTCGACCAGGATCGCGGCTCCGCTATTCGCGCCGCCGGCCGCTGCGACATCTTCACCGGCGTCGGCGACGAAGCCGGAAAGCAGGCCGGCTTCACCTACAGCGAAGGCAAGCTCTACTACATTTTTGTAAAGGAAGGCGGCGGCAGCCCGGCAGTCGCGTCGGCTTCGCGCGGCGCCGAATCCGGCGGCGCACCCGCGCCTCACCCGGCCCCGGCCCCGCATGCGGCCCCCGCGTCGGACCAGTCTTCGCCGCACCCCACGGAGCCAACCGGCGAGTAGGACCCCTACGCTATCGACTCAATTCGTCGGGCAAGCGCCGGGATGGCGAGGAACAACCCCTCATCTTCGGCCGACGGCGTCACCTTCCGCCGCGCCATGACGGTCCGCGCGACAGCCCACGCGCGTTGCGGCTCATACTCCGCCTGCCGCTCGTCAGTCAGCCAGGCAAAAGACGGCACGAACTTCGGCGCGTGACGACTCAAGAAGACATTCGCCCCAAATCCGATCACGCAGCCGGTCGGTAGGACAACATTAATGCCCGTCTTGGCATGATCGCCAATGAATGCCCCGACAAACATCTGCCCCGTGTCGATCGCCCGGCCGTTGATCGCAACGCGAACTTTGCCGTACGTGTTCTTGAGGTCGCTGTTGACCGTCCCCGCCCCGAGGTTCACCCACTCGCCGACATACGAATGCCCCAGAAATCCGTGGTGTTGCTTGTTCGAATACCCGTGAAAGATGGTGCCCTCGATTTCGCCGCCGACCTTGCACCACGCCCCGATGCTGCACGACTCGCGAATGATCGCCGCCGGCTGCACCAGCGAGTGCGGCCCGACAAAACACGGTCCCTGCAACGTCGCGTTCGGCGAGACCATCACGTTGTCCGCGACAAAAACCGGCCCGCCTTCCGCATCAAGAACCGCTCCGGCTTTGATCGTCGCGCCGTGTCCAATGTGGATCGCACCCTCGTTGATCAGATGAGCCCCATCCATGACCCGGCCGACCCGTTGCGGCCGAACCGCCGCCAGCTGCCGCCGCAGTTCACCCTCGTTGTGCTGGATGAGCTGCCATGGGTAGTCGATCAATTCGAACGACTCCGGCGGGAGCTGCTCCGTAGCGACGCCCTTCAGCACCTCTCGCGTCTTCGCCCTATCGATCACTACTTCGGCCGTCAGCTTATTCGCAAACGCCGACTGCACGTGCGCCGCCAAAAGCGTGTCGCCGCGCCAAGCCGCGGTTCCAAGCGGCAGGTCGATCGCCGATCGAAGCAGCACTCGCCCGTTCACGAACAGGCAGGACTTGAGCGTCTCAACCGAATTGACCGTCCGCGGCTGGCGCGCCCGCAGCACCGCAGCCAGCTCCGGCCGCGCGCGCAACTCCGCCCCCGCCCCGCTCGCGCGCTCGATCTTGTCGAGCAGACTGTCAACCCCGCAGCGCAGGTCAAACACCCCGCGCCAGTAGGTCAGCGGCAGCAAATCCCGCCAGCCCGCGTCCTCAAAGACGATCAGTTCGGCCATCCGCGTCTCTTCCGTCACGGCCCGCAACGCCATCGGTCGGGCCGCGGCCGATACCATACGACGAAGCGTGATTCAGTGAAACAGCCCCTCGATTGGTATACGATGGCTGCATGCCGAGGTTCACCGCCGCGATCAACAAGCCGCGTGTCTTCGCCGCCCTGATGGTGCTCTCGGCCGCGGCCTTGCTCGCGCCGAGTAGCTGGACTGACTGGCTGAAAGGCCTGACCCAGCTTCTCGTTCCCGCGCAGGCCGTGATGCAGGCCGCCGGCGCAAAGACGCTGCGCTCGATGAGCCGCATCGCTCCGGCGCTCCCGACGGGGGATGCTGCGACGCCGACCACGCAAATCGCCGAACTGGAGCGCCAGCTCGTATTTCAGAACGGCTTGCTGGACCGGCTCCGGCGTGAGAACGCCGACCTCCGCGGCCTTCGCGATCAATTTATCGTCCCGAGCATCCGGCTCATTCCGGCCCGCGTCGTGGCGAGGGACGTGGTCGCGGCACGCGAGTCGGCCCTGCTGTCGCGTGGCGCCACGCGCGGCGTTCGCTGGCAGGATTGGGTCGTCTCTCGCATGTTCGTCGAGGCCGGCGGCTACGAAGGCGTCGAACGCGGCTTTCACGTCCTCTCGCGCGAAGCCCTCATCGGGCGAATCGAGTTCGTGCAGCCCTACATGGCGAGAATGGCCCTGCTGTCCGATCTGGATGCCCGTACGGCCGTCCGGGTCGCCCGAATCGAATCCGGCCGCGTCCACACCATCGACTATCCCGCAACCCTCCGCGGCCGCGGGCACGGCACGATGGTCATCGAAGACGTTCCTCAACGATTCGTGGCCGCCACGGGCGACGCCATCCCGGACCCCAATCGCATCCGCGTGGGTGACCTTGTCATCTCGGCCCCGGACACGCCGGGCCTCGCCGCCCCGATGACGATCGGTCGCGTGACCGCTATTGGCGACGACCCGAAAAAGCGGCTGGTCTATTCAATCGAGGTCGAACCGGCCGTGAGGACAAACGAACTGCTGGATGTATACATCGTCGCCGGCCTGCCGGGGCGCGACGATCTGCTTGGATCATTGCCATAGCCGGCAGCGCGACGAACTGCGAGGGTGCGAAAATGGGTCGGCGTCGTTCATTCGACGAAGATGGAGACGAAATCATCGAGGAGCTGACCCCGTCCGACCTGGACGGAGCGCCCGCCGTTCTCGAAGGCCCGCGCGTCGGACCTCGACCCATCGCACTCCGCCAGGTTTTCGCCGACGACGAACTTTTAATCGTCGACAAGCCGGCCCGGCTCTCCCTGCGATCCGACGACGTGGAGCCCGGTCTGCTTGAACAGCTCGAGTTGGAGCCGCCCGCCGCGGTTGTCTTTCCCGTCGACGATGGTGCAAGCGGTCTCGTCGCCATCGTCCGTCGCGACCGCTGGGTCCCGGCCCTGCAGGAGCAGATTCGCGATGGGCGCATGACCGTGCGCTGGCTCGCCATCGTCCGTGCGACGCTGCCCGCCGCCTCCGGCAGCATCGAGCAACCCCTCCGAATTCCCCGCCAGCCATGGGGACGTGTCCGCATTGATACGGAACGGGGCGAACCGTCCCGAACCGACTGGCGACTGGTCGAGGCCTTTGCCGGCCACGCCGTCATCGAATGCGTCGCCCGGCCGATCCTTCGTCACCAACTCCGCGCCCACCTCCAGGCGATCGGCATGCCGCTGGCAGTCGACGACCTCTACGGCGGAGGTCGCGAGCTGATGCTCTCTTCATTCAAGGCCGGCTATCGCCCCAATCGCCGCGGCGTCGAGAATCCCCTCCTGGCCCGCCTGAGTCTCCACGTCGCGAGCATCGAACTGCTGCACCCGGCGACGGGCATTCCTCTCCAGTTCCAGGCCGAACCGCCGCGCGACTTCCGCGCGACGATTCAGCAACTCGGAAAGTACGGACGCCTCCCGCCCCCGCGAGCGTGACATTCTGCCTGCCGGCCGGCCGCGGGTCATCAGACTTGCGCATTCGCGCCGAGGAATGACAGCAGGAAGAAACACAACCACTGGACATACTGCGAAAAGATCGGCCCATAGACGGGAATCGCGCCGACCGCCTCGGACGTCCCCTCACAGATCGCGTTGACCACCGTCAGAAGCGTATCCATCTGTTACTCCGTTCGTAGCCCCCCGAGCTGCGCAGTAGCTTAACGCCCGCCGACGCCGCCCGACATCGATCGAAGTCCGCCCCACGTCTTGACGCTTCGCGGCGCTGTCTCGATACTCGCATGACCGGCCGAGCTTCGCCGCGTGGCTGAGCTTGTCCGCCGACGTTTCGCGAAGACACTCCATGGGGCCGGTCGGCCGAATCAGCGAACTCTGGCAGTTCCGCGAAGTCATCAAGAACTTCGTCGCGCAGGATCTCAAGGTCAAATACCGCCGATCCGCGCTGGGTTTCTTCTGGTCCCTGCTGAACCCACTCCTGCAAATGCTGGTTATCAGCGCGGTCTTCTCGCTCCTGTTTCCGGCAACCGGTCGGTTCCCCCTCTACGTTCTCTCCGGCGTCCTGCCGTGGAGCTTCTTCGCCTCGTCCATCGACGGCTGTGCCATGTCCATCGTCAACGCCGAGACAATGCTCCGGCGTCAATACTTCCCGAAGTTGATCTTCCCGATCAGTTTCGTTCTCCAGAATCTGATCACCTTTGTCCTGTCCTTATTCGTCCTGCTCCTCACAGTCGGCCCCATCGTCGGCCTGAAACTCACGCCGGCCCTCGCGATCCTGCCGTTGTCCTTCCTGTGCGTCGTAAGCATGGCTGTCGGGCTGGGAGCGTTGGCTGCCAAAGTCACGGTCTATTTCCGCGACATGCAGCACCTGATTTCGGTCTTCCTGAGCGCCTGGTTCTATCTGACGCCCGTCATTTATCCGCTGGACCAGATGCCCCACAAGTACGTTTACTTCTTTAAGATCAACCCCATGTTCAGCATCATCGAGATGTTCCATCGGCCGATCTACCACGGCACGCTCCCCACGCCGTCGGAACTGGCGACCGCCGTGGTAACGTCGCTCGTCGTCCTCGCGTTCGGTCTGACGGTCTTCTGGCGGAATGAGGACGAGCTGATCTTCGCGCTCTGATACCACCCATGCCCGAGAACTTCATCGCCGTTGAGGATGTCACACTTCGGTTTCGCGTCTATTCCACGCGCGGTCGCTCGATCAAGGAGGCCGTCGTCAACGCCCTCGCCCGCCGCCGCTACGCCAAGCCCTACACCGAAGTGACCGCCCTCAGAAACGTCAGTCTCAACATCACCCCCGGCCAGCGCGTCGGCCTCATCGGCGACAACGGCGCCGGCAAGTCATCGATGCTCAAGGTCATCTCGCGCATTTACCCCCCCACGTCCGGCCGCGTCCGTCGCCACGGCTTCCTCGTCCCGCTGCTTGAGGTCGGCATCGGCTTCAACGGTGAACTCAGCGGCCGCGAAAACATCTTCCTGACCGGCGCCATCATGGGCTTCCCCAAGCGCGAGATGATCCGCAAGGTCGGCCCGATCTTCGACTTCGCCGAACTGCACGAATTCGCCGACACCCCCGTGAAGTATTACTCCTCCGGCATGCAGCAGCGCCTCGCGTTCAGCGTCGCCACCGAAATCGACCCGGAGATTCTTCTGCTCGATGAAGTCTTCAGCGTCGGCGATATCCACTGGGTCGAAAAGGCCCGTGCCCGGATGCGGGCCCTGCTCAACCGTTCGCGCATCGTCGTCCTCGTCTCGCACCAGATGGCGCTGATCGAGGAATACTGCAATCGCTGCGTATGGATCAAAGGCGGTGTCGTGGCGATGGATGGCGAGCCGAGCGAGATCGTCCCCGCCTATCGCGACTCATCGGCCGCCACAGCGGCCGTCTGACGCCACTCCGGTGGCAGCGATTCGCGCGGCGGAAGCTGCGAAAGCGCAAGCTGCCTCGTTAATTCCGTAATCTGCATCCTCAGCCGGCGATGGCTGTAGAGCGTCAAAAAGTAGCACCCGATCGCGGCAAACGTCGTCATGTACGCGACGAGGTCAGCGCCGCGATCGATTCCAAGCCGATTGGCAATGAATTGCGTCGTTTTCGGAAACGCGATGGCGATGCCGGCGCTCAGAAAGAGCAGACAGGCAAGCGCCATCCGCCGCCGTCCGAGCACCAGCCACGCCCGCAGACTGTACGCCACGAGCACGACGAGCACGCCAATCGTGACGATCTGGAATAACGTGATTCCCGGGCCTGGCGAATGGTTCATCGGAACAACTTCCCGAGCAGGAAGTCAAACACAATCCGCGGCGCGCCGGTCCACCGCTGCCCCTTCTGCATGCTGTAGTCGGTATACCGAATCGAGCACGGCACTTCGACGTACTTGAGCCCACCTGCCGCAATCAAATCGAGCAGCTCCGAAGCATGCGCCATGCGATCCTCACTGATCCGAATCTTCGCCAGCGCCGATGCACGAAACGCCCGCAGCCCATTATGCGTATCGCTCACACGAATCCGCGAAACGACGCGCGTAAAAAGCAAACCGAACTTCAGAAGCGTCTTCCGCCCGGCCGGCATCTCCGATTCCTCGCCCCGAAACCGCGAGCCGAGCGCCACATCCGCCCCGGATGTCTCGAGCGCGTCGAGTAATCGCCGGACGTTGTCCGCCCGGTGCTGCCCGTCTGCATCGAATGTAATAACGACATCCGCTCCCAGCCGGATCGCCGCGTCGAACCCCGTCTGCAGCGCCGCCCCCTGCCCGCGATTGATCGTATGCCGCAGCACAATCGCCCCCGCCGCACCAGCCGCCTCGCGCGTTCCATCGTTCGACGCGTCGTCAACAACGATCACGAGCCCCGCCGGCGCCTCGCGCCGCAGCGTGGCGACCACGTCGCCAATGACGCGCCCCTCATTAAATGCCGGAATGACGTACGCGATTCGCTGCATCAGCAAATCATTAGACTTTCCCGACCACACCGATGCAACACGCCCCTCACCCGCCGCATCAACGGCCCGCGAGCCGGACGATCTCGTGTTGCAACCGCAGCACGGCCAGTCCGTCCTCGGCGGAGATATCGGCCGGCGCCCGCCCCGTCTCGATCGCGTCGAGAAACCGCCGGACGACCTCATCGTTCCCATACAGCAGCTTGCCACGAAGCATCGCCAGGCCCGACGTGAAAACGCCTGCCAGGTGCGTGCGAATTCCCGCGACCGACGTCCGCATGACATCCATCGCAAGATGCTGGTTGTCGTTCGGCAGCCGCACCAGCACGTCGCGAAACACGTCGACGACGCCCATCTGCTTTGTGCCCAGCACCGCGAAGTGCCACTCCGAAACCGGCGCCTCGAAATTGTTGTAGAGCACAGCCGGGACGGAACCGGCCGACAGATGCGCCGTGATCACGGCCGGCGTCGTACGCCCGATCAGAGACGGCGTCGCCGAGACCGACCGAACGCTGACATCGCCTCCAAACGCCCGCAATAGGTACAGCAGATGCGGCGCTTCGTCGTAAAATAGTCCGAGCGGCAGCTCCTCAGCCCATACCGGCAGCCGGCGTTCCGTCGTGCTGAGTTGGAAACAGAGGATTCCACGGACATCACCCAGTTTCCCGTCCCGGATCAGTTGCTCGAGCTTGATCGCCGATCGCGCGAACTGAAAATTGTGCACCAGCGCGAGGATGCGACTGTTTGCTTTCGCCAGTCGCACCAGCCCCTCCGCCTCGTCGACCGTCAGCGCCATCGGCTTCTCAAGCAACACATGCTTTCCCGCCCCAAGCAACGCCGACGCCACCGCCGCATGCGCAAACGGCGGCACGCCAACCGACACCGCCTCCACGTCGTTCATCCAGCCCGCAGCAATGTCGGTCCCAAAATGCGGCAACCGAAAGCGTTCCGCCACACGCCGCGCGCGATCCTCGTGCCGATCGACCACACCCACAATTTCCGTCCGCCCGCTTCCGCGCAGTGCCGGAATGTGCCGCAAGCTCGTAATGTTGCCGGCCCCGATGATCGCCACGCGGTAAACCCTGCTCATCGGCGAACCTCTGCCGCCGACGGGATCAGCGCGTTCAACTCCGCCTCCGCCGCGTCGGCGATGCGTTCCCAGTCAAACGTCCTTTGCACATGCTCGCGGACTGTCCGCCCGAGCGAAGCCCGCAATGCCCGGTCCCGCTCCAACCGCGAAATCGCCTCGGCCAGCCGCGGCGGATCCGCCGGCGGCACAATCAGCCCATGTGCCGGTGTCGGCACGATCTCCTCCGTTCCCCCCATCGGCGTCGCCACGATCGCTGCACCCGCCGCCCCCGCTTCAAGAATCGAAGTCGGCAATCCCTCCGGATAGTTCGACGGGTGCACAAACACGTCGCACGCGCACATCAGCCGACCCACCTCCTGCGGCGACACAAATCCCAGCAGGTGCACGTTCGCCCGCCCCGCCGTCCGCGCCCGGATGGCCGGCATGAGTGGACCGTCCCCGGCAACCACGAGTTGCGCCCGCGTCGCCCCATTCAGCCGATCCATTGCATCGAGCAGATGCATCACGCCCTTGTCCTCGATGAGTCGCCCGACGAACAGCACCAGGAAATCGTCGCGGGACAAGCCCAGCCGCTCGCGGCCCGCTGTGTCCCCCGGCGAGAACGCTGCCGTATCGACGCCGTTATACAGAACGCCCGCCCCCGAACGCCCGAGATGTTCGACGAATCGCGCGACAGCCCCCGAAACGCCTACACACCGCGTCGCCCGCCGTACGACCCAGCTCCCGATCGAGTGATCGATCATCTCCGCCACGCGATTGGCAACCGGCGATCCGACTCGAATGTGATCCGACCCGTGATCGATGTGCAGGCACGGCACGTTCCATCGCTCCGCAAGCGCGACCCCCAGCACGCTCGTGCTGAAAAACCGCGTGTTCGTGACGATCACGTCTGGCGACCATTCGCGCAATTCTCGAACCGCCCGCCACAGCGCTCGCGACGGCAGCAACACCGGCAGTCGGTTGCTCACTACCTTGAACACCGGCAATCGAACGACGTGGATCCCCTCAACCCGCTCCGACGCCGCCGCCCCATGCGTGTTGCTCGTCAGCAGTCGCACGTCCCAGCCGCGCGCCGCCATCCGCCGCCACAGCTCAAGACTGAATCGCTCGACGCCGCCCACATGCGGATAAAAATGCCCCGTGAACACGGCCACCCGCCGCGGCACGCGGATTGTCGGGGCTGACTCTCTCGTGGATCGCGATTCGAGCACGGGCCTGGCAAACCAGTTCGACTCAGAAGGGTTGAAATCAGGCGGTCTTCGGCCCCGAATCGACCGGGCTCGTCGCCGCATCCCGAGTGTACAGAACGCCGCTATCGAAGGAAACGGCCCACTCAGCAAAGCGCGCACCGACCGACACCAGGTAACACAACAGCACCGGCAGCACCGCCGCCAGATACCGCCCGCCGTCCAGATTTGCGCGCGACGGCCCGAACGTCACATTCAGCACAATCGCAAACATGACCACGACCAGCGGCATCCAGCCGACCAGCATGCTCAGCCGCGCCGATCGCGGTCGCCGGCCGCTCGCCGCGCGCAGGAAGAAATCCAGCAGAATGCAGCCCGGCAACGCCGCCAGCAGCACCGAGTACGGCTCCTCGTGCGCGATGCCGTCAAACGTGATGCCAATCATCTTCGCCCACGGAACCTCGGGAGCGTGAATGACATCCGTGGCCCGCCCGCCCCGTTCCAGCAGCAACTGCTCCGCCGTTGGATTGTGTAAATGGCCATATCCCATCCACGCCGCGCGAATGCCAACCGCCGGAACGACTGCCAGCATGATCGCCAGCCACCCGGCCGGAATCGCGCGCGGCGAACGTCTCCAAATCGCGCCGATCACCACGGCCGCGCCGGCATAACCAATCGCTCCCGCTGCGATCACATCGCCCGTCGTCTTCGTAAACACGAGAATCCCAAGCCCGCATGCCGCCAGCAGTCCGTCCTCCGCCCGCCGCGCCTCCCCCGCCGGCGGCAGCCCGAAGTCGCACAGGTGCAGGACTGCCAGCGTGCCTCCGACCGCGACAAAAATATCCGCGTACATGCTCGTCGACAGCAAACTCTGGCCGCGCATCAGCCACGCCAGAAACCACGTGCACGCCGGCCCCGCAAAGAGCCGCGAAACACCGTGCCGCCGCAGGAACTCATAGCTGTGAACGGCCATCAGAATCGAAAAGATCAGGCTCCAGGCGATCCCGGCCCCGACAACCTCGCGGCCGAATGGCACGTAGGAGCCCACAGCCAGCATCGTCGCAAATAATCCATAGTGCGGCGCGACCCCCGAAAGCGGCTCACCCGCCACCGGCAGCCGGTCCAGCAGCAGTATCTGCCGCGCACGCCCGGCCCAATGCGTGAACTCGTCCCACATCTGCGGCTCGGCCTGCAACAGCGTCGCTCCGGGAACGCGAAACGCGAAAACCATCAGCACCAGAACAAGCAGCGCCCATCCGACCCGAAAGTTGAACACCTCGCGCCGCCGAAAAATCGCCGCCGCCACGAATGGCAGCAGCGCGATCAGGTAAGCGCCTCGCAGCGAATGAACCCCCGCAAACAGCACCAGGAACGCAACGAAGTTCACTGCCAACCCACCGACCGCGACGTAAGCGGCGGTGTACCAATCCCGCCCCAACGCGCGACCCCGACGCGTCAACAGCGCGGCCACCACCCGCCCCGCCAGAAAGTAAACGACGATCTCCCCCACCACGACCCCCATGACGGCCGCCGCAGGAGATGCGAGGAACGTACGAAATGCCTCAAGGTCGCGGGACACTTCGTAGCTCCGCAAGTTGACCCGTGACTGGATCGAACCGCACAAGGTACATGCGACCGGCGGGACGATCGAAGCCGGTGAGTGTCGCAAACGTCGGATCGTCGTTCACAACAACCATGTGCGTGACCTGCATGTTTCGCAAGTACCGTCGAAGATTCTCGGCATCGCTGAACGCGATCGAATCACTGTGGAGCGATCCGCGCGAGCCCTGCTCCGGGTCGACGACGCGCGGCGACACCTCGTCTGGCGGCCGGATGTTTCGCGGAAGATACAGTACGCGCCGCGGAATCAACCCGTAGGCAATCCGCCGCCAGTTCAAATCATGCTCCTCGTCGTCCTGGCAGACGATCCATACCCGCGAATTGGAATCGAGCCCGTCGCGCAGTTCCTGGACCGCCGTCAGCAGCGGCCGGCTCTCCTGTCGATACGACGGCGGAAACCAGCTCGGCCGACTCGCCTGCCAGATGCAAATACACAGCACCAGCACCGCTGCGCCGTAAAAAACATCCAGCGCGGTCGCACGAGGGTCGCGCCGTTCAGGTGTAGCGGACGCAGTTTGTGGTACGGCCGGTTCGTTCATGGCTTTCAGAGGGGCGGTGTCGCTCCACGCCGAAACCGGCGCATGCCGGCGTACATCCGCAACCGCAGGTCAAAATACATCCACCGGTAAAGCAGCCGTCCGACCGGCCCGCTGCGATAGCGAATCCGTTCAAGCAGGTACGACAGACCCGCCAGCGGCGACAGAAGCCACTGAGTCGCCCGCACGATCGTCGCGAACCATCGAACCCGTCGCTCGAACGTGAACTGCGTCGCCAGCCCGGGGTGCTGCTCCAGGAAATACCCGAGCGAATACCCGGCCTTGTACTTCTTCGACCGAAAGCCGCTGTAGTGCGGATAGTACTCATGCCAGACCTCGATCTCCGGCACGTAGGTCATCCGCACGCCGTCCCTCAGCAGCCGGTAGCCGAACTCAATGTCCTCGACGCCATATACCATGAAGCTGTCGTCAAACCGAAGCCCGCGTAGCGCCGCCCGGGGAATGCCCACGCACGCCGTGTAGAAGTAACTCGCAGGCACGTCGGACGGGTCCGCGAAGTCGTACCGATTGACGTCCTGCGCCTGCATGAGATAGCGATGAAACGGATCGACGCTGTCCTCCCAGGGCGCGACGATCTGGCCGAGCAGCACCCGATTGCCGTTCCACCGATACGCCGCGAGGTACTTCCGCAGGAAGTCCGACCCCACGAGGATGTCATCATCCAGCAGGATGATCAGCTCCCCGCGCGCTTCCGTGAGTCCAAGATTCCGTGCCGCCGCCGCGCCCGGTCGCTCGCACCGCCGGGCCTTGAGCGAGTCATACTCCGCCTCGAGCCGCCGCAGGACGGCCGGCGTATCGTCCGACGAATTGCTGTCGACCACGATCACTTCGTACAACTCGCGCGGCGCCTCCTGGGTCATGATCCGGCGTATCACGCGCCCGACCCGGTCGCATCGATTGTGCGTCGGTATGACGATCGACACCCGCGGCGTATCGCGTCCCGCTCCGCCGGCCGTCTCCGGTGTCATGGGTGACGCGCGGTGTTTCAAACGCAAGTCGCCGATCAGGCCCCACTCGAGTTCGTGGATCTGCTCGAACCGAAGCGAAATCCGCGAAGGCCGACCCTGTCGTGATCGACTCAACCCAACCTGAAACGGCCGCCAGCCCGGCGCCCGGTCCCGACGCGGTTGCAACTCTTCGCGACAGATGACCTCGTCATCCTGTCGCACGGTGAAGACCGCGGCCGAATCGGGCTTCCACGCATCCTCCGGTGCCGCAAATGCGCCGCACAGGTCCGTCGGCGACGGGACATCGACGTGGAACACAACCTCCGCCGTGTCAAACATCTGGATCGCCCGGCGGTCGATTCTCCCGACACGGACCCGCTCCCGCGCGACGATGTGGTCCGTCGTCGAAACGGGCCGGTCGATCGTTCGCTCGGCCGTGCCCAGCGCGCCGAAGAGGTCCGTTGTATCGTGTTTGAGCGACAAATCGCGCGCATGTCGGCCGTACAGCCAGCCGTTGAAGAAAACCCACGGATGCCCACCGCGCGCCGCCCGGCTTCGCCGTTCCTTCCACGCCTTCGTCAGTCGCCGCAGCGACCCCACAATTGCCTTCAGCACGAGCCGGCGATGCCACATTGGCGCGCGCGACAGTATCGAGATCCGCAACATCGCCGCGAAGTGAACGAGAATGTCCGCCGGGCTTCCGTACATCACGCGCATCAGCGCGCCGTTCCGCATGCTGAAGTAATGCTGCCATTGCGGATTCCGGCCCGGATCGAGTTCTTCCGTGAAATGTTGCACCACCGCATCCGGCACATAGACGCACCGCCAGCCGTGCAGCCACATCCTCCACGAGAGGTCGACATCCTCCGCGTACATGAAAAATGGCTCGTAGAATCCCCCCACCTGCCGCAGCGCTTCGGCCCGGACCATCATGCACGCGCCGCTGCACCAGCTCGTCTCGCCGGTGATCGGGTCGTAGTACTTCGGATGCTCGTTCGGCGCCTGCTTCGCCTCGGCGATCCCGATGGTCGCATCCGACTTCAGCGCCGCAATCAACCGCCGCACCGCATCCGACTCAACGACCGTGTCTACGTTGACGACGAAGTAGTATTCCGCTGCCCCCCGCCGGAACGCTTCGCCATACCCGCCGGCGAACCCGCGATTTTGCTCCCCGGCGACAATCTCGGCTCCGAACGGAAGTTTCGACGCCGCCGCCCGCAGCCGCTCGACGGTTCGGTCCTTCGAGCCGTTGTCGATGCATACAAGCCGCAGCCGATCGGCCGGGTAATTCAGCCGCGACAGCCCATCCACGAACCCGTCGAGCCAGCGCTCCGAGTTGTAGCAGACAATCATGACGTCGACGGTCGGCAGCGCATCAATTTCGCGCACCGAACGACTCTCGGTCTTCGCAACGGACCCTGACCTGCCGGCCTTCAGCGAGTCGATGGTGGACGCGTCAGGTTTTCGCTCGATGTGATCCAACTTCATGTCCGACCCGTATCAGCGAATGTGTCGGGAACGCTGCCGATTCGCCCTGGCGGTGATCTCCCCGGCGATGCCCGCAGGGAGGAAGCTCAACGCGGGTCGGTTGATTTCGCGTGCCGGGCGCCGCACGGTGCGAAGAGGAAAACCCCATTTTCCGACCGTCGCCGGGGCATGTCAAGCTCGCGCGCGTTGACGCAACACGCGCAACTTCGTAATGTCGCGGGCCCATATTCGCTGATAATCGCTTCTTCGCGGAGTCCTCAACCCATGCCGCTGGACAAAGGAACGCTGCCAACGCTCAAGGTCGTTTTCGCAGACGAATCACTCATGGTCCGTGGCCGCAAGGGGCTCATTGACGGCGTTGCCGTCAGGCGCGCCCGCGTGCTCCCCGACGAGCGCGGACGACTCGGCGAAATCATGCGCGCCGACGACCCCTGGTTCCAGAAGTTCGGCCAGGTCTATTTCACGACCACCTATCCCGGCATCGTCAAGGCATGGCATTTCCATCGCCTCCAGACCGACCACTTCTACTGCGTTCGCGGCGCAATCAAGATCGGCCTCTACGACGGCCGCGAGCAATCGCCGACCCGCGGCGAGGTCAACGAGGTTTACCTCTCCGAACACGTTCCCGGACTGGTTCGCATCCCCCCCGGCGTCTATCACGGCTGGATGTGCGTCTCCGACTGCGAGTGCATGGTCGTAAACGTGACGACCGAGTGTTACAACTACAAGTCGCCCGACGAATTCCGGGCCGACCCGCACGACAACGACATCCCCTACGTCTGGACCCGCCGCGACGGCTGATCACTTCCGCCACGCAGACACCGCCACGCGCTCGCGATCCTTGCCATCCTCAAAACTCGGCACGCCGCCGCCGACCCGCGCGCGGCACAGCCCCAGCAGCAGCCCGTTCTCATCGTCGCCCTCCGGCCGCTCCGGTTGATCGACGAACCACGCTGGCGACGCCGCATCGATGCTTGCAAGCCGGGCGGCCGGATGTTCAGCCGTTGACGCGGGCCAGACATCGCGCCGATCGGCGTAAAACGCCACCGCCGACAGCTTCGGCGCAACCAGAATCCGCGCATCGGTCGCCGCGTTCGACCGAATCCACTCGCCCGCGATCCGCTGCGGAAGCTTTCCGTGCTGCGGCGCATGCCGCAGCGGACCAATCAACAGGATGACAAGCGCCGCTCCCGTCACCATTCGAAGTACATAATGCGCAAGCACCCGCCGTCCGATTTCCAACACGCCCAGCGCCGCCCACGGCAGACTCAGCGCCACCGGCACGATCATGTACCGCGTGCTGATCTCTCCAAAGCTCCGTCCGCGCAGGTACACCGCCGCCACGTGAAGCGCCGCCAGCACGATGACGTAGTCTCTCGCGTCGCGTCGCGCCGCCCCCGCGCCCATCAAGACGCCGGCGATCGCAAGCCCCGGCAGCACATACCGCCCGCATTCGAGAAACGATTTGACCGCCTCGCCCGCAACTTCCAACTCGCGTCCCATTGCCGCCGCCTCCGCCGGCGACTCCAGGAGTTGCGGAATGCTCTTCTTGTGCGTCAGCGTCCCGGTTACGGCCACGTACGGCGCAACCGTCGCTCCGAAACTCACCAGAAGAACGATCGAAGCAACGACGCGCTGTCGCCGCGCCGCCCCCGGCTTCCAATACAGCACGGCCGTCGACGCAATCGGCAATCCCAGCGCCTCCAGCCGAAACAGGTAAGCCGCGCCGGCGCAGACTCCCGCCAGCAAAGCCCACGCCAGCCGCCCCGACTTCAGCAGCGCCAAAACTGCGAGCATCGCCGCCAGGTACAGCGCCAGATGCGGCATGTCCGACAACACATCGGCCGACAGATCAACCGCCTGCGACCAGACGGCCGCCAGCCCCGCCGCGATCAACCCGATCCGCGCATCGAACACTCGCCGCCCGAGCAGGTACACCAGCGGCACGACCGCAATCCCGGCGGCCAGCGCGACGAGCTGCCCGCTCCGCTCCCATGCCAGCACCGTATCCCCCGACAACAGCCACCCGACCGATCGCTCCATCCACAGCAATGCGAACGAATACCCCGGCTGCTTGCTCTCCTCCCGCATGTACAACCGCGGATCGATCGCCAGCTCCCGCGCGAACCGCACGAAAAACGCACCATCGCGGCTGATGCACTCCAGCCGTGCCGCCTGCATGATTCGCAGTCCCGCCGCGATGACGAGAATCAGCATCAGCCAGCCGCCGGTGCGAACCGAGGTCGAGACGCTCGCTGGCGGGCCGGTGTGTCCGTTGCCGTTCATGGCTCGCGATTATGTCGATGACGCCGCGCGCCCGCCATCGCCCCGTTCGTTGGCTCGCAGCGCAGCCCGAACCGCCACCAATGCGGCCAGCACGCACATCGCGCCCAGTAGCGGCAATCCAATCTGCGTCGCCCACTCGCGGATCGGAGCCGTCAGCAGGTCAGTGGCAAGTACGAAGATCCCGCACGCAGCAATCGTCCCGGTCAGAACGACCCACCGCGCGACAGCCGCACCATCGGTCCGTGATGATGCCAGGAACGCAAACAGTGTCGTCAGTGGAAGCACAAGCAAACAAAAATGCCCGGTCCAAGTGTACCCGGACAACGCCAAAGTAACGGGTGCAACCAACGACCATTCGACCGCAAACACCAATGCCGACTCACGCACCGCCAATCGACCGCGGCACGACCATGCCGCAACCCCAAGCAGCGCGATCGCCGCTCCGCTTTGAATCCAGCGAATCGTCGCATCAGCCAATTGCACGAGCACGACGCTATGTTCGTCGGCCGCCAGTCCCGACCAGCCGAACAGCCGATTCGTAACCGCCGCCAGAGACTGATTCATGCCCACCGAGTCAATCCGGCCTTCCTCCGCAAATGATCGAATGCAGTGCGAAAACCACGCGTGCAGCAATTCGTGATTAAGCGACCAGCCGATGACCGCACCCGGCACGAGTTCGAGCGCGACGACGATCGCTGCCGCGGCTCCCAGCAGCCCGCGCCACTCCCGCTTGTACGCCAGGTATGCCAGCCACAGCGCCGGCGTCACCTTGATGCACGCGGCCAGGCCCACGGCCGCCCCCGCCGCGAACCGACGATTCGTAACAAACAGCAACGCCGCCCCGGTCACCAGTGCCGCAATGAACAGGTTCACATTCCCGTGCCGCAGGTCGGAGTGGACAAACCGAAACGCGACGATGATCGTCGCCAGTCTCACCCAATCCGGCACCGGCCCCGCCCGCAAGAGCACGCCCCACGCCGACGCGAAGATCGCGACGATGCTCGCATACTTCGCAAGCTGCCAGATGACCGCCGCCGTCGCCGGCGAGACCCGCGTCAATGGCTTCAACACAACGAGAAAGAAAGGCGGATACAGGTAATCCGGATGCCGCTCGTATAGCCGCGCGTCCTGCCCCGCTTCAGCCGCCTGCGGCAGCCACCGCTTCAGCGTCGGTTTGCGTTCCCGCATTGCCTCTTGGAACTTCGCAACATCGACCACGGCATACGCCATCAACCCGCAGCCGATCACGATCCAGAGCAGTCGCCGGCCGCGGTTCTTCATCGCACCCGTTCCGATCCGCCCGGCGCTTCGATCTCAAAGACAATCACGCGCCGCCCCGCCATGCCGGCCGAGAATACCGCCCGAGCCCCCGCAAGCGCCCCCGACTCCAGCGCCGAAAAATGCGCCGACTCGTCGAGTTCCTCGCGATGCGATCCCTCGACGTCCACGTACCAGCGCAGTCGTTTTGCCGCGACGATCGCCGCAAGCCGCTTCACGCCGTCAGCCCGTTCGCACTTCACCCACGCGCCGTGCGGATAGACGCGGTCCGCATAGTACATCACCTGCTCGAGGTTCCGGTGCCCAAGAACGCGATCCCGCCGGTCCGCGTGCTCGCGCAGCCAGCACCCCGCCTCGCGTAGCGCCTCCTTGCCGCCATACACCGGCCGCACCAGGTACACGACCATCGGCACGATCGGTGCGAGCATTACCAGCCCCACCGCAACCTGTCGAACGCCCTCCGCCGCGATGCGCTCCCGCGCGAATCGCATCAAGTACACCCAGCCCGCACCCGCCCACGGAATCGCCAGCGCCGCCGGAATCACAACATACCGGTCGCTTGTGTCCCCGTAGATTTCCGCCCGCACCACAACGAGCGCGATATGAACGAGCGCAGCCGCGACCACCAATCGGCGGCCCTGCGACTCAGCCGGCGGCCCCGACTTCAGAAACACGCCAACCACGAACAAGCCCGCGATCGCATAGCGCCCGCTCTTCGCCCACCACTCGACCAGTTGTCCCGGCGTCTTCCACCATGTCGCCGAATACGCCAGCATCAACGGGTGCGACTCCGGCCTGGTCGCGGCCTCGTTAAGCCAGTTCAGAAAGTCCGCCGGATTCTTGTTCGGCACCAACTCCCCGATCATCAGAGAGTGCGGCGCCGCGCCCAGCGCAAATCCGCCCAGTAGCATGGCCAGTCCCACGCATCGCCGGCGCCAATTCAGACCGGCGGCCCACCCGAGCCAGCAGAACCCGGCCGCCAGAATCAGCCCGATCGCCTCCTGCCGCACCAAGTAGCAGGCGCCGACGAGCACCCCCGCAAGCCCAAGCCGTACGCCGCTGCCGGATCGCAGTGCGGAATATGCTGCCAGCAGCGCCGCGAGATACAACGCCAGATGCGGCATGTCCGACAGCACCTGTGCCGAAAGCCCCGCCCCCTGCGGCCACAAGCTCGCCAGAACCCCCGCTGCTATCGCCACCGCCGGCTCGAACAAACGCGCCGCGAGCGCGTACAACCCGAGGCAAACGCAAACCCCGCCGACCAGCGCAAGCAGCTCACCACACCGCTGCCACCCCTCGGGCGTATCGCCACCGAAGACCCCGCCGACCAGTCTATGCGTCAACAGCAGCAACGCCGCAAATCCCGGCTGCCGTCGCGTTTCCTGCATTGCCTTCACCGGCCCGTCGCCAATCTGCCGCGCAAACTCGACAAACTGCACGCCATTGCGATCGATGCACGCCGGCTGCAAGACGAGCGGAGCGCGAATTAGCACCGCCAGCACCGCCACACCCAGCCACGCGTAACGCAGCGGTCGCAGTGCCGGCTGCTCCAACGGACGCTCCAATTCATTCGCCTCGACGACGTATGTCACCAAAGCGATTATCTGCGGCCGCGCAAAACCCCGCCATCATCCGCGGTTTGGCAATTCGCGCACGGCCACCTACAATTCCACTAATTCGAGTTGCAAAGATGGAAGCCCCCGACAAACAACGCACCGCGAAGGCCGTCGGCCGCATCCCCAGCGGCGTCTTCATCCTGACGGCAAGAAACGGCAGCCAGCGCACCGGCATGCTCGCATCCTGGGTTCAGCAAACCAGCTTCGACCCGCTCTCCATCTCCGTTGCGGTCAAGAAGGGCCGCCCGATCGAAGCCCTGATAGACGAGTCAAAGCACTTTGTCCTGAACCAGGTCGGGACCGACGCGACCGCAATGTTCCGACACTTCGGCAAGGGCTTCGAGCCCGGCCAGGACGCCTTCACCGGCTTGGCCGTCCGCGACTCCGCGGCCGGCGTCTCCCTCGCCGACGGAATCGGCGTGTTGTCCTGCCGCGTCCGCGCCAAGCATGACGTCGGCGACCACTGGCTCTACGTTGGCGAAGTCCTCGAGGGCGAGTCCGACGAAACGAAACCGCCCTACGTTCACGTGCGGAAGAACGGACTTAACTACTAGGACGCGTCCGTTACGGCGGAGAATGACGTGCATCGGCCGGCAGAAGCGATCAAAACCCGACGAACGCTGCCGCGCAACCGGCCGCTGACCGCCCTCTTCGCCACGCTCGGCGAGGCCTCGTCGAGTCTCGCCAAGAACAAGGTCCGCACCACTCTCGCCGCACTCGGCATCATCATCGGCATCGCCTCCGTCATCACGATGGTCGCGATGGGTGAAGGAACCAAGCAGAAGGTCCAGCGCGAAATCGCCGCCATGGGCGACGATTGGATGTTCATCGGATCTTGGGGCATCCAGCGACAGGGCGTCCAGGGCGGCGCAGGTGTCAGCGCGACCATGACCACCGACGATGCACTCGCCATCATGCAGCAGTGCACCTACGTCCGCGCCGCGACTCCCTCCAACCGCATGATGATGCAAATCGCATCGCCCTACGCCAACTACCAATCGTCGGTCATGGGTGTCTTCGCCAACTTCTTCGACATCCGCCGCTGGCGCGCCGCCGAGGGCCGCCTCTACACCCAGGAAGACGACGACGCCCTCGCCAAGGTCTGCTGCATTGGCCGCACGACCGCCCGCGAGCTCTTCGGCTCGATCAACCCCGTCGGCGAAACCATCCGCGTGAATCGCGTCCCGTTCAAGATCGTCGGCGTGCTCGCCGCGAAGGGCCGCAGCTCCGACGGCCGCGACTACGACGACTGCATCGTCTTCCCCTTCCGCACCTTCCAGACCAAGGTCGCCGGCCAGGAAAAATCCGGCACCATGCTGGCCGCCGCAAAGGCCGGCATCCCCATGCCCGTCGTTCGCGAACAGGTCCGCCAGTTGCTCCGCGAACGTCACCGCCTCAACCCGACCGACCCGGACGACTTCCGCATCTTCGATCTTTCGGAGAACGCCCAGCTTCAGGAAGAAACCACCGAGGTGTTTAGCCGACTGCTCCTGGTGATCGCCTCCGTCTCGCTCGTCGTCGGAGGCGTCGGAATCATGAACATCATGCTCGTCTCCGTCACCGAGCGAACCCGCGAGATCGGCCTCCGCATGGCGATCGGTGCCAATCCCGTCACCATCCTCGGCCAATTCCTGATCGAGGCGATCTTGCTCTGCTGTACCGGTGGCTTGGTGGGCGTCCTCATCGGCGTCGGCGCATCGCGAGCGCTCGAATCAATCAATCAGGACAAGGGCTGGGAATTGATCGTCACCCCGTGGTCGGTGACGGTATCGGTCATCTTCGCTCTGCTCGTCGGCGTCTTCTTCGGCTTCTACCCGGCCTGGCGCGCCAGCCGCCTCGACCCCATCGACGCCCTGCGCTTCGAGTAGGCCGTTCGCATCACCCCGCGGCCGCGGCCGCCGCCTTCGCCGGCCGGCGCACCGCCAAGCCGAGCATCAAGCACGTCCATCCGGCAAACAACAAATCGATTCCAATGAACATGCCAATGACCCAGAGTCCGCTGACCGGCCACTGCCGCCAGATCAGCACGCCGAGCGCCAGCGTGATCAATCCGTTGAGAAACACCCAGCCACGATGCGGCGTGTCCATCGAAAGACCGGCCACGACGCGGAACAGACCGCTGATCATGAATCCCGCCGCCAGAAGAATCGTCAGCACCTCCGCCCCCTTGAGCGGGTTATAGGCAATCATCATTC
>CAZONT010000001.1:0-1439 GCA_964581285.1 uncultured Planctomycetaceae bacterium | reverse complement strand
CGACGATGATCTGCAGAATCGCTCCCAGAAGCGGCACTAGCCAGCCATGCCAGTGCCGCGCCATGAACGCATGAATCAACTGCACGCATCCGCCGACGAAAAGCAGCCACCCAAACAGGGAGACCGAAACGACCGTCGCAAACACCGACGATCCGATCGCGACCGTCCCCAGCAAAATAAGCAATATCCCCAGCGCCACCAGCGTGCCCCAGATCGCCTGCAGCTTGTGCAGACCGATGCGGCCAATACTCATGTTCATTGGAAGTTCGGACATGTCTGAGTCTCCTTCAGGGCTGAGAAGTGAATCGGCCGGAACCATAGCGCCGGCTCCGTTTTTCTGCAATTCCCGATCGCCGACCGCGTTATTTGCCCGCCCCGCCGCCCGCCGCGCATAATACGCCCGTTGGAAGGAGGCGATCTCGTGACCACGACAGCCAAGGACGTACTCGGAAAACTCGACCCGCCCGATGTCTGGCGCTATTTCGCCGAACTGACCGCCATCCCCCGCCCCAGCAAGCACGAAGGCAAGGTCTGCGACTGGGTGCTCGCCATCGCCAAACAGCACGGCTGGAAGCACCGCAGCGACGCCGTCGGCAACATCGTCATCGACGTCCCGGCCTCGGCCGGCGCCGAGCGCGCCGCGCCCGTCGTTCTCCAGTCGCACCTCGACATGGTCTGCGAGAAGAATGCCGACGTCGACTTCAACTTCGACAAAGACCCCCTGCGCATCCGCGTCGTCGGCGACGAAGTCCGCGCCACCGGCACCACGCTCGGAGCTGACAACGGCATCGGCGTCTGCGCCGCCCTGGCCGTCGCAACGTCAAAGGAACTCAAGCGCCCGCCCCTCGAACTGCTCTTCACGATCGACGAAGAGACCGGCCTGACCGGCGCCACCGCCATCTCGCCCGAACTCGTCAAGGCCCGCCGCCTGATCAATCTCGACTCGGAAGAGGATGACACGATCTACATCGGCTGCGCCGGCGGCCGCACCACGACGCTCTCCCATTCCTTCCCGCTCACAGCGGCCAGCGCCAACGAGCAAGCCGTCGCCGTGACGATCACCGGCCTGCGCGGCGGCCACTCTGGCGGCGACATCCACGAATGTCGCGGCAACGCAATCAAGCTGCTCGCCCGCACGCTGGCGAAGGCCGACTTCCCCCTCCGCGTCGCGTCCTTCGCCGGTGGCAACAAGCACAACGCCATCCCCCGCGAAGCCAAAGCCGAGCTTCTTGTCGCCCGCGGCGATCTACCGAAGCTGAAACAACTCCTCGCATCCGCACATACCGAAGCGGCAAAGCTCCTCGCGGGCGTCGACGAAGGAGTCAAACTCGACCTCTCCGACATCGCCGGCGCCGCCCCCGCCGCGCTCTCCGCCGATCACTCAAAGCAGCTCGTACACCTGCTCAGCGGCCTGCCCGACGGCGTCCTCGGCATGAGCC